>CAZEJK010000240.1:0-7853 GCA_964512045.1 uncultured Thermoanaerobaculia bacterium
TCCGCATCCGGCCTCGGTGCAGGCCCGATCCTGCGGACGGGACGTCCGCGCTCCTTTCGTTCTCCCATGGGTCCACGTGCCCATCCACGGACCGCGGATCTCTGGTCCGCATTCGGCCTCGCTGCGCGCGTCCGGGTGAGCTCTGAGCGAAGTTGGGGCTACACTTGGGGTAGCTCGGAGCGACGAGACCTGGAGGACGCGATGACACGTGACGGAGGGGGAGCCTCGGACGCGTCGGAGAACGGATCGCCGATCATTCTGAAGGCGTCGCAGCTGCTGCGCGGAACCGAGAACGCGATCTACCTGCTGGCGGCGGTGGTGCTGGCGTTGACGTCGTTCTTCATCTTCGGCTTCTCGGTGTATGACTTCGTGACGCACCTGTTCCACGGTAGCGTGGTGGACGCGATCATCACGCTGCTCGAGCATCTGCTGCTGGGCTTGATGACAGTGGAGCTGCTGTACACCGTGACCACGGCGATCGAGACCCATAGCCTGCAGCCGGTGCCGTTTCTGGTGGTCGGCCTGGTGGCGGCGATCCGGCGGTTGCTGACCATCTCGGTGGAGGCGGCGCATCTGCTCAAGGAGTCGCCGGATCTGTTCACCCTGGCCCTGTACGAGGTGGGGGTGCTCGGTGTGGTGATCCTGATCCTGGTGGTTTCGATCATCTTGATGAAGCGCCAGGAGGCCGCAATCGACGCCCGGATTGAAGCGTAGGCAGCGAGGCCGGCGGCTCACAGAGACGCCGAAGACCGGGCGTGTCCACTGGCAGCGGAAGCCCTCGTGGTATGGTTGGCGGCGTGGTGCGGATGAGTCGCTGGCTGTTGGGCGCGACGACGCCGCTCGCAATCCGGAGCCGTGGCCGAACTCAACGAAAGCTTGGAAGATGCAATGAGACTTTGGTGGTTGCACGTCCGTGACGCTGCGTCTGCGAGCGTGTGGCGATCTTGCGCTGGCCCGGCGGACGAGCTCCGAGGGTCGGACCATCGGTGCTTCACCAACCGGTGATGATGGGGGTAGCGTTGCGCCAGGAATCGCTTCGAGTCCCACTCCGGTGTGAGCGCCGGCATCGACCGTGGGGAGCGGACGGCGAACCGTTCACGGGATCGAGCCCTGGCGTCGTGTAACTGCGGGAGGACCGTAACGATTGGAGACAGCATGAGGCTGATGCGAGTGATGCTCTGGTGCCTGGGGGCGCTCGTGGCGCTTCCAGCCGCCGCCGCCGTGGAGGGTACGGTGGTGACCGTCACGAACGTCCCCGTTGAAGGGGCTCGGATCGAGGTCGTTGGCGGGGACGCGTCTCGGATGACGAGCCCTCAAGGGGTTTTCCGGTTTGCGGAGCTGACGTCACCGGTCACTCTGAGAGTGATCCATCCGAGGTTCCAGACCCTCGAGACCGAGTGCTGTGACGCCGGCGGGTCGACGCTCGTGCTGGTGCCGAAGCAGAAAGCGTATGGGGAGATCGTCGTCACGGCCAACCGCGAGGCGAGTGCTGCGATCCAGCCGGTCTCCGTTCCGACCAGCTCGGTTTCGCCACTGGACCGACCGGCTCCGGTGACGACTGTCGTGGAGCTGGCCGAGTCGGTTCCCGGTGTTGCCGAGAACGGGCAGGGCGGTCTGTTCCAGGCCTACTCCATCCGTGGAACCGGTGGGCAGCGCGTGCTCACCCTGGTGGCCGGCACGAGGATTCTGACCGAGCGACGGGCCGGGGCGACGGCGTCGTTCATCGATCCGTTGCTGCTGGGTCGAGTGAACGTGGTGCGTGGTCCGTACTCGTCCTACTACGGCTCGGGTGCGCTCGGCGGTGTGCTGGAAGCTGTACCGCGACAGTTCGATGAGCTCGTCGTCGATACTGGTTGGGAGAGTGCAGGCGACGCCAGCTACCAGCTCGTGGGCGTGAATCTGGGAGGCTGGTCGCTGGGCCTTGCGCGCCGGTCGTCGAACGCGACGGAGACTCCGGAAGGCGAGCTCCGCCCGAGTCAGTTCGAGCAGTACTCCGCGACGATCGGCAGGGTGTGGGAGCTCGACAGAGGTGTCGAGATCGATCTCCTGCTCGCTCCGTCGATCGGCGATGATATCGGCAAGCCGAACCTGCGGTACCCGAGCCGAGTCACGACCTACCCGGAGGAGCGGCACCTGGTGGGCCGGCTGGCAATCCGCCGGCCGGGCGTCTGGCACCTGGACCTCTACGCGCATCCGAACAGCCTGGATACGAGGAACGTGAGCTCTGACGAGCGGAGCCTGGTGACCAACGAGGCGCTCGACCTCGGGTTCAACTTCCAGCGGGAGCTGGAGCTGCCGGCCGAGATTGCCGCGCGGTTCGGGCTCGACTACTTCGGGCGTCGCGGGGTCGAGGCGACCGAGTGGGTTACGGACGTGTCGACCGGGGCGACGGAGTCCTTCACGACGCTCGATGGGCGTCAGGACGAGCTGGCTGCGTACACGGCGTTGCGCCGGAGCTTCGGCGCCGCGACAGTCGAGGTCGGCGGACGGCTGACCTGGATCGAGCAGGCCAACACCGGTGCCGCCACAACCGATGACTCGGCTGCCACAGGGTTTCTCGGTCTGACAGCGCCGCTCGGTGACGGGGTCGAGCTCGTGGCGAATGTGGGGACCGGCTTCCGGTTTCCCGGGCTGTCAGAACGCTTCTTCAGCGGCTCGACTGGTCGAGGCGAGGTGGTCGCCAACCGGAATCTCGATCCGGAGCGCTCGGTGACGACGGATGTCGGGGTTCGTTTCTTCGGAGGGCGCCTGTTCGCAGCTGGGTACCTCTACCGCACGGAGATCGATGACTACATCGAGCGGATCGATCTCGAGGATGGTGTTCGTACGTTCGTCAACCTGACCTCGGGTACGATCGAGGGGTTCGAGCTGGAGGGGTTCTGGCAGGCCACAGATGGGTTACGGCTGGAGTGGGCGGGCCAGATCACCGACGGTCAAGCCGACGATGGCACACCCCTGGCGGAGTCGCCAGCGGACCGCATCACAGTTGGTGGTACGTACGTGTCCGGCCCGTGGAGCGGATCGCTGCGGTGGCAGCACCGGCTGGACAAGGACGATCCTGGACCCGGAGAGGTGCCGACCGGCAGCGCGGAGATCGTCTCCGCCGCGCTGAGCTACACCCTGTCCAGCGGTCTCGTGCTGCGTTTGTTTGCCAGCAATCTGCTCGATGAGCAGTACCTTCCCTCTGCCGACGATCTTGCGCTGCCAGCACCGCAGCGGTCGGTAGGAATCGCACTGCGGTGGGGAGGCGGTGGGGTGTGAGCTCCGCGCAGTCAGCTTTCTGGCCCGGGGCCGCGACCGTGCACCGGGACCGCGGCCACGAGGCTGCGGGTTCTCCAGGTGCTCACACGTCCAGCCAGAGGCCGAGGACGAGGTACGCCTCATCGCGGAAGAAGAACTCACCGATCGGGACGCGACCGTCGGAGTAGCCGATGCCGACCCTCCAGTCCCGTTCGCCGGTACGGAACGCAAAGCCGAGATGGAGCGATGGATTGAGCTTCCACTCCCGCTCCTCGGTAGCCGATGCGTCGACGGCGGCGTACCAGGTCCATCGTTGCGGCTCGGGGCTCGGGGAGCTGGTGTACTCCAGCCCGACTTGCGCGCGGCCCTCCTCCTGCAGGGTGTCGTTACCCGTTCCGTACGCCCAGCCAGCTTCCGCGTATGCTCGGAGCTTGGCCCGGGGACGCCAGCTCACCGCGGCGAGGATCTCCTCGCGGGTGTAGCCGATGCGACGGCGCCCGGTGCGCTCGGCGTACTCGTCGCCCACGTGGCTGGAGACATGGCGCGTGCCGATCTTGACGGCCAGGCCGTCGGCTCTGCGAGCCTCCACCTGCAGGCCGTAGACTCCGTCCCAGCCGATGTTGTCGAGGGAGCTCTCGATGTCGAACTGCCCTGTGAAGCCGGCCTCCAATACGAGCTGTGATCTCCAACCCTCGAGCCAGTCGGGGTGCAATGCGAGGAGACCGAAGCGTCCGCCGAGACTGAGGCGGAAGCGGGTGCCGCTGCTCTGAGGGATCGACCGGTCGGCGGCGCCGAGAACCTCCAGACCGAAACCCGTGCGGTGCGGATCCGCTATGTAGGTTGGGAAGAGAGTGCCGTCGGGAAACAACGAGACACCCGTGGTCTCCTCGGATGCGGCGTTTGGAGCGCTCCCCGCCATGACAGGAGGAACGAGCATGAGGAGCAGCAGGACGGGAGTGAAGAATCGAGGTCGAGCCATGAGGGCACGGTACCTGAGCTCGGAGCATTCCGGGCTCGGGGGAGGCCCGGCTTGACGCCCAGTGAAGCCCTGGTGGTGGCGAGTGGTCCAGGAGTGAAAACGTTGGTGGTGAGTGCCGTCGGGGTGTGCCACCCCGGCAGCGAGAACCCTCGGAGGATGTTATGACGCGCACGCGACCGAACGCTCTTGCCACCGTATCACTGCTCACGATCATACTGCTGGCGTGCGGAGGGTCAGCGCCGACCGAAGCCCTGCAGCCGCAGGCCGAGGTGAGGCCGCAGCCAGTGACCGAGCAGCTTGGAAGCTCATCGGAAGACGTCAACATGGAGGCTGCAACCGCACTGTCCGGCGCGTTCCGGGCCGCTGCCCGAGGAACGATGCCGGCAGTGGTGTTCATCCAGGTCGAGAAGGAGGCTGGTGCCGGTCAGCAGCGTCAGGTGCCGGCACCGTTCCGGTTCTTCTTCGGTCCGCCGGGAGAGGAGCAGGAGCGTCCGCCACAACGGGGGGCTGGCTCGGGCTTCATCATCGACCAGGGAGGTCACATCGTGACCAACAACCACGTGGTCGAGGACGCCAGCTACATCAATGTCCGGCTCCTTGACGGTCGCGAGTTCGATGCCAAGCTCATTGGAGGCGATCCGAGCTCGGACGTGGCGGTCGTCCAGATCGATGCCGAAGGCGAGGAGCTCCCAGTTGCCGGCCTCGGTTCTTCGGAAAGTGCGCGGGTGGGCGACTGGGTGCTCGCGCTCGGCTCCCCACTCGGGCTCGACTTCACGGTGACTGCAGGGATCATCAGCGCGAAGGGACGGCAGCTTCGCGGGCAGTCCGCTTTGGAGGCGTTCCTTCAAACGGATGCCGCGATCAACCCCGGCAACTCGGGAGGTCCCTTGATCAACCTCCAGGGCGATGTCGTCGGGATCAACACCGCGATCTTCGGTTCGAACCGGTTCGTCGGGTACGGCTTTGCGATTCCGATCGATCTGGCCCGGCGGGTCATCCGCGATCTCTTGGAGTACGGGGAGGTCCGGCGTCCGCGGCTCGGGGTCAGTGTGACCGATGTCACAGCCGTGGATGCAGAGGCCTACGGGCTCGATGTGGTTCGAGGAGCCGATGTGAGCTCGGTGGTCGAGGGCTCGCCCGCCGATGTGGCCGGAATCGAGCTCGGCGACGTGATCGTGGCGGTTAACGGAGATCCGGTGGCAGATGCCACCGATCTGATCACGACCCTGGCGGGCATGGCGCCAGGCGATACGGTGGAGCTGACCCTGATCCGCGACGGAGATCGGGAGACGGTGACGGCAACGCTGGGGCGTTTCGAAACCGAAGAGCTGTCCGCCGAGGGCGAAGATCAGCGTGAGCAGACCGAGCGAGTGCTCGGGTTCAGTGTCACCCCGCTGACCCCGGAGATTGCCCGCCAGCTGGGCTACGATCGCACGGACGGTGTCGTGATCTCACAGGTGAGCCCGTTCAGCGCAGCTGCCAACGCCGGAGTCCGCAGAGGGATGCTCGTGCTGGCGATCAACGACGCGGCGGTGGATACGCCACGAGATGTCGCGCGCGTGTTGGAGGACATCGATGCTGGTGACGTCGTTTCACTTCGGGTCGTTGTACCCGATATCGGCGAGACCATCATCAACTACCGAACGCGGCCGTAGGCCGTACGGCGTCTCATGTTTGCGCAATGCGGTGGATCGCGTGGGGTTCGAATGCCCAACAGAGGTCAGCGGCGCTTGGGCCCCGATGGGCTGTCGGACCGAATGGTCTGGTCCGTAGGGCGGGCCAGGTAGACCACATAGCGGGGGCCGCCTTTTCCCGGTCGGGTGCGTTCCACACTGAATCCCGATGAGCGCAGCCGTTCTTCAAACTGGCGGTCCGGATGCTCGGTCCAGACGGCGAACACACCATCGCGGGTGAGGGCTCGACGGGTTGTCTGGACTGCGCTCCGGCCATAGAACGGATGCTCGGGATCGATGTTGGCATCATGGGTGCCCTGGTACAGATCGAGCACGATGGCGTCATACTGCGGGCCCTTGCGAGCGGCGCGGGTGATCAGTCGGCTGACGTCATCAACGTGGAGATCGACGCGGGGATCGTTGATCGACATGTCGGTCAGCTCGGCAAGCGGTCCACGGCACCACTCGACGATGATCGGGTTCAGCTCGGCGACGGTGACCCGTGCATCGGGGCCGAGGACGTCTAGCGCGGCCTTGAGGGTGAACCCCATGCCGAGCCCGGCGACAAGGACTCGCGGGGCTGAGCGGGATCCGAGCGCCTGGCACGCGCTGCGGCCCAACGCCGCCTCGCTCAGGTGGCTGTGGCTGCTCATCAGAATGTACGATGGCATGCGGATGACGAACTCGTCGCCACGCTGCATGAGGGACATGTCGCCCTCTTCGGTCTCTGCACTCGCCAGGGTCTTCCACGGTCTCGGCACCGCACAGTTGTACCGGAGCATTGACGAGATTGCGAGCCTGAGTGCACTCTCGTGGCCCAAGTTGGTGCGGGGGCGGCCTCGCTGCTGGGGAGGCGAAGGGTCGTCGCTGGCTCTGAAGGAGCGACCGGTTGGCGTAGCAGTACGTCGGTGAGCGTCAGCGTGCCACCAGCTCGGCCACCTTGCGCGATAGCTCCGCGAACGAAAACGGCTTCTGCAGGAAGCCGTCTGCGCCCTGGTCGAGAAGGTGCTGGGCTGCGCCGTTCACGCTGAAGCCGGAGGTGAGCAGTACAGTCACGTCCTCGGTGACCGTCCGGAGTGCCTGATACGTCTCGGTTCCGTTCATCTTGGGCATGACGAGGTCGAGGAGCACGAGGTCGACCTCCGCGACGTGCTCCCGATAGTAGGCAAGAGCAGAGGACCCGTCTTCAGCGGTGACGACGTCGTAGCCGAGGCTGCGGAGCATCTGGGCTGCCACGTCGCGGACCTGGGTCTCGTCGTCGACAACGAGGATGCGCGCGTGTCGCGGAGCAGACTCGATCATCTCCGCCCGTGGAGCTGGCTTCGAGCGGCTGTCGATCAGCGGAAGGAACACGCTGAACATCGAGCCAACCCCTTCCTGACTCTCGACGTAGAGGCCTCCCTCGTGCTGGGAGAGCGTGCCATACACCGCCGCGAGGCCCATTCCGGTGCCTTGTCCCACCTCCTTCGTGGTGAAGAACGGCTCGAAGATGCGGTCGAGTATCTCCTCCGGGATGCCGGTGCCAGTGTCCTCGATATCGATCCGGATGTGCCGGCCCGGTTCGACGACGAGCTGCAGCGAGTCGCCAGCGGGTCCGTCGAGCTCGACGACGGAGGTCCGAAAGGCCAGCGTGCCGCCGTCGGGCATCGCGTCGCGCGCGTTGATCGCCAGGTTGAGAATGGCGTTGAGCAGGAGGTTCGGATCGCCTCGCGTGGTCGACGGCGCGGCATCGAGGTGCTCCTCGATCGTGATCCGTCTGTCGATGCTGTGGCGGAGGATATCCGCGACATCGCTGATCACGGCATGCACGTCGACCGGCACCGATTGGTAGTCCGCTTTTCGAGCGTACGCGAGAAGCTGGCGTGTGAGCTCCGCTGATCGCTGGGCAGATGTGACGATTCCCTGTGCGTACCGTTGGAGGGCCCCATCGGGCAGCTGCATGGTGAGGAGATCGGCGAAGC
>CAZEJK010000241.1:0-7842 GCA_964512045.1 uncultured Thermoanaerobaculia bacterium
GACAGACAGGACGCACGACGCGACGTACCTTTGAGATCAGGCGCAACCTGTGCCCGGCCATGGGGCGTCTTCGAAGGAGTTGATGGAGTCACGAATCTCGATTCTGGTGGTCGACGACCACGCGCCGTTCCGCCGAGTCCTGTGTGCCTGGCTGGCGACAGCCTTCCCCGGCGCCTCGGTGAGCGAAGCTGCCAGCGCCAGGGCCGCGGTGGTGACGGCGCTCGACCAGCGTCCGGACCTCGTGCTCATGGACATTGGCTTGCCCGACATGAGCGGGCTCGACGCCACCCGGAGGATCTGCGAGGAGCTGCCGGACGTGGAGGTAATTGTCGTCAGCGTCGAGGACTCTGCCCCGTTCCGTCTGGACTCGAAGAAGGCGGGCGCCCTCGCCCACGTTGCAAAAGCTCACCTGCCGCATGCTCTCGACCACGTCCTGCGCGGGATCGTCGCGGCAGAGCTCGACACAACGCCCGCGAACGGCGACCAACCGGGCACGGCCACCGCGAGGAGCGCACGATGAGGACGACGAACCGGCCTGCGACCGGCGGGCGGCAACCACACCAGCTACGCAGCCCCAAGCACAAGGAGCCCAGCGATGTTCAGTAGCGGCACTGCCGGCGACCCGATCGACATCCTTCTCGTCGAGGACAACCCCGGCGACGTGGAGCTGACCCGCGAGGGTCTGGCCGAGGGCAAGATCTACAACAACCTGTGGGTCGCCGAGAACGGCGAGCAAGCGCTCGACTTCCTCTACCGGCGCGGCGATCACAGCAACGCGCCCCGGCCAGATCTCATCCTCCTCGACCTCAATCTGCCCGGAACCACCGGGCATGAGGTGCTCGAGGTCATCAAGGACGACCCCGAGCTCCGCGCGATCCCGGTGGTGATCCTCACCAGCTCCGGCGCAGAGGAGGACATCGCCCGCTCCTACAACCTCCACGCCAACTGCTACGTCACCAAGCCGGTGGACTTCAACCAGTTCAGCAAGGTGGTGCGCTCGGTCGAAAGCTTCTGGTTCACGGTCGTCAAGCTGCCGCCACGGCGCCGCACCTGAGGAGCCTGCTGGATGGCTGAGACTGCTGCGACTCGCCTCGCTGCCGCGAACGGCTCGCGCGTGGGCGCCGGCCAGGAGCACGAGCCGCTCCGGCTGCTCATCGTCGAGGACAACCCCGGCGACGTGGGCCTCGTCCTCGAGGCTCTCGGCGAGCGGAGCCACGCCCGGTTCGCCACGTCGGTAGCCGAGAGCCTCTCAGAAGCACGGCGCCATCTGGACGAGGGCCCGGTCGATGCGGTGCTGCTCGACCTCAACCTTCCGGACAGCCGCGGCCTGGAGACCCTCGATGCGATTCTGCGAACGAGCTCGACAGTTGCCGTGGTGATCCTGACGGGTCTCGACGACGAGGAGCTCGCCCTGGAAGCCGTGCGCCGCGGCGCCCAGGACTACCTGCTCAAGGGCGAGCTGGCGTTCACCGAGACCGCACTGCTGCGAACGCTCGTGTACGCCATCGAGCGCACGCACCTACAGCGGGAGGTGGCGCGTGGCCACGCCGACTACGCGGCGCTGATCGAGCAGAACACCGACGGTATCCTGGCCGTCGACACCAGCGGCGTGGTCCGCTACGCCAACGCTGCCGCCGGAAAGCTGCTCGGAAGCGCTCCACGCGGCCTCGTGGGCCGCGACTTCGCCTTTCCCTTCGCCGGCAACGGCTCGGCCGAGATCGTGGTCCAAGGCCACGACGGAGAGGTGCGGGTCGCGGAGATGCGCGCCACCGAGACCCTGTGGGAGGCCGAGCAGGCCCGCCTGGTGGTGCTGCACGACATCACCGAGCGCAAGGCCAACGAGGAGCGGATCCGGTCTCTCAACCGGCTCCTGCGCACCACCTCGGAGATCAACCAGATGATCGTCCGCGAGCGCGATCGGCAGCGGGTGGTGGAGGAGGCGTGTCGGATCGCCGTCGAGCACGGCGAGTTCGTCGCCGCGTGCGCGGCGCGTCTCGATGAGGCGGACGGAAGCCCGCGCACCTCGGCGTGTGCCGGTGCAGCCGCCGGCTGTCTCGGCTGCCTGAACCGAACCCCGCTGACCGAGGGGGGCGACGGCTACTGCGGACCGCTGGCGGTCGCCGCGCTGGAGGGGACCGTCGTACGGATCGACAGCATCTCTGACGACACCCGATTTCCGGCATGGCGGGTCGGCGCGCTCGATCGGGGGTTCCATGGCGCCGCGGCGCTGCCCGTGCTCGAGGGCAGCGTCGTCGTGGGTGCGTTCGTGGTCTACTCCGACCAGGCCCACGTCTTCACCAACGAGGTAATGGAGCTCCTCTGCGAGGTCGCCCTCGACGTCGGCTTCGCGCTCGAGAACATCGCCGGCAAAGAGGCGCGCCGGGAGGCCGAGGCCCGCCTCGCGGCAAGCGAGCGGCGCTACCGACTCCTGTTCGAGCGCAACCTCGCCGGGGTCTACCGCACGACCCTGGACGGCGAGATGCTCGAGTGCAACGACGCCTTCGCCGCCATGTTCGGCTTCGACAGCCGCGACGAGCTGCTCGCCGTGCACGCCAACGAGACCTACGGGGACCCGGCCGATCGGGAGGCGTTGCTGTCAGCGCTCCACGAGCACGGGGAGCTGCGGAGCTTCGAGCATGTGGGACGCCGGAAGGACGGTGCACCAGTGACGATGCTCGAGAACGCCAGCCTGGTCGAAGGCGAGGACGGCGAGACCATCATCGAGGGCTCGACCATCGACATCACCGAGCACACGCGGGCCCAGGAGCAGCTCCAGCAGGCCCAGAAGCTCGAGGCAGTCGGCCAGCTGGCCGGCGGGGTGGCGCACGACTTCAACAACCTGCTGCAGGCGGCGATCGGCACCGCGCAAAGGGTGAAGGTCCGAGCCGACGACCCGGCAGCAGTGCGGGAAGCCGTGCATCAGATGACCGGCGTGCTCGAGCGAGGGGCCGCACTGACCCGTCAGCTGCTGCTGTTTGCCCGCAAGCAGACCGCCCACCGGCAGCCGTGCGAGCTCAACCGGGTCATCCACGATGCGGCGACGATGCTCTCCCGCCTGCTCCGAGAGACGATCGACCTCCGCCTGGATCTGACCGAGCAGCCGCTCTGGCTGCACGCCGACCGCGGTCAGCTCGGGCAGATCATCGTCAACCTCGCAGTCAACGCCGCCGACGCGATGCCACGGGGCGGGGTGCTGGTGGTGCGGACCAGACCATCCGACAGTCAGCACGTACGGCTCGAGGTGGAGGACACCGGTTCCGGCATGGCTGCCGACGTCCAGGATCGCCTGTTCGAGCCGTTCTTCACGACCAAGGATCGGGGAAAAGGCACCGGCCTGGGACTGGCGGTGGTGCACGGCATCGTCACCTCCCACGACGGCCGCATCTCGGTCGACAGCAGCGAGGGCCATGGGACCCGGTTCACGATCGAGCTCCCAGGCCTGACACCATCCGACGACCCGCATTCTAATGAGCCCGACGACGAGCCGTCCGGAGACGAACAGGTCCTGCCAGAGGGCAACGGCCAGCGGCTCCTGGTGGTCGATGACGACGAGGGCGTGCTGGAGGCGGTCGCGGAGATGCTCGACGGGCTCGGCTACCATGTCGCCACCGCGACCAACGCGGCCGACGCCCACGAGCTGGCCGAGCAGCGACGGTTCGACCTCCTGCTCTGCGACGTCGTCCTGCCCAAGGTGAGCGGTCTCGAGCTCGCACAACAGCTGAGACGCTGTGTGCCGGGCCTGCGCGTCGTGCTCATGTCCGGTTACTCGGAGGATCAGGCGGTGGACACCGAGATCGAGACTGGCCACGCCCGCTTCCTCGCAAAGCCGTTCAGCGGCGAACGGCTGGCCGAGATGGTGCACGAGGCGCTCGCCCTCGACCCGGGTGACCTGGATCAATGACACGGCGATCTCTCGCCGCCATACTCGCCAGATGACCCAGCGACGGCCACGAGAGCCACGACGACTTCGGCGCGAGCGCGCGACCGTCAACGCCATGCTCGCGCTGTACTGTCGCGACCATCATGATGCCGGTCCAGGCCTGTGTCCAAAGTGCCGGCAGCTTGCCGAGTACGCCGACCGGCGGCTCGACCGCTGCCCCTACGGCGTCGGCAAGCCCGCCTGCTCCAACTGTCCGATCCACTGCTACCAGCCGGAGCCTCGCGAGCGGATGCGCCAGGTGATGCGCTACGCCGGGCCACGCATGCTGAAGCGTCACCCGATCCTCGCGATCCTCCACCTGCTCGATGCGCGCCGCGGCGTGCCGGAGCTGCCGTGACCCCCACCCGGCCCACAGCGCTCTTCGGTTGTGGAAGCCTGCGTCTCGCAGGCTGGGGGCAGGTGCGGGCCTGCTCACGAGCCCTCTAACGAAGCGCACCCGGAACCGGCTCCGGTCTCGGCCCCGGGTGCCGACAGCCGGACCCGGACCTTCGAAGCCGCGACCGTGCCGTCGGCGCGCGAGATAGCGAACCGGGCCTGCACCAGCGAAGCCGCGGCGGACGGGTCGGGGTAGAGAATCCGGGCTTGCCCCGGCGTAGCCGCGGTGGTGGGTGAGGGATGGCGAAGTCGGGGGTCTCCGATCGCCCTACGCTTCGCTGGACTCCTCCCGAACCTTCGGCAGGATGAGATGGAAGGTGGAACCGGCGCCCGGAGCAGACTCGACCCAGATGCGGCCGCCGTGCCGCTCGACGATCCGCTTGCAAATCGCGAGGCCGATACCGGTGCCGGGGTAGGCGCCACGGCCGTGCAGGCGCTGGAACACCTCGAAGATGCGTTCGGCGTGCTCCGACGGGATGCCGATGCCGTTGTCGGCCACCGAGATGTGCCACCCGTCGATGTCGTCAGAGCCGCTCACCTCGACCCGGGGTGTCTCGTCACGGTGGAACTTCAACGCGTTGCCCACGAGGTTCTGCATCAGCTGCACCAGCTGGGACCGGTCGCCATGGACGGTCGGCATCTCGTCCCAATGGACCTCGCCGCCGACCTCCACCACGGTCGCCTCGAGGTTGCGCATGGCGCTGCGCATCACACCGGCGAGGTCCACCGCCTCCGGGTCGTCTCCGTGGGTTTGCACCCGGGAGAACGCCAGCAGATCGTGGATGAGCTTTTGCATCCGCTGGCCGCCGTCCACCGCGTAGTCCAAGAAGCGTCGAGCTCGCTCGTCCAGGGTGTCGCCGAGTCGCCGATCCAGCAGCTGCAGGAAGCTGACGACCATGCGCAGCGGCTCCTGCAGGTCGTGCGACGCCACGTACGCGAACTGCTGCAGCTCCGCGTTGGAGCGCTCGAGCGCCTCGCGTGCAGCGTGCCGCTCGGTGACGTCCCCGATCGTGCCGTACACGCGTACGACCTGCTCCTCCTCGCGCTCCGCCTCGCCGACCACGTGCACCCAGATCCGGCCGCCGGTGGCGGGCTCGAGCTGCAGCTCCACGTCGTACGGCTCGCCCTCGGTCAGAGCCCGGTCGAACAGCTGGGCGATGACCTCGCGATCGCCGGGCGCGTAGAACTGGATGTCTTGCTCCGCCTCCGACGGGTCGTACGTCTCCGCCGTCACACCGTGGATGCGATAGGTCTCCTCGGTCCACACCACCCGGCCGCTGGCCACGTCGTACTCCCAGCCGCCCAGCTTGCCCACCCGCTGCGACTGGCTCAAGAACGCCTCGGAGCGGCGCAGCGCCTCCTCGGCGTCCTTGCGAGCAGTGATGTCCTCGGCGGCGCCCTCGTAGGCGATTACTGCACCGTCGTCGTCGGTGATCGCCCGGCCCGAGTGGCGCACCCAGCCGGTGGAGCCGTCGGAGCGCCGGATCTGGACCTCGAATCCACGGGCCTCGCCAGCTTCGGCCAGCTGCGTTTTCCACTGCGCCCGGTCGGCGGGATCTGCGTACACCTTGGCCAGCGGCGTCGCCATCAGGCTGGCGACATCCGGGTGCCCGAGAGTCTCGGCCAGGGCCGGGTTGGCGTCCAGAAACCGACCGTCCGGAGTCGTGTGGTACAGGCCCACCGGCACCTGGGTAAACAGCGTTCGGAAACGCTCCTCGGACTCGGCCAGCGCCTCCTCGGCCCAGAGATGCTCGATCGCGTCGCCGACTCGCTGGGCCACTGCCTCCAGCAGATCCCGCTCCTCGGCCAAAAATGGTCCTTCGAACGCCTCCGGCCGCTCCTGGGTGTAGCAGACCTGGATCCGTCCCAGAGACCCGCTCGCGCCCGGGATCTCGGTGCTCTGGCACCATGCCGACTCTGTGAAGCCAGGGGTCGTGAGGCTCTCGCCGCGGACCTCCACCCGCGCCTCGGTGATCTCCGGGTACTGCCAGCCCTGGGGTAGCACCGTGGCCACCTTGCGAGCAAGCTGCGGCAGCGTCAGCTCGCGGTCGGCCAGGATCCCCGATACGTTGAGCAGGCAGTCCAGCTCCTTGACCCGCTCGGCCAGCTCCTGCTGGATCCGTCGCTGCTCAGTAACGTCGCGCGAGTTCGCCACGATCCCGCCCACCGCCTCGCTACCCAGGAGATTGCTGGCGACCACTTCCAGGCACCGGCAGGAGCCGTCGGCGTGGCGGAAGCGAGCCTCCACTCGCAGAGTACCGGTCTCCTGCCTCGCCAGCGCAGCGACGTCGTGCTCGACCTCAGCAGCATCTTCTGGATGCACCAAATCCAGTACCCGTGTGCCCTCCAGCTGCTCCGGCCGGTAGCCCAGCACTCGCTCGACGGCCGGGCTCTCATAGCGGATCGTGCCATCGGGCGCCAGCACCGTGATGATGTCGTTGGCGTTCTGGATCATGGAGCGGAACCGTGCCTCGCTGGCCTCGAGCTCCCGGATCAGCGGCTCCGACAGCCGCATGAAGAGGCCAACGCCGCCGACCGTGAGCAGCATTGCGACCGGGACGATGAGACCGAGGGTCCACCAGAACGGCTGCCGGACCTCACTCATGTCCATCTTGGCCACCACGCCCCATCCCAGGTCGGGGAGTGGCCGGTAGGCGGCGAGCACCCGGGTTCCCTCGTAGTCCCTGCCGATCATCCAGCCCGACTGTCCATCCAGCGCCGCCTGCATCGGCTCGCCGAGGGAGCTTGCGCTGTCCACCGTGAAGGTGGCCTCGGGTGTGGCGTCGGATGATCGGTGCAGGACGAACAGCACCTCGTCGCCCATAAGCCGGCCGATGGTCAGCTCGCCCGTGCGGCTGCTGTCCAGTGCCTGCTCGTGCGCCCTCCGCAGCACATCGAGCGCGGTCTCCGGGTCACCGGTCTGGCGAGCGATGGTCTGGACCACCGCTGCCTTGATGGTCGTTCGCTGGACGAGAGCGTCGCGGCGGACCCGCAGGGTCGCCTGATAGGTCACGCCAACCGCGACCGCAGTCACCGCCACAGCGACCGCCGCGGTCACCAGCATCAGAAGGAGCCGCCGCCTCCGGACACCGGCCTGTCGCACGCCTCGTTCTCCGCTCCCATTCTTCACGTTCTGCCCCCAAGTGTCCCGGCGCGCCCGAGCCGCTCGAGCTCTTCGGGCTCCCGGAGACTCTCCCCGCTGGAACCGCAGGGCGCCACAGCAGTGTAGGGGCGGATCGGGCGCCGTGTCTGTCATGGAATCTCAACTCCCAGCGCGGTCGCGGACCGCAGTCCACGTGATGCTCCGAGGGCGCCGGGTCCACGGCCTCGTAGCGGTCGGCAGCTCACGATCAACTTGACCAGATTTGGTCAACTCGATAGGCTCGGTCGAGGAGCTTGGTTGTGAAGAAGACGACCTACAACCTAAGCTGAGCGGTTCTGCCGGATGAGATGTGCCAAGATCCTGCCGCTACAGTGCTTCGGAAAAGCGCAGGCATACCCTGAGGTACGTCGAGCATTTTCCGAAG
>CAZEJK010000242.1:0-7838 GCA_964512045.1 uncultured Thermoanaerobaculia bacterium
TCTCGGCGAGGTTCAACGGAACGCTCGAAGCGGCTCGGACAGCTTGATCAACCAGGCTCGACCAACCTCGCTGCGCGCCGTAGACGGCGCGGACGGTGGCGGTGAACGCGTGCTGGGCGAGCTCGAGGGCGGTGGTGACGTGATCGGTCGGTTCGTGCATGGGCGTCTCCTCCTTGGGCATGGCCCTTTCCCAAGCCGCTGGAGCCGGTCGTGTCAAGGATCGCCGTCTGCGGCGACCTTTGGTTTGCCTTGACTCGGCCGGCTGCAGCGGCTACTCCCGTGGCCTGCCCAAGGAGGAGACGACCGTGCCGTCCGGCCACACAGCATGTCCCCGACGTTCCAGCTCCGCCTTCGCATCGGAGCAGGCGTCCGACCACCAGCCACCCAACGAAGCCTTCCCGGCACCGGTACTGGCCCCCGCCCCGGAAGCCGGCAGCCGGCCCCGGAACTCTGAAGCCCTGTCCATCGGGTTGACCCGCCACCACACTGGCTGCCAACGCAACGGTATCCACAAACGAACTCCTCGCGCGAAAGCCCCAAGCGCCAGGCCGACCCGCACGCCTCGTCGTAGCCGCCTGGCCATCATCCGGGTCCGGCTACCGGCTGTCGGGTCCAGGACCGGAGCCGTAGACCGGGGCCGGTCGGTGCTCCGATCGACTCGATGGTCGAACAGATCGTCACCCACCCACCCGGCCCGCGAGACGCGGGCCACTACAATCGGACTGACTGCTCTTCGATTGTGGCAGCCGGCGTCTCGCCGGCGGGTGGGCGGTGCGAGAGGTCCTTTCGACAGCTGCTCACAAGCCACCCAACGAAGCTACACGGGCCGCTTTGCGGGCTCGCCCGGGACCTCCCGCACGAGACGCGGCACCATGTAACCGGGCACCAGCTCGAGCATCGTCTCGATGAGCTGGCGCGCACGCGCCTCCGAGACCTCGAAGTGCGCCGCGCCGGCGACGCGGTCCAGAAGATGCAGGTAGTAGGGCAGCACACCGGCTTCCACCAGCCGTTCACTGAGCCGAGCCAACGCCTGCACGGAGTCGTTAATGCCGCGAAGGAGAACAGCCTGGTGGAGCACCAACGCTCCAGCGGCGCGGAGTCGTTGCACGGCCGTAGCAACCGGCTCATCGATCTCGTTGCCGTGGTTTGCGTGCAGCACCACAATCGGCTGCAACCGTGTCCCGGTCAGCCACGACACCAGCGCATCGGTGACCCGTTCGGGGATCAGGATCGGCAGCCGGGTGTGCACCCGCAGCCGGCGAAGGCTGGAGATCTCGGCAAGCCGTCCGGCCAGCTCGGCCAATCGATCGTCCTCCAGCATCAACGGATCACCGCCAGAGAGGATCACCTCGGTGGTGTCCGGCTGCTCGGCCAGCATGGCGAGTGCAGCATCGAGCCCTCCCTTGCCGACCCTCTCCAGCGACGGCACCACATGATGACGCCTGAAGCAATATCGACATGCACATGCACACCGCGATGTCACCATCAACAGAGCTCGTCCGCGGTACTTGCTGAGCACACCCGGCACGGACCCCGCACTTGCCTCCACCAATGGATCTGTACAAAACCCGGGCACCTCCGCGTCCTCCTCGGCCAGCGGGAGAAACTGTCGGAGCAGCGGATCGTTCGGGTCGCCAGCTCGCATCCGGCGCACCATCGCCATTGGCACTCGCAGCGGAGGCTGCGGTCCCCGCGGCGGCGGAAGATCGGCGCAACTTTCCAGGTCCAGAATCTTCAGGAGCTGCGTGCGATCTGTCACTGCGGTCCCGAGCTCATGCTGCCATCCGCCAGAGGTTTTATGTATCATCACGCCCCGAGTCTGCCGATTCGGTAGAATCGATGCAAGCTGAAACGAGGGAGTGTATGGCCGACTACAGTACCAACGAGCTTCGCAACGGACTGAAGGTGATGATCGACGGGGATCCGGGGGTCATCGTGGACACGGAGTTCGTCAAGCCTGGCAAGGGCCAGGCGTTCGTCCGCGTCAAAACCAAGAACTTGAAGACGCAGCGGATCATCGAGAAGACCCTCAAGTCCGGTGAGGGGATGGACGCCGCCGACGTGATCGACACCGACATGGAGTACCTGTACAAGGACGGCGAGTTCTGGACCTTCATGAACCCGGACACGTTCGAGCAGCACGCGGCAGGCTCGGAGGCAGTCGGCGACGCTGCCCAGTGGCTCAAGGAGGGAGACACCTGTACCGTCACCCTCTACAACGGAGCTCCGATCGTCATCACGCCGCCGAACTTCGTCACCCTCGAGGTCACGCAGACCGATCCCGGCGTGCGCGGCGATACATCCTCAGGAGGCAGCAAGCCCGCCACGCTGGAGACCGGCGCCGTCGTGCGCGTGCCGCTGTTCATCACCGAGGGCGAGCTGCTGAAGATCGACACCCGATCGGGCGAGTACGTCTCCCGCGCCAAGGAGTGACGGCCCCGCGCCGATACCGCCGTGACCCAGACCTGGCGTCCCACAGCTGAGCTGGCACGCCTCCGCCGCTGGGCGGATGTCGTTGGCTGTCTCCGCAACTTCTTTGCCGAACGCGGCGTGCTCGAGGTATCGACGCCGCTGCTGTCCCACGCCACGGTCACCGATCTCCACCTCCACTCGCTGACCACGACCTGGTACGGCCCGGGCGTCGGCGCGCCGGAGACTCTGTACCTCCAGACCTCGCCGGAGTTCGCAATGAAGCGGCTTCTGGCCGCCGGCTCTGGACCGATCTATCAGATCACCAAGGCGTTCCGTGACGGCGAGGCCGGTCGGCGACACAACCCCGAGTTCACCATGCTCGAGTGGTACCGGCCAGGGTTTGACCACCACGGACTGATGGACGAGATGGACGAGCTGCTGAACGCCGTCCTCGGCTCGCGCGCAGCCGAACGGCTCACGTACGCCGAGGCGGTCGCGCGCCATGCCGATCTCGACCCGCACACGGCGCCGACGGCCACACTCCGTGAGCGGGCCCGTGCGGCGCACCCAGGCCTCAGCTCCCAGCTCGATCCGGACGACCGGGATCTCTGGCTCCAGGTCCTCATGAGCGAGGTCGTCGAGCCCCAGCTCGGCCTCGGACGCCCGACATTCCTGTACGACTACCCCGCCTCACAGGCAGCACTGGCGCGCGTACGCCGCGGTCCACCGGACGTTGCCGAACGGTTCGAGGTGTACATCGGTGGCATCGAGCTGGCGAACGGTTTCCACGAGCTCGCGGATCCAGTCGAGCAGGAGCGCCGGTTCCAGGCCGACCTCGAAGCCCGCCGGCGCCGCGGGCTGCGCGACGTACCGATCGACCGGAACCTGCTCGACGCCCTCGCCCACGGCCTGCCGGACTGCGCCGGCGTTGCGCTCGGTGTCGACCGCCTCGTCATGCTCGCCAGCGGGACGACCAGCATCGCCGACGTGATTCCGTTTCCCATCGATCGCGCATAGTCTCGGTGTGCTACCGTCCGGGCATGGAGAGCATCGAAATCGTGACTGTCGGGGACGAGCTGGTAGAAGGCCGCCTGGTCGACACCAACTCTGCCTACATCTCGGACTGCCTCGTCTCGGCTGGCCTGGCTGTCGGCCGACACACGTCGGTACCGGACGACCAGGACAGCATCGTCACGGTTCTGCGCGACGCCGCGTCGCGGTCCGATGCGCTGGTGGTGTCTGGTGGCCTCGGTCCCACCACCGACGACCTGACCGCACGTGCGGCTGCGGCGGCGTTCGGCCTTCCGATCGAGCAGCACCCCCAGGCCCTCGACCACGTCGAGCACTTCTTTGAGCTGCGGGGTCGTACCATGCCCGCGAACAACCGGCAGCAAGCCGACCTCCCAGCCGGTTGCGCGGTGATCCCGAACCCGAACGGTACCGCCGTGGGGTTCTCGCTGCAGGCCGATAGCTGCTGGTGTGCCTTCCTGCCCGGCGTTCCGCACGAGCTGAAGGAGATGCTACACACCACCGTGCTCGGAGAGCTGTTGCAGCGGTTCGAGGCCGATCCCCCACAGATCGCCACGCTGAAGCTGTTCGGTCTCGGCGAGTCGGACGTCGGTCAGCGTCTCGACGGTATCGAGTCGGCCCTCGGCTCCCCAGGAGATCTTCTGGTACAGTACCGGGCCTCGTTCCCGGAGATCCACGTCCGGTTCCGGCTCCACGGCGACCACGCGCCCGCCACCCTCGCGGCGGTCGTCACAGAGGCGAGACGTCGCCTCGGACCGCCGGTGTACGCCGTGGGAGACGCTCGCTGCGACACGACGTTTGCAGAGGTGGCCGCACGAGCACTCCGCGCCGCCGATGCCACGGTGGCGTTCGCCGAAGGGCTGACCGCCGGACGCACCGTCTCTCTGTTCGCCGTCAACGAGACCCTGATGGCCCCGGTTGCTGGCGCCGAGGTTGTGCCGTTCGGACCGGACGAAGCCTTGAGCCGAGCCTGGGGTGTACGCTCCAGGTTCGACACCAGCTTCGGCTGCGCGGTGACTGGGTCAGCCGACGGTGGGCTAATCCGCGTGGCCATCGCCGGACCCGAGGACCATAGCCAGAAGGACCTGACGTTCCCGATCGATACGGATCGATTGCGCACGCTGGCCGCCCACGTCGCCGTCGCCCGTCTGCTCCGCGCTGTTCGTCACCACAGCTGACGGAGATCAGATAACGGGATCAATCTGCGGGACTTCACGGACGGCTTATCGTGTTACAACATCATGAGCCCGCCTGAGCCACGTGCATCGCACCCGCTCGACGGAGAGGAGAGCCATGGCAACGTGCGACATTGGGCAAGCAGAGGAGCAGTCCCGGGAGCTTGAGCAGGAGATGGAGAATCTGCACTCCATCTTCGAGGCGGTCTACGCCTATCCGACGACGTTCTCTCTCGCCGACGTGGACATCTTCGGCCGATCGTTCCCCGTGCATGGAATGCTCGGCGGAGACCACCTGATCTTCCTGGACTTCGCCCGCCGCTACGACCTCAACCGGCGCATCGCCGATGCACGAGCAGCGGGCCACGACGAGGTTGCCGCGCACCTCGAGGACAACAGATCCAAGGTCGGCGTCATGATTGCGGACGTCTCGGGGCACCGCGTCACCGATACGCTCCTCGCTGCCATGCTGCACCAGGCGTTTCTCGTGGGGGTGGACTACGAGCTGGGCATGAGCGGCCACGTCACGCCGCGTCTTTTCGAGATCCTGAACACGCGCTTCTACCAGTCGTCCAGCGTGACCAAGTTCGTCACCATGATCTACGGCGAGATCGACGCCAAAGGCACCTTCCGGTTCATCTCCGCCGGCCATCCGCGTCCGTTGATCTACTCCGCCGAGTACGGCCGGTTCGTGGACATCGACCGCTCGCTGATGACCACCGTCCATCCGATCGGCCTGTTCCCGACGGAGAACGACATCGATCAGGACGTCAACGCGCGTCCAACCGCGGTCAGCCCGCGCCACCACGTCAACCAGGTCAGTCTCATGAACCACGGGGATGTGCTGCTGCTGTTCACTGACGGGGCATTCGAGCACCTCCCGGTGGACCTCACCACGGTCCTGGAACCGACACTCCAACGGATGGTCGGCAGAGGCTCCCGCGAGATCGTCGAGGCCGCCCGCGCCGACCTCTCCCGTTTCGGCCCGCCCGGCGATGACATGAGCCTGGTGGCGATTCAGCGGCGCTGAACCACCTGCTCGACGTACAGCTCGACAGCACGCGGCAGGACGACGACGCCCTCAAGAACGTCGCGTGCTCTTCGAGCCGGACCCCTGCTTCAGCGACGATTCCTGCTCGTCCTCACCGCCCGATCGTTCCTTCGGAAACAGGTCCTTGAGCGGTCCCACGAGCTCGCCAAGCGTTGCGTGCAGAGGCCCGCCCGCGGCACCGCGTCCCTGCGGTTTGCGTTGTCCGCGGGCCTGGCGACCGCCACCACGCGGCGCGCCCTGGCCACGACGGTCGCGACGCTCCGTCTGGCGCCGCTGCTCGGCGAAGTGGGCCTTGCGTCGTTCGAAGAACGGATCTCGGGCCGCATGAAACCGCTGCCACAGCTCCTCGTCACGGTCACGGCCAGCCGAGCCCGCCTGCTTCCAGGCATCCATGAGCTCTTGCATCTCGGCAAAGGTGCCGTCCCAGTCGGTGGAGTCGGCGAGCGCTTCTGCCTTGCTGATGAGCTCTTCCTTTGCTGCCCGAGCCGCACCCCGGCTCTTCTTCAGCTCACCATAATGCTCGGACCGGCGTGAGAAGAAGGCCTTGCGCGCGGTCCGAAACCGCTGCCAGAGCTCCTCGTCCTCGTCTCCTCCCGCAGAGGCCGTGCGCTTCCATTGCTCCATCAGCTCGTTCATCTCGTCGCCGGTAGATCTCCATGCCGTTGAGGTGGAGAGCTCTTCTGCCCGCCGGGCAAGCTCCGCTCGAGCCTTCCGGCTCGCCTCGATCTCCGCTTCCAGACGATCGATCTCCGCATACGCGCGCTCCAGGAGCCCGGCGAAGTCACCGATCGCCTCGGCACCCTCGACCCAGGTGGCGAACGATTGCATCGACTTCAGGTGGCGGACGAGGTTGTGGGAGCCACTCACCTCTTTCTGCACGACAGCGAACCGGCTCTCCAGCTCCTCGAACCGGGCCACGAGGGCTCCGACGGTCGCGGCACCGTTCTCTCCTCGCACCCTCCCGACGACGCGGCTACCGAAGAACCGTCCGCCGCGGACGTGGATGTAGCCATGCAGATCGATGTACAGCGGGGAGTCGTCGTCCGGCCACTCCGGTGGCGGCACCGATGGCGTCGGCGCTTCCTTCGGCTCCGGCTCGTCCAGATCCAGCAGCCCGTTCTCGGTCACGTTGAGGTCGTCCTTGGTCCCCATGCCAACCGTTCCGATCGGCCACCGAGTGTACCACGAGGCCAGGAACAGGCCAGGACCCGTTGCGTACCGCTACTGCTGTGAAGGCACTGCAAGCACCTGGCCAACGCCAGCAGGGCGGAACCGGTCACCGAACGCATTCTCGAAACGCCGGATCGCGGGCTCGCCCGTACAGTGTGTCGGTGCCACTCGTTCGATCTCGAGGTCCAACAGCAGTCCCACGACCTTGTCGATCGTCTCCGGTCGCGTCCGGAATAGATGGAACCCTCCAACCGCAAGGGCCACGGCGCCCGGGACGATCTCCTGAGCACGCTGGATGATCTCGACGATTCCGGGATGGGAGCAGCCGGTCACCACAACGGAGCCTTCCGCCGTGGCCACGACCAACGACTGCTCGGGCGGAGTCCCGGCAAGCTCCCCTGTCAGATAGACACCGGGCTGGATCTCGACCTGGCTCGCCGATTGGGACACCGAACCTCCGGCCTGCTGAGCCGTCGCGATCAGCTCCGACGAGGAGGAAGCCGGCAGATGCACGGTGACCGGACCGGTCTTCGCGAGAGCTTCCCGCAGCCCACCGGTGTGGTCCCAGTGATCGTGGGAGATAACGATCTCGTCGATGCCCCTCAGGTCGACACCGAGCTCCTCTGCCGCCGCACAGAGCAGCTGGCCATCTGCGCCCGTATCGAACAGAATCCTGCCGGCGGGATGCTCGACCAGGGCCGCGAAGCCCCAATCGCTCGGCGCACGTTCGGTCGTGGTGGTGTTGTCGTACAGAACCGTCACACGTACAGCCATGGCGCCCTCCAGGGGTACCTTCCAGTGTACCTCCAACGCGGCCGCGGGCCGCAACCAAAGGGCTCCTCCGAAGCTGCCGGTCCCGCGCCCGCGTAGGTGTAAGGTATTAGCGGTTGGGTATGAGCTCCCCCACCCACCCATCTGCCCATGCTGCAAGCGCCTCCACCACTCTTCGATGCCTGAAGCTCCCAGAGCATGCATTGGGGCGGGCGGGCGGCATTAAGAAT
>CAZEJK010000243.1:0-7838 GCA_964512045.1 uncultured Thermoanaerobaculia bacterium
GTCGGCGTCGGCGACGGCGTCACCGTCGGCACCGCGGCGCCGGGGTAGAGGTTCTCAGTCGGGATGATCTCGCGGTTCGTGCCACCCAGGCACTGGCTGACTGTGGTCCCCGGCGGGCACCACGCCAACCGGGCGGCGGTGCCGCCGCCGTTCTCGTAGTAGTCGTAGCGGATGTCGTACCGCTGGCAGCCGTTCAAGGTCTTCGACCCGCAGTACCAGGTCGCGCCCTGGTCGCGCCAGGAGCTGGACGGCAGCAACGACTGTCCGTCCACTGTGAGCCGGCTGCCATCGTCGGTCTGCACGCAGAACACCCAGGTTCCGTCGACTCTCGGCTCCACCTCGCCGACCCACTGGACAGAGATCTGGTTGGGATCAGCGCCCCACTCGACGTCCCACGCGCCCGGGAAATCCAGGTCGTTACCGAAGTCCACCGTTGCATCGACTCGCGAGTGCACCGGCGACTCGAAGCTCATGCCGTTGTAGTAGTTGCCCATCAGACCCGTGCCCAGATGGGTGCACGGCGTCGGGGTGGGTGTGCTCGTCGGAGTGAACGTTGCCGTCGGCGTCGGGGTCGGCGTCGGCGTCCACGCCGGATGGGTGGGCAGCTCGACGAGCTCGTTCGGACACTCCTTGTACTGACGCTCCTCGACAACGTCGACGAACATCACCCAGTCGGAGCTGGTGTCATCGAGCCCGAGGCTGTCGTCGTCCACGTCGTCGTCGGGCGTCGCGTCCGAGTCATAGTACTCGCTGGTGAAGTCCGCAACCTGGGCGTTACCAGCAAGGCTGCTGCCGTCGGAGGTGTGGGCGATCGGATGGTTCCACTCGTCCTCCGTGCCGTCACCGTCGAGATCCGCGAGCTCCGGAATCTCCACGTACGCCCGGCGACGCCAGTAGATGGTCCCGCCAATCCCGGTCGTCAGCGGATCCTCCCACTCGGCGTCACACGCGTTGGGATCCGTGGCAGAAGCTATGCACTGGGAGAAGGTCGTGATGTACTGGCCCGGATCCTGTGGGAACCGTCCGTACGGCTGACCGGAGACGTTGTTGTTGGGGAAGAAGGCGCCGGCGAGACCAGCGCCGGAGTCGTAGGCAACAGTGCCCCCGCCGAAGTAGATCGGAATATGGTCGTAGGGGAACGTGCTCCGAACGGTGTTGGCGTCCACCGGGCCGTAGCGATCCGAGAGGGTGGTCTCAGATGCCGTATAGCCGATCATGAACTCGTCAGTCAGGTTCTCGGGCTTGTACAAAGTCCACGAGTTGTCAGCGGAGATCAGCGTGCCGACCCGGTAGCTGTAGCCCGGCTCGATGATCTGGAACCGGTCGGCCTGGCCACTGGCCGTGTAGGTGCCGCTCGCCAGCCCGCCTTCATCGACACCCACCGACTGGTAGATCCAGTGCACATACGGGATTGTCTCCAGCTCGACGTCGTACTGGAACAGCGCGAAGCGCGCGTCCGGCGCGGCGCCACTGTCCGGATCGATGAACTGCCGGAGCACCTCCTTGGCGATGCCGAGCCGCGACCTCGGGTCGTCGCCGGCGCCCGGAAGCATCAGGTACGGGTACGTCCCGTAGTTGAACAGTGAGGTATCCGAGGGCGCGTCCGGGGTGCCGACCATCGACCCCGAGGAGTCGAGCACCACGATGAAGTTCGGCGCCGCACTGCGCGCGCGCAGCAGATCCTTGTCGTCGGCGGACGCGGCGCCCGCCACGAGAAGCAACGCGGCGGCGAGACAGATCCAGCGGTGGTGGTGGGTCATGATCGCCCCCTACTGACAGACTGTTTGCATCGGAACGAAGTTGGCAGGGTGGACCGAGACCGGACCGATGGAGAGGTCCGCGGCCACGGTCGCCTGGGACTGTACCCGTGTACCGATGCGGCGCTCTGCGTGCGAGCGCATATGAAAGTAACGCCGGCGGAAGTCCTCGCTCCAGCCCAGCACCCTCGTCGATGGCAGGATCTCGCAGATGGTACCCAGGGTCACCTGGTACTCGCCGCGCAGCAGCCCGGCCACCGATGCGTCCTCCTCCAGCTCGAACGTGAGCGGGTTTCCGGAGGTGTCGGTGGTCTCCATCTGGTTGTTTCTGAGCATGTGGATCTCCATCTGGACACCGGCATCCGCGGCGTACAGTGACTTCACGACCCACCGGTCTGCACCGGACGCCTCGAGACCCAGCGATGTCTGCAGCAGGAGACCGATCCCCAGAAACGCCAGCACGATCGACACCATCAGAGCCAGCAGGAGCGCGGAGCCCCGCTGACTGCTGTCAGCCGAGTACGCCATCGACGGGTCACACTGTTGCATCGCTCATCTCCTAACCGACAAAGTTCCGCAGCGCGGCGGTCACCTGGACCCGACGCCACTTGCGCTGCAACGCATCGCCGGTGAGGGCCGGCATATCCTCGACGGTGATCGACGGCTGCGTCCAGCCCGGCACGGCAAACGGCGTCCTGCCCAGAACCGTGATCCGGAGCCCGAGGACACGACGATCGTTGAGGCCGTCTCCGTTGAGATCGTTCACCAGATTGGCCGCAGTTGGCGCTCCGGTGGTTCCGTCATAGAACCACTCTCCAGGTCCCAAGCTGCCGTCGTCGTTGACATCGACCCCCAGCGCCACCTGCAGCTGCGCCACGTTGAGCGCCACGTCCTCGATCACCCCGTCCGTACCACCGCTGGAGCGCCATCGGCGGAGCACGTTGTCCGGCGACACGAAGTATGCGTAGGTGTGGAGGACTCCCACCCGGCTGATCATCGCCGGGTTCGGCGTGACGAAGTGCGGCGACGAGCCGGTGCGAGTGTTCAAGTTGTCCCACGCCGCCGTCGTCGTGACGTACGAGAACGTCATGCTACCGGTGGTCGTGGTTCCTTCCGCAGACGCTCCGGAGACCGCGGCCACGGCATAGGTGTCGCCGGCCATGAGCACGAGGCCGTCACCGTTGTAGGGCACCACAAGCTCGCCGTTGGCAGCAACCGTGGAGCTGTCGTGGATCGTCACTGTCTGGCTGGTGGTGTCGACGTCGGACACCGCCGGACGCACGTAGTAGACAGGTTGCTCGAAGAACCCTCGCAGCACCAGTACATCCGTTCCCGCCGCCACACTGATCGGCGCGGTCCGGCCGGGTATCGTAACGCTGCTGGTCTGGTTGTTGAAAACGTGCCCCGCGACCGGAAACGCATTGCCAGCGCCATCATCCATGTAGAAGGGCATGGTGGAACCACCTGCCATCCGGGCCATGCGCAGGACATGGTACGCGGCGTAGCGAACGTTCTCCTGCGTGTCGGCGAGGGAGGTCTCGACCTTGGAGACGATCACCGACTTGTCGAGCATGTCGAGCACGCCGATAATCACGATCGCGAAGATCAGCAACGCGACCAGGGCCTCGATCAGCGAGAAGCCACGCGTCGTGGCAGGCGAGCCCATCCTAACCCCCTCCCACCGCGAGGGCGGTCACCGTCACCTCCCGGCGTCCAACCAGACCCTCCTTGAGCGAGCGGATGGTCATCGTGATCTTCTTGACGTCCGTCGAGGCCTCGTCGGTCGCCGCAGTCCAGGTGGAGGTGCCCTGGATCTCGGACCAGTTGGTGACCGCGTAGTTGTCGACGGTGTACTCCATCTCGTACAGCGGGTTGCCTTCGGCATCCTCGATCGTCTCGGGACCGTGCGAACCGCCGGTCAGATCTGCCGATACCATCGGCTGCGCCCGAAGCTGCTCCAGCTGACGGCGCGCCACCGCCGAGATTCCGGCGTAGTCCGATGCAGAGGCGTTGACGATCATGGAACGGGAGAACACCCCGACGATCCCCAGAGCGATAATGCCCAAGATGGCGAGCGCAACCAGCACCTCGATGAGCGAGAACCCTCCCGCTGCCGTGGAACGGTATGACCCGCGAGCGCTTCCGGTGATGGTCATCGAGCTGGCCTCCTCAGAACTTCCAGTGTCGCAGCTCGTTCGACCACGACGAGCCGTCCCACATCTGGCGGGTGATCGTCCCCGACCCACTGTTGATCAGCAGCCGGAGCCGGTTTCCATTCGCGTCCTGGAGAATCACCGAGCACGAGCCGGCGCCGTTGCCGGCCGGATCCGAGGTCACCCTGCCGTCGGGCGCGAACAGGACGCCCGGTCTGGTTGTCGAGCCGAGCGTGTAGCACGACGGAACCTGAAGGTCGATCATCGAGTGCAAGCGCAGCTCGCCGACCACGTCCCCGCTCTCCAGGATCTCGTTGCCATCGTCATCGTCGCCGTAGAGGATCTCGAAGCCGCCGCCGGGATGGAGCTCGAGAACCGTCGCCACACCCCGCTGCAACGCCCGCATGCGCGTTGTCATCACGGCGCCCGTGACTTGCTGCATGTCCCCGGACATCCGCGAGCGGACGCGCCACCGTTGCATGCTCGGGATCGCAGCCAGTAGAACCATCGCGGCCAGCGCCATCACCACAAGCAGCTCGATCAAGGTGAAGCCCCGGTTGCGAGAACGGCTCGACACACGACGTCGGCATGAGTTGACCATGGCAGTCTCAACATGCGACGGTTTCGACGCCAGGTCAAGGCCGGTCCACCACTGTTGAACTTTCTTTAACAGAAGCAGTGGGATGGACCGCTCACGATCGTCGCGAGCGGGGTCAGCGCCGGCTCAGCTGTGGGACGGATGCTTGGCGACAGGGAGGGAGAGAACCACCTCGGCGCCCCCGGAACGCGGTCGTCGCGCCTCGACCTCGCCCCCGTGGCTGCGAGCTGCTGCAATCACCACGGCCAGACCGAGGCCAATGCCGGAAGCAGAGCCTTCGTGCCGCTGTACGGTCAGCGGGTGGAGCACTCTCGCTTCGAAACCTTCGGGAAATCCCGGTCCGCTATCGCGGACTGTGAGCTCGACCCGGTCGTCCGCTGCGCCTCGGACAGCCACACGGATCGCTCCAACGTGCGCACCGATCGCCTGCACCGAGTTGAGGACCAGGTTGAACAACGCCCGACGGAGCTGGATCTCTCGACACGCCACCGGAGGAGCGGCGCCTTCCGTCTCGATCGTCAGGTCGATGTGGTCCGGGATGAGATGACCGAGGAAGCCCCGTTGCGAATGAAGCCAGGCGCCAAGGTCGAGGAGCCCCGCCGGGCTGCTGTCGTCCGCTGCGAACTCGACGAGCTCGGACACCAGCTCGCTGCCCTCCTCGGCAAGCTGCCGGATCGCCTGGGCAGCCTCTGGCGCCTCGCGCGGGTCCTTCGCGATGAGCCGAACATGCAGGAGGATCGCTGTGAACAGGTTGTTGAAGTCGTGGGCCACTCCGGAGGACAGCGCCGCCACGATCTCCATCTTCTCGATCGCACTGAGGCGCTCCTCTGCCTCGACCACATGCGTGACATCGCGAACGACCAGAACCTTCGTTCCGGCAGCAGCACCTGCTGTCAAGCGGAGGTGGTAGGTCCTGCCATCTTGCCGAAACCTCCACTCATCCGACCCGACGCCAAGGGGACCGGTCTGCTCGGCAAGCTCGTGCCGCACACGTCCCGCCACCGTTGCGAGGGCCTTGTTGGACAGGACAATGTGCCCGTTGTCGTCGACGACTGCGACGCCATCAACCATCGCGTCGAACGTGCGCTGCCACCGCTCAGCGAGCAGCCGAACACGTTCGCTGACGTCGTGGAGCCCCAACAACCAGCGCGGGTCATCACCTGGAAGCGGCTGTACAAACACGTCCATTGCGCGCGCATTCGAGTCCTCTGAGGGAGCAACGTCCCGCGGGTACCAGAGCACCTCGACACGATCGAGGCCCTGCTCGGCAGACGGCACGAGGGCGGCGTTCAAACGCTGCCTGTCCCCTTCATCCATGAACACCGCCAGCCGTCGCTCGCTTCCAAGGAGCTCCCGAGCGGCAGGGTTTGCATCACCGATCTGAAGGGCACGGTCTACCGTCACCAGCGGCGTCGGCGAGGCGATCACGAGCTCCCTGTACCGCTTCTCGCTCGCCGCGAGCTCGTCACCGGCGACGCGCAGACGCCGGCTCATCGCATACAGCGCCTGGGCAAGGTCATCCAGCTCGCGGATCCGCACCGGTGCACGCGGCGGCTCGAAGGTCTCACCGGGGCCGAGCTGGCTGGCGCGCAGCGCCATCTCGCCCAGTGGCCGCACAATCTCTCGAACCTGGACACCACCCACCAGGAGCATGAGCGTCAGAACGGCACACAGTGTGAGGACCAGGCGGGTCACACCGTTGATCAACACCGCCCGCATCTCGGTTTGCGACAGGACCACTCGAACCTCGATGGCACCGTCGCCGGAGGTGCGCTGAATCCGTTCGACAACCGAGAGAGTGGGGCCGGGACCGAGCTGAGCCTCCTGGGGCGTCGGACCGAAGCGCCACAGGACATCACCGCCGTCGATGGCCCGCGCCTCGGCAGCCACCAGGTGAGGCGTCAGCTCGACGAAGCGGCGTTCGAGCTCCAGGCGCCGCTGTGCGGGGATATCGGGGGCCAGGAATGCGGCCAATGCTGTGGCGAGAAATCGGCCTTCACGCCGCAGATCGTTCTCCAAAGCGCGCCGATCGTGCCACACGACGACCGCGCTCGAGAGAATCAGCACGAGCACCAGGAGGCCTGCCATCCACAGCAGGAAGACCTCCGCTACGCGCAGCTGCCGTGCCATGGACACCGATCTCCGCTGTCAGAGCAGGGTCTCGTCAGGATCGATTGTACGTATCGAGCATTGCCGACGGCTCCCTCGACCATCGTTGTGACTCGTGGTCGCAGAACGCCGACTGCCATCAAGATACCGTCACTCGAACTCGAAGAAGTCCCCTTCGAAGACCTCGGAGAGCTGCTTCATCACCGCGGCCGAGGTCGCCGTCGCGAGGCCACGGACGATCGTCGAACCGTGGAGGCGACCGAGAAAGAACCCTGCCAGCCCGACCGCAGCAACCGAGACGACCGGGTATCGGCGTACGGTCTCCCGCCAGTCGATCGCGTTCGGGATCAACGTGTCCAAGACCGTGTCAGCATCCAGATCGAGCTGGCCTGGACGCCCGCCGAAGCTGTGCGCCTCGGACGCTTCGTCGTATGCCGGATCGGCCGAATCGTCTCCGCTACCGGCCGGACCGTAACGGTCGTCGTGCAGGTTCATCGCGCTACTCCCGAGGGCGCGTCAGGTACCCAGCCAGGAAGCCCACGGCGAGCGCAATCAGAACCGATTTGCCAGGGTTTGTCCGGACATACTCGATCACCTGATCGCCCTTCTCCTTGATGTCCACCTCGGCGACGCGATCACGCACCCGCTGGTAGGTGGCACGGCTCTTCTCGGCGAGCTGCTCGTACTGCTTCTTGGTCCGGTCATACAGGACCTCCGCCTGCTGCCGGGTCGAGTCTGCGAGCTGCCCCATCTTCTCCCGAGCGTCGGCAAGGTGGCGCTTTGCCTCCTCGAGCGAACGGTTCATCTGCTCGGTCGCCTCGCGCGCGCGATCGCGGACACGGTCGTACGTGTCGTGCATCGACTGGCGCGCACGATCGATGGCGCTCTGGGCGTTGGCCAGAGTCTCCTTCACCTGCTCGAGTGCGCCGTCGGTTGCCCCCTCGGCGGTCTCCAGAGCTTCGTCGACGGTGTTCGTTGCCTGGTTTTCCTTCTTCTCTGCACTCATCATCTCACCTTCCACTGTTCCGTTCGTTCGTGCACATCGCCGGAACCACCGTCACTCGTCGGCACGCGACATCCGAGTGTCGCACCGCTGACGGTGCTCCGGCGCGCATCGTGGAACCCAAACAAGTATATCAGGCTTCCAGCTCGAACCCGAGCACCCAGTGTCTGACCGTCTACTGGAGCGAAACAGCAACGCCGAAGGCAGGTGCCTCCGGC
>CAZEJK010000244.1:0-7825 GCA_964512045.1 uncultured Thermoanaerobaculia bacterium
CGCCAGCCGTTTGCCGGCCCCGGATGATGGCCATGCAGCGACCACCACGGCCACGAGTCGACCCCCGGCGCATGACGCTTCGTGCTCGGACGTTTGGTGCGTGGTCTCCACGGGAGATACCGCAGGGATCAGCAACCGGCGTCCCCACAATGCCGCTATGCAAATTGTGGCACCTATCATGTCGACACGCTCGACGAGGCCGTCGCGCGGCGGGACCGACCGCCAACAAGTGTGGAAGTGTGTACGTGGCACCCATCGCACCCGCGCTCCCTGCAAGGGTGGAAGCTCGATACTCCCACACCGTTCAGCATTCAAAAGGACCGCGGACGTCCCGTCCGCAGCGTCGACGCCGCAGAGAACAGACAACCATCGATCCTCCCCTCCTCTCGTAGGCGAGGGTTTCATCCCCTCGCACCACGACCACCCAAACAGCTCCTCCGTCGCGCCCGATGCGGACCAGAGGTCCGCGCTCCCTGCAAGGGTGGAAGCTCGGTCGAGATGACGGCGGGTGGGAGCTACTGCCGCTGTGCAGCGGTCAGCGCGTCCAGATCACCGACGCAGACCGCGTGGCCGGAGTACCTTTGCACCGCCGGAAGCGCGAGGCGTGAGCCCAGCCAACCCGTAATCATGTCGCGGGTCTCGAGCTCGAGATCGTGATCGGCACGCACGGGCAGGATGGCGAGAGTCCGGTTGGAACGTGTCAGCGTGTCGATCCCGTACACCGGGAGCGGCGCAGCCAGGTAGGGTACCGCGAGCGAGTCGCGGACCATCGTGTTCCCGTTCACGATGAAGTCCCCGGTCCAGTTGCGGCCGCTGTAGTCCCCGACCGCCAGCGCGAGCTCCCCGTTGCGGTCCCACAGGATCAGGTGCTGGCCATCGAGCGGCTGGTCATAGACCGTGCCGGGCTCGATCTCGTCAGGGCAGCTCGAACCGTCCTGTGCGACCGGAAAGCTCCTCTGGAACCTGAAGTACCTGACGCCGGCCACGGTCTCGACCGATCCGACGTCGCGAAGAAGAAAGAGGGTCGACCACTCACCGGCCATGCCGGTGTTGACACAGCGAACGTCGAAGGCGAGCGCGTCGTCACCAGCATCAGATGGCGCCGGAAACAGCAGGTCGACGAGGGGTGGTCCCTCGATCATGTCACGTGGCGACCACTTGTGGTACAGCTCTCGCTTCAAGCTGTGGACCTCGGAGTCGATCCTCCACGCCCCACCCCACCCGAGCTCTGGAGGCAGCTTCGAGGCGCATCGACCGGGCTCAGCCGTCTCGACTGTGATCCAGGCCAGCTTGCCACCGGGCATGGTGCCGTCGAATACGACCACCACCCCGTCCGGCGCGGTCCAGCGCACCGGCCGACCCGGAATCAGCCGCACCGTCCTGCCCTCGTCGGCGGTGATCGGGTCCAGCAGCAGGCGCACCACGCTGTCACCGTTGGCGTCCAGCAGCTCGAGATGAAAGTCGCGCGTATCCTCCAGCCTGCGACCGCCTGAGGTCGGCAGGACGCCGCGAAGGCTGCCGTCCGGACCGATCGAGATCGGCCACTGGTGCGTGTCGTCACCATGCACGAGCGCCGTCCAGCCCCGCTCGACGGCATGCTGGGGCACGGCTCCGGCGGCCCCCTCGACCACGATGTCCCGTTCAGGGCACACCGCCAACGTGATCTTCCCGGGAACCACCCCGCGGACCGCTCCCGACGCCGCGGTGGTGAATGCCCAGGACAGCTCGACCGGCGCCCAGCCCTGCTCGCTGGTGAGCCACCCATGGAAGATGGCACGGTAGGTGCGGCCGGGCTGCAGAGGAAGACGACCCGAGCAGTGGAGTCGCTGGCTCGACGGCCTGCCGTGCTCGCAGTCGTACTCGACCGCGGGTCCGGGCCCGTCGTCAGGATCCAGCCTGAGGCGCGCGCGCATTGCTGCAAAGGAGGCGCCCTCGACTGCGATCGTGATCTGCGCATCCGGGGCGACGTCTCGTTCGCCGTCACGAGGCTGGTGGCTCAGCGTCGCCTGGTCCTCGGGCTGGTCGCCCAGGTGCGCCTGCTCGACGGCACCGGACGACGGTCCACCTCTCCCCGTCCAGAGCATCGGCGCGAGATCAACGGCCAGAAGCACGCCTCCTGCAGCAGCGAGCGTCCACCCGGCGAGGACCACCGGCACGCCACCGCCCGCCCCGCGGGCCAGGATCGCGGTCCGGGCGGACAGCCAGGTCGCGAGCACGCCGGCAACGGTCCAGACGAGGCGCGAAACTGCGGACCATCCCGTGATCTGACTGAGCAGCCAGGTGCCGCCCGCCAGCACCATCAAGAGCACAGCGCAGGCAAGCACGGCCCAGCACCGTGCCAACGCAGCACGCCGGCCATCCGGACACAACGGCGCCGGATGATCGGTCACTCGCGCCTCCCTCCGGCAGGAAGGTGATGCAGTTCCGAAGGGCACCCGACCGGCTGAAGGACCGGGCAAACCGTCCCGGGGATCATCCCGCTACCTCGTCCTCCACCTTCGGGCCCTTCCTGCACGAGAGATCCAGGTAGACCTCGTCGTACCCCTTGAGCCGCCGGTCGAAGGTGATCACGAAACCGGTGGTCACGGGCACGTCCGTGGCTTCATCAGCTGGCTCGACGGATACCACATGTGGCTCCTCATCCACCGTGCCGCAGCCGATGCACGCAACCACTACCAGACCCACCAACAGGACACACACTGAGACGCCCCATCGTCCTCGGCTCACTCGAGCTTCCTCCTCGTCTGGAACCGGCATCGTAGCGCCTCTGCGTCAGGAGTGCCACGCTCCGCTCCCGCGTCGGCGCAACCGCCAGCGCTGGCTCTCCGACACCGCCTGGTGCAGGGTCCGCAGCTCCGGAGCTGTGGATTCGGAGCTGCAGTTTCCCGGACCTGCCACCGATTGGGGCTACCGACCCCTGTCAGTGCAGGAAAACTGTAGATTCCGCGATCCCGCTCGTCCGCTGTGTTCCGGAGATCCATAGCGACGTCGGCTTGGTGACAGTCGGAAGCTCCACAGCCACTACACACAATCAGACAGATCCTCCAGAAGGGTTTCCTGACTTTCACATCGGCCACCCCAACTAGAATCCTATGATGTTGAGAGGACATGACCAGGAGGTATCGCAGACACCGGGCATGAGACTGCCAGCTGTCACCATGAGGGCGGTTGCGAGCAGCTATCGCCATGTCACGGAGGTCTGCAAGCACTACGACGACGAGACTCACGAGTGGACCGGCGGGTATCATCTCCAGGCCTTCAACCGGTGCTTCTGAGGTTGAACCCGGAGCCCCTCGCAGAGCCACGCCCACCGAACTGGAGGACACATGCGCAAGGTAGCGATCATCAGTCTTGGCTTGGTGGCGTTCACTGCGGTGGCCGCTGCTCAGGGGTCTCCCTGCACCGTGGTGCCCCCTGAGCTGTTCCGCCCTGCCTCGCACGTCTTTGGAGACGAAGGGCTCCCAGATGGGGCTCGGATCTCCGGGTCTGGTGAAACCCTTGGCGTACTGGCACCGATGGCTTCTGGAGGAAACCGTCTCATCCTGGTGCGGGACGCGGAGCGCGTGGCGGAGCTGGAGCTTCCTGCGCCCACAGTGCCCTTCGTCCATCCGCCATGGTTCGAGCTGGCGGACGACGGTGATGTTGCCGTGCTCACCACACGCGAGTCCATCGCCGTGTACTCGGGCAACGAGCTGGAGGCGGTCATTCACCCGAAAGACCAGGTGGCACGAGCGGTCGCCCACAAGGGCCACCTGTTCTGGTCCACTATCCCCGAGGAGGGCGCAATCCTGTCGACGCTCATGAACGACGGGGACATGGCAGCCCTCCAAGGCTACGCCGCCGGAAGCCCCGGGAGCGAAGTGCTCGACTTCCTGGACACCTCGCCCATTCCCCTCCTCAAGGTCTCGGACCTCGACGGTTCCGATCACGAAGTGCTTCTGGAGCTTACGGCCTCCGATCTCCGAGAAGGGCACATGGTGTCACACCACATGGTCAAGCACGCGGTACGTTCCGACGGCATGGTGTGGGCCGTCGGTCGATTCACCGGCTATGTGCAGCTCCTGAGTGCAGCTGGCACGGTGAAGCAGGAGTTTCAACTGCCGGAGGATGAGACCGTCGAAGGCGAGGGGTCAACTGCCCCAACCAATGCCAACGATCCAGAGAGAGCGGCACCTCGGCAGGCTCCCGATGACCGTCCGTACGACCCATCGTCGCGAGGCACGGATGCCCGAGGCGATGCCTACAACCACCGCGTCATGGTAGACGTCACGCCGCCATCCACTCGTTTCGAACATATCGCCGCGCGCGGGGACGACCTCGTGCTGGTGCTCGGAACGACCGACCCGCCCCCGGGTTCGCTGCTCGTCTTCGAAGACGACAGTCAGACACCGGTCTGCTTCGAGCTCCCCGAGAGGTTGGTCCTGAAGCCCCTCGCCTTCCAGTTCGCCGTCACCGAGGACGCACTGTGGCTGCGAAAGCCCTTCGGATACTTCGCATGGGAGGATCTCCAGGCTCTCTTGCAACCCAATCCCGAGAAACCGATGGCCCCTCGCAAAGCGGCGCCATCGAAGGAAGACCGCGCCCAGGAGCAGCCGAACCTCTAGACCAAGCCGCCACCCCATGCCGATCCGCGTTGTGAGGTTGTGATCAGTGGCACCTATCGGTTCAGCCCAGGGGATCGATCCAACGCAACCCTGGGAAACGCCCGAAGTCGATGTCGTTCGAGTGAAGCTCGGCCTGCGTCTCGATGGCCAAGGCGGCAAGGTGGGCATCGGTCGTCAATCGGCTCGAGATCCGGGCAGATTGCGTAATCTCGGAGAGGATGTCCAGGTGCCGAGGGCCCGGAACTGATATCAATGTCTGAGGTCGTTCGAGCCATGATTCGACGTGACCGATCGCGACCACAGGCTCCATGGGATCGGAGCAGATGGCCTGGCTCGACATGAGTCTCACGAAACCGAGCATCACGACCCAAGGCAAGCCGACGGTGCGACGGTCCGTCAGGCAGGACTCCCACCACGCCCTCGCTCGATGATGGAATGGTGCGTCGCTGTTGTAGGCGAAGACGAGAAGGTTGATGTCGGGAATGATCACGTCTCGTGAACCCCGAAGCTCCCGCTCGTGCCCAAACGTTCGGTCTCAAGATCATCGTAGACCTGGTTGAGCTTGGTGGGATCGACTCCCGGCTTGAAACCACAGGCCTTGGGAACGACTCGGAACGGCTTCAGCGGCTCGACGGGCCCCTCGCCCGTGCTCAACCCCCGGCGAAGCACCTCGTTGGTGACCTCCTTGAAGCTGCGACCGCTCTCACGGGCAAGCTGCTTGAGACGGGCGGCAAGGTCGTCGTCGAGCGTCAGCGTCGTCCTCATGAAGGCATCATGATGCGCATCCTTCATGATGTCAAGATGTTGCCGAGGCTCTCCAGTAGAAGCTCGAGTGTCCCCCGCTTGGCATATGCAAACTGTGGCAGCTGTCCGCAGCTCCAGCCACCTCCTCCGTCACGCCCGATGCGGACCAGAGGTCCGCGGTCCAACGGTGGGCGTAGTCAACATCCGCAGCACGACAGGAACGCGGACGTCCCGTCCGCAGCGTTGACGCCGCAGAGAACACACAGCCATCCATCCTCCCCTCCTCTCGTAGGCGAGGGGTTCATCCCCTCGCACCACGACCACCCAGCTCACCAGACCCGCACAGCACGGTGCCCGGGCCCGGTAGATGGGCGTGCAGAGCCCATGGCACGTGCGGGACCGTGGATCGGTACGGCTGAGCGCCGCCCCGTGACCCGAGAGGATCACGAGCCAGATCTCCGGGATTGATCGGGTCACCCCCGCCGGTTGCTAGAGAAGGAGGCAGCGATCAGGAGGTCAGCGTGAGTGTGCACCGCAGGACAGCGCGAAACAGGAGCCGACCGTCGGTTGCCGTCATCGGTGCCGGAGTCGCGGGCACGGCGTGTGCGCGGAGGTTGACGGAGGCCGGTCTGGAGGTCCAGGTCTTCGATAAGGCGCGGGGACCCGGCGGCCGGATCTCGACCCGGCGGACCAACGGGTTTTCGTTCGATCACGGCGCACAGTACTTCACAGTGCGTGATGGCCGCTTCTCCACGTTGATCAGCGAGCTGCGGTCGAGGGGCATCGTCGAGCGATGGGATGGCGTGATCGTGGCGCTCGATCGTGGTCGCATCGACGGTGAGAAGGACACCCTCGAGCGGTTCGTCGGAGTTCCCGGCATGAACTCCCTGGCCAAGGAGCTGGTGGCGTTGTGCGCGGTGCGCTACGCGACGCGGGTTCAGCAGCTCGTGCAGCTGGAGACCGGCTGGGGCCTGGTCGCGGAGGATGGGGAGGAGCTGGGGACGTGGGATGCAGTGGTCCTTTCGGCGCCGCCTCCGCAGTCAGCGTCGCTCCTGGAGACGGCGGGCTCGCCGTTGTCGACGACCGTTCAGGCGGTGCCGATGGCGCCGTGCTGGGCGGTGATGGCAGGCTGGGAGAGCCGTGTTCGAGCTGGGTTCGACGCTGCGTTCGTTCACGGCTCTCCGCTTTCGTGGGTGGCACGGAACAGCTCCAAACCCGGTCGACCTCAGGCGGAGAGCTGGGTGCTCCACGGGTCCCCGGAGTGGTCTGCAGCTCACGTGGAGGCTCATGCGGAGGACGTCGCGGCTCAGCTCCTGCACGAGCTCGCTACGCTGGTGAGATTGGATCGGCACCCGGTCCTGCTCGAGGCTCACCGGTGGCGGTACGCGCTGCCTGAAAAGCCACTTGCATCGCCGTGTCTTGTGGATCGGGATCGTGCGTTGACCGTGTGCGGCGACTGGTGCGGGGGGCCGCGCGTTGAAGGCGCCTACCTCTCAGGCCTCGCTGCCGCCGAGGAGGTTCTCTCCCTTTGCGATGAGCACGCGCTTCACAGGCAAAGTGCTGTTCGCTGAGCGATCGACCGACGAGCTCAGAACCAACCCCTACGCGCGCTGGGTGCGGCAGGCCGGTGTGCCGGTGCCGCTGGAGGCGAGCGTTCTCTGGTGGCCAAATGAGAGGTGGAGTGATGGTGGATGGTGGTCCCGTCCTGTGCAAGGCCACCGGTCGGGGCTGGAAGCCCCGACCACCTTTGGATGGGTACCAGACGGGTGCCACACCTCGTATGAACGCATTGTTGCAGATACAGATGGGTACCATCCGCCATTGGCGCCTCGTTCTGCAAACGCATCGGTGAGCGGCGCATCGAGCGGGTCATACGCATCACCGAAGGCATCGTGCCCGCCCTGAGCACCCAGCGTCCCACCGCCTCCGGCGACAGCCAGGTCATCGCCAAGCCAGGCAGGGCGTTGCCGCCATCGTTCCATCTCGACCGCAACGACCAGATACGGAGACCGGGCGGTAGCCTCCTCCCGTTACCGCTCCGGTAGACGCCTGTCCGGGATGTCGACCAGCTCCACACATCGTTCGAGGGACTCCGCCGCCGACAAAGGCGATCGGTCTCCTCCTGTGCTGAGACCCCTGTTGTCGATCCACGCCTCCGGCTCCGGCGGGACGGTTCAGGTCGACCCCAACCGGCGTCACCACAATCCTGCTATGCACAGTGTGGCAGCTGTCCGGCACCTGTCCGCAGCTCCAGCCACCTCCTCCGTCGCGCCCAATGCGGACCAGAGGTCCGCGCTCCAACGGTGGGCGTAGTCAACATCCGCAGAACGACAGGACCGCGGACGTCCCGTCCGCAGCGTTGACGCCGCAGAGGAACAAACAACCATCCACCTTCCCCTCCTCTCGTAGGCGAGGGGTTCATCCCCATAAGCACTAACCTAAAAGTCCAAGCAGCGCATTCGATGCCTCGTGCCAGG
>CAZEJK010000245.1:0-7794 GCA_964512045.1 uncultured Thermoanaerobaculia bacterium
TTGGCCCGTACTCGCTGATCACCCAGCAGCCGCTGGGCGGCAAGGCGCAGTTCGGTGGTCAGCGGTTCGGAGAGATGGAGGTCTGGGCGCTCGAAGCGTACGGCGCCGCCAACATTCTCCAGGAGCTGCTGACAGTGAAGTCCGACGACGTGGAGGGTCGCGCGAAGGTGTACGAGGCGATTGTCAAAGGACAGGTGCCGGAGGAGCCCGGGCTTCCGGAGTCGTTCAACGTGTTGGTCCGTGAGCTGCAGGCGCTGGCGCTCGACGTCGAGCTTCTGCAGCGGGAAGACGAGTAGGGAGGCAGGCGAGCATGGAGCGGTCGAGCCTCAGCGAAGTTCGCAACTTCTTCGAAAAGCCGAAGCCACTGAACGACTTCAACGCGATCCGTCTCGGATTGGCGAGCCCGGAGAAGATCCGTTCGTGGTCGCACGGCGAGGTCGTCAAGCCCGAGACGATCAACTACCGGACGTTCAAGCCGGAGCGCGACGGGCTGTTCTGCGCGAAGATCTTCGGTCCGGTGACGGACTGGGAGTGCTTGTGCGGCAAGTACAAGCGGATGAAGTACGCCGGCGTCGTCTGCGACAAGTGCGGCGTCGAAGTGACCAAGTCCAAGGTGCGCCGTGAGCGCATGGGACACATCGAGCTGGCTGCTCCGGTGTCGCACGTCTGGTTCTTCAAGGGCCTTCCGTCGCGGATCGGCCTGCTGCTCGACATGACGGTGCGCGAGCTGGAGCGAGTCCTCTACTTCGAGGCGTACGTGGTCGTGGATCCTGGCGACACGACCCTCGAGCCGCAGCAGGTGCTGGGTGAGGAGGAGTACCGGCAGGCCAGAGACGAGTTCGGCGAGGCGTTCGTTGCCAAGATGGGCGCGGAGGCGATCGGTGAGCTCCTGTCGCGCGTCGAGCTCGACGAGCTTGCCGCCGAGCTGCGGATGGTCATGCGCACCGAGAGCGCGATGATGCCGCGCCAGAAGGCCGCAAAGCGGCTCAAGCTGGTGGAGGCGTTTCGACGCTCTGGCAACCGTCCGGAGTGGATGATCCTCGAGGTGATCCCGGTGCTCCCGCCGGAGCTGCGTCCGCTGGTTCCGCTGGACGGTGGGCGGTTTGCCACCTCGGACCTCAACGACCTGTACCGACGCGTCATCAACCGCAACAACCGCCTGAAGAAGCTGCTCGACCTGCGGGCGCCTGAGGTGATTGTTCGCAACGAGAAGCGAATGCTGCAGGAGGCGGTCGACGCCCTGTTCGATAACGGCCGTCGCGGTCGGGTCATCAAGGGCTCGAACAACCGCCCGCTGAAGTCGCTGTCCGATAATCTCAAGGGCAAGCAGGGCAGGTTCCGGCAGAACCTCCTTGGCAAGCGTGTGGACTACTCCGGTCGGTCGGTGATCGTGGTCGGGCCGGAGCTCCACATCCATCAGTGCGGTCTGCCGAAGAAGATGGCCCTGGAGCTGTTCAAGCCGTTCGTCTACCACGAGCTCGAGCGCAGGGGGCTGGCCACCACGATCAAGATGGCCAAGGAGCTCGTCGAGCTCCAGACCGGCGAGGTTTGGGACGCACTGGAGACGGTCATCAAGGAGCATCCGGTGATGCTCAACCGTGCGCCGACCTTGCACCGCCTCGGCATCCAGGCGTTCGAGCCGGTGCTCGTCGAGGGCAAGGCGATCAAGATCCACCCGCTGGTGTGTGCCGCCTTTAACGCGGACTTCGACGGCGACCAGATGGCCGTGCACGTGCCACTGTCGCCCAAGGCGCAGCTCGAGGCGCACATGCTGATGATGTCATCGCGCAATATCCTGTCGCCGGCCAGTGGACGGCCGCTGGCGGTGCCTTCGCAGGATATGGTCATCGGTGTCTACTACCTGACCACCGAGAACCCGTACGCAGAGGGCACCGGTAAGATCTTCACCGGACCCGACGAGGTGTCGTTGGCGTACTCCACCGGTCAGGTGGGCACCCAGGCGCCAATCCAGATGCGGTTCTCCGGCAGGCTGCTCGACCTGGTGGCCCAGGGCAACAGCCAGGATCTTCCGCACTGTGATGAGATCGACGTCGAGGACATGCTCCTCGAGACCACCGTCGGGCGCGTGGTGTTCAACCTGGAGCTGCCGAAGGAGCTGCCGTTCGTCAACGGCCAGCTCAAGAAGAAGGGCCTGCAGAGCCTGGTGGCGTACGCCTTCATGCGTCTGGAGACCCCGGAAGCCGTGAAGATGCTGGATCGTCTGAAGGAGGCCGGGTTCTACTACGCAACGCGTTCCGGCCTGTCCTTCGGCGCCTCCGACATGCTCATTCCGGAGCAGAAGAAGACCTTGCTCCAGAAGGCTCAGCAGGACGTTGCCGAGATCGATGCGCTGCGCAGTGCGGGTGAGATGACCGCGGGCGAGCGGCACAACAAGATCATCGATATCTGGCATCGAGTGACCGAGGACGTGGCGGGCGAGATGTTCTCGTCGATGGGCGAGATCGAGCCAGAAACGGGTGAGTTCAACCCGATCTACATGATGGCCGACTCCGGTGCGCGTGGATCGCGTGAGCAGGTGCGCCAGCTCGCCGGCATGCGTGGTCTCATGGCCAAGCCGTCCGGTGAGATCATGGAGACCCCGATTACCGCGAACTTCCGCGAGGGTCTGTCGGTGCTGCAGTACTTCATCTCGACCCACGGGGCTCGCAAGGGTCTGGCCGACACGGCCTTGAAGACGGCGGACTCGGGTTACCTGACCCGCCGGTTGGTGGACGTGGCGCAGGACGTGATCGTGGTGGAGCACGACTGCGGCACCGAGGACGGCATCGAGGTCACGGCGATCATGGAGGGCGGCGAGATCCTCGAGCCGCTGCGCGACCGTCTCGTCGGCCGAGTCGCAGCGGAGGACATCTACGATCCCCTCGAGGGTACGCAGATCTGTCCGATCAATACGCTGATCACCGAGGAGCTCGCCAACTACATCCAGGAGGCCGGGATCGAGCGTGTGCGGATCCGCTCCGTGCTGACCTGCGAGACCGAGCGCGGTGTGTGCCAGCTCTGTTACGGCCGGATGCTCGCCAGCGGCAGGCTTGTCGAGGTCGGCGAGGCTGTCGGTATCATCGCTGCCCAGTCGATCGGCGAGCCGGGAACGCAGCTGACCATGCGGACCTTCCACTACGGCGGTACCGCGACTCGCGGTGGCGAGCACTCCAGCCACATCGCCTCGCACATGGGCAGGGTCAAGTACATCAACGTGGCCACCGTGGTCAACAAGGAAGGCGCTCGGATCGCCATTTCGCGCGCGGGCAAGGTCGTCATCCTCGACGAGCGCAACCGCGAGAAGGAGCGCTACTCGGTGGCGTACGGATCCGAGCTGCTGGTGGAGGACGGGGCCGAGGTCGAGCCCGGGAACGAGCTCGTCCGCTGGGACGCGTTCACGTCCTCGATCCTCACGGCGATCGCCGGCGAGGTCCAGTTCATCGATCTCATCGAGGGTGAGAACGTCCGAGAGGAGATCGACAAGCTCACCGGACATGCCCACAAGATCGTCATCGAGCCGCTCGGCTCGGGCAAGCGGATCCCGACGATGGTGGTCCGCGATGCCTCGAGCGGTGACGAGCGGCGCTACCAGCTGCCGATCGGAGCCCACCTGACCGTCAAGGAAGGCGACGAGGTCGAGTCGGGCGACGTGCTTGCCAAGATTCCGCGTGAGATGTCGAAGACCAAGGACATCACTGGCGGTCTACCGCGCGTCGTCGAGCTGTTCGAGGCGCGCAAGCCGAAGGACCCGGCGGTGGTGTCCGAGATCGACGGTATCGTCGGGATCACCGAGCCGGTGCGCGGACAGCGCAGGATCGTCGTCGAGGGTGACGGCGGTGAGCATCGGGAGTACATCATCCCGCGCTACGCCCACGTCTCCGTGCAGGAGGGCGAGTACGTCCAGGCCGGCGATCCGTTGACCGAGGGACCCGTCAACCCCCACGACATCCTCTCGATCCTCGGCGAGAAGGAGCTGCAGCGGCACCTGGTGGACAAGATCCAGGAGGTCTACCGCTCCCAAGGCGTGACCATCAACGACAAGCACATCGAGGTGATGGTGCGCCAGATGATGCGCTTCGTGAAGGTCGTCGACCCCGGCGATACCGACTTCCTGCTCGACCAGCAGGTGCCGCGGTACCTGTTCGGTCACGAGAATGATCGGGTGTCGCGCGCCGGTGGCCAGCCGGCCACGGCGAAGTCGCTGCTGCTCGGGATCACCAAGGCCTCGCTGGCGACGGAGTCGTTCGTCTCCGCCGCATCGTTCCAGGAGACCACTCGCGTGCTGACCGAGGCCGCGGTCTCCGGCAAGGAGGACAACCTCCACGGTCTCAAGGAGAACGTGATTGTCGGGCGGCTGATCCCGGCGGGTACGGGCACGCCGCGCTACCGCCGGACCCTGGTCGAGCCGGTTCCCGAGGACGAGATGATCGAGGCTCCGGAGCCGGAGCCGGCATTCGCGGAGCTGGGGGAGGAGGCGGTTGCCCGACTCGGCCAGCCCGAGCGAGAAAAGAGTTGACAGCTAGGGGATTCTCAAGTATTCTTCCGCGGCTTTGGCCCTGGGAAGGGTTGAGCATTCACAGTGTCGTGAGCCGACAGTCGACGACCGACATCTGACGTGTCGAGACTGTCTGTGTTGAGCTGAGGAGAAGATATGCCGACGATCGTACAGCTGGTCCGGAAGGGGCGCCAAAAGACCGTTGAGGGCACCAAAAGCCCGGCGCTGCAGGCGTGCCCCCAGCGGCGCGGAGTGTGCACCCGAGTGTTCACGACCACGCCGAAGAAGCCGAACTCCGCGCTGCGCAAGGTCGCACGTGTGCGTTTGACCAACGGAATCGAGGTCACCGCCTACATCCCCGGTGAAGGACACAACCTGCAGGAGCACTCGCAGGTCCTGATCCGTGGGGGCCGAGTGAAGGACCTGCCCGGTGTGCGCTACCACGTGGTGCGCGGGACGATGGACTGTCAGGGTGTGGACGGACGGCGTCAGCAGCGCTCGAAGTACGGCGCCAAGCGACCCAAGCAGTAGACGTCGGAGCGGTGTGAGGAGATGATGTTGCAGGAAGTTCAGCCGATGGCTGACCGACAGCAGACCCGTGAAGTGAGGAAGTGAGCCATGCCTCGTCGTGCCACAGTCGCCAAACGAGAGATCCTGCCGGATCCCGTGTACAACTCGCAGCTCGTGACGCGGTTCATCAACGTCGTCATGCTGCGGGGGAAGAAGACCGTTGCAGAGCGCATTTTCTACGGCGCCCTCAAGCAGATCGAGAGCCGCACGGGCGACGATCCGTTGAAGGTCTTCAAGCGGGCCGTCGAGAACGTCAAGCCTCACGTCGAGGTGCGCTCGCGGCGCGTCGGCGGCTCCACCTACCAGGTTCCCGTCGAGGTGCGGACGGAGCGGTCGCTGTCGCTGTCGATCCGCTGGTTGATCGGTTTCGCCAGCAAGCGACACGAGAAGACGATGGTCGAGAAGCTTGCCGGAGAGTTCTTGGATGCCGCCAACAACCGTGGCGGTGCTGTGAAGAAGCGCGACGACACCCACAGGATGGCAGACGCGAACAAGGCGTTCGCACACTACCGCTGGTAGATCTGAGCTTGATGTTGTGAGCCCGGCGGTATGCCGTCGGGAGCGAGGAGTTCTTTGACAACATGGCCCGTTCCATTCCGCTCTCCAAGGTCCGAAATATCGGCATCATGGCCCACATCGATGCCGGTAAGACGACGACTACCGAGCGGATCCTGTACTACACCGGCATCAACTACAAGATCGGCGAGGTCCACGACGGGACCGCGACGATGGACTGGATGCCGCAGGAGCAGGAGCGGGGCATTACCATCACGTCGGCAGCGACCACCTGCTTCTGGCGTGACCACCGCATCAACATCATCGATACTCCGGGGCACGTCGACTTCACCGCCGAGGTGGAGCGGAGCTTGCGCGTGCTCGACGGCGCGATCGCCATCTTCTGCGCGGTCGGCGGTGTCGAGCCGCAGTCCGAGACGGTCTGGCGTCAGGCGGATCGGTACCACGTTCCGCGGCTCGCGCTGGTCAACAAGATGGACCGTGTCGGCGCCAACTTCGGCCGCGTTGTCGACCAGATCCGCGACAAGCTGAAGGCCAACCCCGTGCCAATCCAGATTCCGTTGGGCATCGAAGAGGGCTTCGTCGGCGTCATCGACCTGGTGCGCATGCGTGCGTGCCGCTGGGAGGACGAGACGCTTGGCGCCACCTTCGTCGCTGACGAGATCCCCGACGAGTACCGAGCCGAGGCCGAGGAGCACCGCGAGCGTTTGCTCGAGGCCGTCGCAGAGACCGATGAGGACCTCCTCGACGCCTACCTGAGTCGCGGCGATCTGGACGATGCGCAGATTCTGCGGGGTCTCAGGCGCGGTACCTTGGCGAATCAGCTGGTCCCCGTCCTGTGCGGCTCCGCTTTCAAGAACAAAGGGGTCCAGCCTCTGATCGACGGCGTGGTGGACTTCCTACCAGCGCCGGATGACGTTCCGCCGATCGAAGGCCGCAGCCAAGACTCCGGGGATCTCGACGTGCGTCGTGCCGACGACGACGAGCCGTTCGCTGCCCTGGTCTTCAAGATCATGACCGATCCGCACGTCGGTCACCTCGCCTTTGTGCGCCTGTACTCCGGGCGTCTGGCAACGGGGCAGGCGGTCTTGAACTCGACCACCGGACGGAAGGAGCGGGTCGGCCGCCTGCTCAAGATGCACGCGAACAAGCGTGAGGAGCTCTCCGAGGTGTGGGCGGGTGACATCTGTGCGGTAGTCGGTCTCCGCCAGGTCGGTACCGGCGATACCATCTGCGACCCGAAGCACCCGATCGCGTTGGAAGCGATGCAGTTCCCAGAGCCGGTGATCTCGGTCGCGATCGAGCCGAAGACCACGGCGGACCAGGAGAGGCTGGCGGGCGCCCTGGAGAAGCTGACGCGCGAGGATCCGACATTCAAGGTCAACGTGAACCCCGAGACCTCACAGACGATCATCTCGGGCATGGGCGAGCTGCACCTGGAGATCATCGTCGATCGCCTGATGCGCGAGTTCAAGATCGGCGCCAACGTCGGGCGGCCACAGGTGGCGTACCGCGAGACGATCACGGAGGAGGCCGAGGGGGAAGGCAGGTTCATCCGTCAGACCGGTGGCCAGGGCATGTACGGGCACGTCAAGCTGCGCGTCTGGCCGTTGACGGACGGGACCGACTTCGAGTTCAACAACGAGATCCGCGAAGGCGTGATCCCCAAGGAGTTCATCAAACCGATCGAGATCGGTGCGCGCGAGGGTATGGAGCGCGGCGTGCTCGCCGGCAACGCCCTGGTCGGCGTCGGGGTGAGCGTGTACGATGGGTCGTTCCACGAGGAGGACTCCAACGAGCTGGCGTTCAAGGTAGCCGGATCGATGGCGTTCACCGATGCCGCTCGCAGGGCCGGGCCGACGCTGCTCGAACCCATCATGGAGGTTGAGGTCGTCACTCCCGAGGAGTACATGGGAGATGTTCTGGCCGATCTCAACGGACGCCGTGGACGGATCATCCGCATGGAGCCGCGCGTCGGCTTCCAGGTGGTGAGCGCCCACGTTCCTCTGGCAGAGATGTTCGGGTACGCCACGGACCTGCGGTCCCGCACCCAGGGTCGGGCGACCTACTCGATGCAGTTTGATCACTACGACGAAGTTCCCAAGCAGCTGTCAGATCAGCTGGTGTCCCGGGTACGGGGTTATTGAGGGGAGTCGACATGGCCAAGGAGAAGTTCGAGCGCACGAAGCCCCACGTGAACGTGGGGACGATCG
>CAZEJK010000246.1:0-7732 GCA_964512045.1 uncultured Thermoanaerobaculia bacterium
TCGTCAGAAGGGGAGTGGAACGTTTAGCGGCTGTACCTTTCAGAACATTGCGTACCCGAGCTATCTCGGTGTCGCGATTGCAGTTGCCGGAGCCGGTACGTTCGTGATCGACGGCTGTACGTTTCAGAACATCGGACGGGTCGGCGTCTTGGCTGCTGGGGGCGCGACAGTCACGATTCAGGGCTGTACATACACTGGCAAGGGGGCTGGCGACCAGCTGGACTACGCGGCGACTGTGGACTCGGGAAGCCAGGGGACCTTTCAACAGAACACAGTGACCAACTGCTCCGGTACGGCCAGTAGCGATGGATCAGAGTCGGCCGGAATCTTCGTCACCACTGCCAACGGTCCCGGCTCCGATCTGACGGTCACGAGCTGCACGTTCCTGAACAACACCGCTGGTGCAGTCCGCGGGGTCGACGGCACCGCGGATACCGCAACCATGACGGCCGCCTTCAACCGGTTCTTCGGCAACGGCACCGGTATCTGGGACACGGTGGGCACGATGACCGCCGAGAACAACTGGTTCGGGTGCAACGGTGGGCCGACGGATACGGTGAGCTGCGACGACGTGACCGGCACGCCCGATGCCGATCCGTGGCTGGTTCTGAGCCTGAACGCGAACCCGGCCAGCATTCTCCCGGGGCAGAGCTCGACATTGACCGCGGATCTGAACACGAACTCGGACGCCGTCGATGTCTCGGGCATCGGAAATGTCATCGATGGCACCCTGATCACTTTCGATCCTGGTGCGCTCGGATCGGTTGTTCCGACCTCTGCTGGAACCGCCAGTGGCACTGCGACGTCGACCTATACCGCTGGCGCCTCGGGGGGTGTCACGACCGTGAGCGCCACGCTCGACAACGAAACGGTCAACGTCTCCCTCCCAGTGCCTGTGGAGCTGTTGAGCTTCATGGCGGAGTAGAGCCGGCGGCACTCGACGGTCGGCAGCGGAACCGCAGCCAAACGGCGGTGCGGCGCCGTCAATGAAAGTCATGGCTCGGTGGTGCGGCCACGGCCGGCAGCGGCCACAGCCGCTCTGCCTTGATGGAGATGATGCCGCCGCGCTTCTGCAGCACGCCTTCCACCATCAGCAGCGGGGAGCCGACGACGGTCTTGCGTTCCCGCTGAAAGAGGTCCGGCCGCAGGATCGCCTGCACCATGCCGGTCTCGTCCTCCAGCGTCAGGAACACGAACCCTTTGGCGGTTCCGGGCCGCTGGCGGACGATCACCGCGCCACCGTGGCGGACCCGCTCGCCGTCCGGCCGGTCCGCCAGGGCGTGCGCCGTCACGATGCCGTGCCGGCCGAGCTCCTCGCGGAGGTGGGCCACCAGGTGGGGACCGGCGGTCACTCCCGTGGATTGATAGTCGGCTGCGGTGGTCTCCCAGTCGCTCATCTCGGGCAGTGAGGCCGCATCGTCCACAGGTAGCTGATCGAGCAGCGGTCCGCGGCTGCGAGCCACCTGGGCCACCTGCCACTGGGCGGCCCGTCGCGACAGCCCGAAGCTCGCCAGAGCGCCGGCATGGGCGAGACGGTCCAGCTCGTCATCACTCAGGCGGCAGCGCCGCGCCAGATCGCGGCTGTCGCGGAACCGCTCGGTGGCCTGCTCGCTCTCGATCCGCTGGCCTGCGGCCGCGTGGAGCCCCTTGACATACCGTAAGCCGAGGCGCGCGGCGCCGCCCTCCCACCGGCACCGCCAGCCGGAGTGCTGGACATCCACCGGTCGCACCTCGACGCCGTGACGGACTGCGTCCTGGATCAGCGTCGAAGGGTGGTAGAACCCCATCGGCCATGCGTTCAGCAGCCCGGTGTAGAACGCGGTGGGGTGGTGTGCTTTGAGGTACGCCGACGCGTACACGATCAGGGCGAAGCTCGCCGCGTGCGACTCGGGGAACCCGTACAGCGCGAACGAGGTGATCGCCTGCACCACCTGATCCTGCACCTCGCCGGTGATCCCGCGCCGGCTCATGCCGTCCCGCAGCCGCTGCTCGATTGCCTGCATCTTGTCCACCGAGCGCTTGAACCCCATGGCGCGCCGCAGCTCCTCGGCCTCGCCGCCGGTGAACCCGGCCGCCACCATCGCCATGCGCAGCAGCTGCTCCTGGAACAGCGGTACACCGAGGGTGCGCTTGAGGATCGGCTCCAGCGATGGATGGGGGTACGTGACCTTCTGTCGCCCGCGGCGGCGCTCCAGGTACGGGTTGGTCATGTTGCCGGTGATCGGGCCGGGACGGATGATCGCCACCTGGACCACCAGGTCGTAGAAACGCTCCGGCCGGTTCCGCGGCAGCGACGCCATCTGTGCCCGGCTCTCCACCTGGAACAGCCCCACGGTCTCGGCGCGCTGCAGCATCTCGTAGACCTTCGGGTCGTCCGGCGGCAGGTGGGCCAGGTCGATATGCACCCCCTCATGGGTGCGGATCATCGGCACCATCTGCTCGATGGCATCGAGCATCCCCAGCCCGAGCAGGTCCACCTTGATGATGCCCAGGTCGGCGCAGTCGTCCTTGTCCCACTGAATCACGGTGCGTCCAGGCATGGATGCCGGCTCCAGGGGCACCACCTCGTCCAATCGGCCTGCGGCCATCACCATCCCGCCCGAGTGCTGACCAAGGTGTCGCGGCAGGTTCTGGATCTGCCACCACAGACGCGCGAACCGCTGCATCTCGGGCGAGGCTGGGTCGAGCCCGGCCTCGCCGATCTGCTCGTCGAGAGTCCGAGTGCCGGCACGAATCTCGGAGACTGCGTGACGGCCGATCGCCCGTGCCAGGCGGTCCACCTGCTCGAGCGAAAGCCCGAGCGCCTTGCCCACCTCACGGGCGGCGGAGCGCTCGCGGTAGGTGATGACATTGGCGGTCATGGCGGCGCCGTGCGGCCCGTAGCGGTCGTACACGTACTGGATCACCGACTCTCGCTGGTCGCCGGAGGGAAGATCGAGGTCGATATCGGGCCACTCGCCCCGCTCCTCGGAAAGGAACCGCTCGAACAGCAGCTCCATCTTCACCGGATCCACGGCGGTGATCGACAGGGCGTAGCACACCGCGCTGTTGGCGGCCGAGCCACGGCCCTGGGCGAGGATCCCCCGCTCCTGGCAGAACCGGACGATGTCCCACACGATCAGGAAGTAGCCTGCCAGGTCGAGCTTCTCGATCAGATTCAGCTCCGTTGTGAGCTGGTCCTGGGCTCGGGCTGTCAGTGGCCGGAACCTGGTGCGAGCACCGTTCCAGGTGATCTGGCGGAGATAGGATGCCGGCGTCTCGCCGGGCGGGAGGGGATACTCGGGGAACCGGTAGCCCAGGTTGGCGAGGGTGAAGTCCAGGTCGCCGGTCAGCTCCACCGTTGCGTCGAGCGCCTCGGGAAGGTCGGCGAACAGCTCTGCCATCTCCGACGCCGACTTGAGACGTCGCTCCCGGTTCGCCTGCAGCAGGGCGCCGGCAGCATGCAGGGGTGTGCCCGCACGGATGCAGCAGAGCACGTCGTAGAGGTCGCGGTCGCCTGTACGTCCGAACCGAACCCCGTTGGTGGCGGCCACCGGCAGCCGAAGGCGGCGCGCCAAATCCACCAGAGCACGGCTGCGATGCTCGGAGGCACGCAGCCGGTGGCGCTGGAGCTCCACATGCAGACGGCCGCGGAAGGTGCTCGTCAGGCGCTCGAGTGTGTCACGAGCGCTGTCCAGACCTCCAGTGGAGAGCGCTTGTGCCACCGGCCCTTCGTCGCCGCCAGTGAGACAGTGGAGCCCTTCGGAGTGCTGGGCAATCAGCCCCCACGTGGCCCGCGCCGTTCCTTTCGGCCGGCCGCGTGCCGCTGCGGTCAGCAGCCGGCAGAGGTTGCGGTAGCCGATGGCAGACCGCACGAGCAGCGTGAGCCGCGGCAGGGGCCCGGCTGGTTGCTGCGCACCGTGCTCCGCGTGCTCGTGAGCAGGCGGTTGGAGAGGGTCCGGTTGAAATGGCAGGAGCCGAGGACATGGTGCAGCGGACGAGGGATCGAGGACGACCTCGGCGCCGACAATCGCCCGCAGCCCCGCCTTCCGAGCCGCAGCGTGCACACGGGGAGCGCCGTACACCCCGTTGGTGTCGGCCACGGCCAGTGCTTCGAGGCCGAGCTCTGCGGCCCGCTCCACCAGATCCTCCGGCTGGGAGGCGCCATCGAGGAACGAGAACGCGGAGGCCGCGTGCAGCTCCACATACGGCCGCGGGCTCGAGCCACTGGCCGGCGGTCGCCACGACCGCTGCCGCAGCTGCTCCTTGCGCGCACCGGGGCTGGTCCGGTGGCTGAGCCCGGCGAGCCAGTCCTTGGGAGGTGGAACGGCGTCGCTCAATGCTCCCGCTCCGGCGCCCGCGCGAGCTCGGCCAGCTCGGGCACCATCCGTGCGACCAGCTCGCGGCTGCTGTGCAGCGAGTCGATGTCCTCCAGACCGAGATCGAGGCACGTTTCCATCAGGTCTGCACACTCGGTAGCGGAGCGAAACGCCGCCCGGAGGTACCGATGCTGCTCGGTCGCCACGCTGGAGGACGCCTCGCTGAGCCCCGAAAGCACCGAGCCGGCGGCCCGGCGCAGCTGGCTTGCGATCCGTACGTGCATCGGATCGAGCCGGTCGGCGACCTGATCCGCCAGCGGAACGAGGCGGACGGCGGTGAGGTAGGCGGTGACGGGTCGGTGGGACATGGGAGCTCCTTTGGGAAGTTCAGAGCTTTGAGTTTTGAGTTTTGAGCTCCACCCACCCGGCCGGGGGGAGAGCCGGAGACCAGGGCCGGCAACCGGAAAGGTCAGAGTTGAGAATGCAGAGTGCAGAGTTGCCCCCGCCCGCCCAGAGGAGGGCCGGGGCCGGCTTCCGGCTGGCGGGACCGGGGACGGCAACGGGCTCCCGGGGACGGGGTAAAAGCCGGATCCGGATATCGGAGGCTGGAAACCGGAACTGAATCGAGTGCGACACGTCCGGACAGCGAGACGCGGGCCGCTTCAACGAGAGCGGCGAAGCCGCTCGGCTCATCTGGGTGGGAGGGGGGAATTCAAAACTCATAACTTATAACTCATAACTCAAGACGGAGTGGGGGGAGGGGGTTCAATCGTAGACTCCATCCGCGTACCAGTCGCCGGTCCGGCGGTCGCGGTAGATCCGGTAGAGGCCGCCGTCGGACAGCTCCACGTCCCAGTACTCACGGTCCACCGGAGCTTCGCGCCACCATCCGTCCTCGACGGTCCACGGGCCGGCGGCAACTCGTACGAGACCCTGGATTTGGAGCCGTCTGGAGCTGCCGTTGCTCGACGGTGCAACGCGCACCGAGGCCAGGCGAAACGGGTCGGACGGCGGATGCGTGGCCTCCTGTGGCCCTGCGTTTGGCGGCGTTGCAGCCGGTTGACCTTCGGTGATCACCTCCAGCTCCACTGGCGGCCGGAGCACGCGCACCGCCAGCAGCCCGTGACCCTCCCGCGCTTCGGGCACGACCTTGGGGGGCGGCGGCGGGTCGTAGGGGGCCGAGCCGTAGCGTTCGGGAAGATGCCCATCGACAGCGCGCGCCGAGCCGACGCGCTCCGGGCCGAGCTGAGCAGCGAGCCGGGCCAGAGTCGTGGCGACCGTGTCCGGATGCAGCTCGGCAGCGCCGAACAGGGTGAGCTGTGCCTGCCGGGGACGGTCCGGATGCGCAGTGCAGGTGAACGCCGTCACTGGCGCGCCGGGCGTATGGGCCTCGAGATCGAGCCGCAGTAGCTCCACGAGAGTTCGCACATCACTGGTAGGCGCCGGCAGCTCGAGAGTACGGCAGTGGTGCCCCTCCGGCTCCAGCTCGAGATCCACCTCGAGGCAACGGCACGCGACACCTCCCTGGAGAAGACGACGCTGGATTCGCTCCAGCGCGGTGGTCACGGCGGCGAGGAACGGCTCCAGAGTGGCCACCGGCCACTCCAGCAGCATCCCTTCACTGACCCGATCCGGTGGCTGGTGGGGCACCAGAGGCCGAGGATCGATCCCACGTGCAGCCTGGTGCAGCAGCCGCCCCTCGTCACCGAGCCTGCTGGTGACCTCCGCCGCCGGCAGGCGAGCGAAGTCGCCGACCGTCCGGACTCCCCAGCGCTCGAGCCGCTCGGCGGTGCGCAGCTCGGGGCTCAGCCGGTTGAGCGGTAGTGGAGCGAGGAAGGTGCTCTCATGCCCCGAAGGAACGATGGTGGGGGAGTCCGGAAGCTCGGCAGCGATCCGTGCCGCCTGGGTGCTCGAAGCGATGCCGACTCGGATCGGCAGCCCGATCGCCTCGGCCGCCACCGTAGCTGATTGACCGAGGTCGTGCTCCGGTCGGTCACCGGGGAACAGGTGCTCGGTGCCGGTGATCTCGGCCAGCACTGCACCCGGCTCGCGGGACTCCACCTGCGGCGAGAACGCGCTCGCCACCTCGATCAACGCCTCCTGGGCCGCCCGCTCGCTGGTGTCGTCACGGCCGCGGGCGATCAGATCCGGCAGTAGCGCTCGCGCCTGCGTGAGGCTCATCCCCGCTCGCACGCCGGCCTGGCGCGCCGGCCGGGTCGCCGCAACGATCCGCGCCGCGGTGCCGTTGCCGGTGCATACGACGGCCGCCTCGCCCACCAGCTCGGGCTCCGAGCGGAGCCGGGCGGCCAACGGAAACAGGGGGATGAAGAAGCAGGCGAAGCGCATTATCTTGAGTTCAGAGTTCAGGACACCGCGCTGGTTGCCGCGGGTGCAGCTGGCTCGGCTGCCGGTTGGGTCACAGTGATCGGTACGGTGGCTGGGTCCACGAGCCGTAGCCGGACGCTCTCCTCCGGGCGTCGTCCGCGACGCTTGGCCAGGGTGAGGTGGGTGGCGATCTGGAGCAGCAGTCGCGGCGATCTGCCACCGCCGGTCCAAACGCCACGTGCCGGTCCGGCCGAGATGACGATGCCGGCGGCAGCACCGCTGAGACGGTACGGCGCCGACACCAGCAGCACGGTGCGGTGTTCGCTCGCGCTGCGCACCAGGCGCAGCCACCCGGCGGCCGGAACCCGACGTCCCCGCACCGGATGGAGGCCGAGGTCGAGCACGACCGCAGGGAACCCGGCAGTCACCACCATCTCACCGGCCGTGACCGCGTCGCTCAGCCACTGCGGCCGGAGCCACAGAAGCCGTTCGAGCTGGACGCCCGCGGCTACTGCAGCCTGAGGATCCAGCTGCTCGCCGAGGTCGACGAGCGCTGCCGCCTCGCCACGGTGGGTGGCAGCCGCCAGGGTCTCGAGCACCAGCGAGTACCGACCGCTGGAGCCGCGACCGACCACCTCCACCAGCGTGCCGCGGGGAAGACCACCATCCAGCAGCTCGTCGAGCTCGGCTCGGCCGGTGGCCAGCGGCGCCTCGCGCAGCTCGCCACGGTGCCGGGAGCGGAGCTCGGCGCCGCTCTGAATCGCCGCCTGGATCGTCTCTGGAAGCTGTGCCCGCGCCTTCTCGAGCTTCTGTGAGTGTTCGGAGGGTCGGGCTGTTGCTCGCTGCGGCCGCACCGGCGTCGGGAACGGAACCGGCCGGTACAGCGTCGGATGTCCCTCCGCAAAAAGGCGTTGAATATGACCCATGGTGACCTCCGCAGCGGGCACAGGCCCGTTCTTTCAGGGTAGGTGTAAATCAAGTGTAAGTCAAGCCCGGAAGCGGACACTTACGCCGTTGGTCAACCCGATGGTCGGGGGTTCGGTGGTCGGCGCTCGGGGTTCGGTGGTGGATACGGAAGCGCGAGCAACCAGTCAGGTTCCAGGTCAACC
>CAZEJK010000247.1:0-7716 GCA_964512045.1 uncultured Thermoanaerobaculia bacterium
AGGCATCCCAAGGCGTTTCTGATGGCCCTTGACTTTGTTGTGAGAGAGTGAAGAGTTCAAAATTCAGAATGCCACCCTCCCTCCCCAGAGCCTGCTCTGCGAGGTTCGTGCATCGATGAGTGGTGGAGGCGCTTGCAGCAAGGGCCGATGGGTGGGTGGGGGAGCTAATACCCAAGCGCTAATAGCTCACAGCTACGCGGCCGCGGGACCGGCGCCATCGGAGCATCACTTTGGTTGCGGCCCGCGGCCTCGTTGGTAGCTCTCCCTTCCCATACTGCCTCATCCACCGTCGCACTGTCTTGCAGTCCTTGACCCCGTACGCCCGCGCCGCCTCGTGCGCACTCCGAAACCTCCCCGACGCCACCTCCTCCACCACCTGTTGCTTGAACGCCTCGCTGTATCGAATCTCTATCCCTGACACCTCAGTCGCCTCCTCCCGATGACAACCTATGTCAGGACGACACCGGGGGCGGCCGCCGGATGCCGGGACCGGGACAGGGGCCAGTACCGGTGCCGGGCTGTGGCGTCGTTACTCTTGACAGCCAGACTCGTTCCGATTGCCCCTCACGACGCCGCGGCCTCTCCACTGACAGCACGCTCGTAGCGCTGCAACGCCGCCTCGGCCTCGTCGGTCCAGGTGGGCCCGAGAGCCTCCTTGGCGTGCCGCTGGAGCGTGAGCGCACGCAGCGCATCGCCGCGGGCAAACGCCACCTTGGCCTCGAGCATCAGCGCCTTCGGATCGCCCGAGCGCGTCGGTAGCGCAGCCTGCAGGTGTTCGGCCGCACGCTCGATGTCGCCCTCATCGGCTGCCAGGTCACCGAGCTGGAGGTGCGCGGAGGCCTGCCAGCTGACATCCTCCGCCTCGCGCAGCAGCTCCAGCGCCTGGGAGCTCAACGTCCGGGCGCGCTCCGTGTCGCCTTGCACCGCAGCGGCCTCGGCCTGGCTCAGCAGCACTCTCCCCTGGCCCGAAAGGTCGTCCATCGACCGGCGGATCTCCAGGGCCTGTCTCCAGTACCCCTCCGCCTCGTCGTGCTTGCCGAGGTTCGTCGCCACCTGCCCCAGGTTGTTGAGCGTCGTGGCCTCACCGGGACGATCGCCTGCCTCCCGCCGCAGCTGAAGCGCCCGGCTCAGCAGCTCCTCTGCCTCCTCGAGCTCACCGCGGAGCACCGCCAGGGCTCCGAGGTTGTTGACCGCTGCCTCCACCGCGGCCTGCTGGCCGGTCTCCTCTGCAAGCCGGACCACCTCGCGCAGTACCGCTTCGCCCTCATCGAGCTGGCCAAGGCTCAGAGCCATGCCGCCGAGGTTGAGCAGACCCGTCGTCAGCACGTGACGATCACCCAGCTCTCGAGCGATCTCGATCGCCGTCGTGAGCGCATCCTGAGCTTCCTCCGGCTCGGCCTGCTGCCAGTGGAGCATGCCGAGGTTGTTCAGCACGACCATCTGATCCCGGCGGAGCCCCGACTGGCGCGCCAGGTCCAGAGCCTGCTCGAGCCACTGGCGCGCCTCCTTGTAGCGATGCTGTCGAAGCGCCGTTCGGCCGATCGCGTTCAGGGCCACCACCGTCTGCTCATCGACGCCACTGGCCGTCGCCTGCTCCAGCACCACAGAGATGTGGCTCCTGGCGGCGTCGAAGTCCCCACGCCGGCTCGCGATCCGGCCCAGCCGCAGAAGACACTCCGCCTCGAGATCCGGAAGGTCACGCTGCCGCGCCAGCGCCAGCGCCCGGTTGGCGAGCTCTTCGGCCCGGTCGGAGTCCCCGGTCTCGAGCTCGCACTCGGCCAGGTGGAGCATCCCGAGGACAAACTCGGGGTCACGATCGACGCACACCTCGAAGTACTTGGTCGCGCCGAGCAGACCCTGGCCCTTCATCTCGCTCACGCCGATCGCGAACGCGAGGTTCACGAACGGATCACGAGACAGCTGGCGGCTCCCCCACTGGGTCGATGCCCGGTCTTCCGAGGCAAGATGGGGCGCCAACCGATCACTCAGTCGCCGCGCCGCATCGAGCAGGTCGCCACCCGAGATCAGCAGGTCACCGACGGGTCCACTGGGCCGATAGGCCCGCGACTCCAGGTGATACTGGCCACCGCTGCGCAGGACCGCCGCGGTCACGAGCACCTCGGCCTCGAGCGCCGTGGTCAGCTGCAGCACCTCCTCGTGGGTCAGCACGGACCGGTCGTCGAGACCGAGATCCTCACTCACCTTGGCGACCTCGCCAGCTGCAACCACCGGGGCCTCCACCACAGAGGCAAGAGTCCGCGAGGTGACCTCCTGGAGCCCGTGCCGAACCCAGTCGAACGCGTCGCTCTCCGTGGAGTTCACGAACGGCAGAACGGCCACGCGACCAGGCTCCGCCGCGTCGACCCACATCCGGCTGGCCGTCAGATGGCGAGTGAGCAGTACCGACGCCACGACTGCAAGTGCGGCGACGACGCCGAGCGCCACCAGCTGTCGCCGCCTGGCGCGACGCACAGGACGCTGACGGATCTCGCGAATCGCAACCAGCGCGGACTCGGCAGTGGGGCGATCGTGCGCGTCGAGCCGCGTCAGGTCCTCGATCAACCGCGCCAGCTCGCCGTCCACCCCCTCCAGCGGTTGGACGTCAGCCGTCGCTGCGCGCAGAATCAGCTCCATCTCCGATATGTCCTTGGGGTATGGCGGGCTGTCGCTGAAGAGCTCATGAAGGAGTATCCCCGCCGAGTACAGGTCGCTGGCCGCCGATGCCGGCTCGCCTCGCGCCTGCTCGGGGCTCATGTAGCCGGCCGTTCCCAGCACCTCGCCGACGGTTGTCTTCGTCGACCGCGAGGGCTCCGCTCCCGACAACGCCAGCGTGCGGCCCTCTGACGACGCCAGATCTCGAGGGGGAGACTCGTCTCCGCCCTGCGACGCCGCCTGCTCGATACCGACAGCTGATCTCGCAGGCTCGGCCGACGGCTCCTCGCCGGCGGACTCCACCAACCGCGCCAGCCCGAAGTCCAGCACCGTGATCGAGCCGTCCGGGTTCACCATCACGTTCTCGGGCTTGAGATCGCGATGGATCACCCCGCGCTCGTGTACCACAGCCAGCACCTCGAGCAGCTGCTCTGCAATCGCCAGCTTGGCGTCGTGGCTCAGCCCGTCATCGAGTGCCTGCCGCAAACTGACGCCATCCACCAGCTGCAGCACGAGGAAGTCGGTGTCCTCGCCTTCGATGAAGTCGTACACCGTGCACACGTTCGGGTGGGCAAGCTGTGAAAGGAGACGGGCCTCGCGCACGAACCGAGCCTTGGCCTCGGCGTTGAGACGGTACTCCGGGCGGATCGCCTTGACCGCGACCTTGCGCTGGAGCGCATCGTCCCAGCCGAGGAACACCGTGCCCATCCCACCCTCGCCCAGTGGCTCGATCAGCCGGATATGGCCGATGGTTGCCCCGACGTAACGCTCGCTCTGCCCGCTCACCGCTGCCGAGTATAGCTCGGGTGAGCTCGGGCGTCGGCAACTCAGCGCTCCGCGTTTACGGAAAGGCGACGCATGATCGCCGGGGGCCGCGGGACCGGCACCACCGGAGCACCCCTTTGGTTGCGGCCCGCGACCGCGTCAGCAGGTGGTGTGCATCAGGGCGCCGACAGGCTTCGTGGCACACAGCTGGTTGTACAGCGCGACCGCCTCCGGCGTGGGCAACACGTGGCAGTCAACATCACGACGACTCAGGAGCTCGAGCGCATCGGAGCTGACCCCCAGCCGCCCGCGGAAGCCAGTTCCCAGCACGATAACCGTCGCGTCGTGCCGAATCAGCTCGGCCAGGTCAGCCGGCTGCACGCCGGGGCTGTGACGGGTCCCGGTCTCGTCCCAGTCCCAGGCACGCGCTCCCCCGGGCCAGAGCTTGGCGTCCTTGAACACCTGTCCATCCTCGATCTCGATCGTGCCCCACTCAACGGTCACGATCCGCAAGCTGGTTGCAGCCACCATCGCTCGCCTCCGACAGGTCCGGCTTCGACCACCAGGGTAGCCGATCTCGCGCTGCGACCACTGAGCACGGGACGACCCGACCCGACGACTCGACCCACCGCGCCCCGCTTGTGGCTCAACCCACGGGGACCGGCTCGGGCATGGCGAGCTCGGCCAACCGGCCCTGGATCGTCGTGGCCACCTTCAGATCGCCACGGGAGGCCGCCACCTCCACACCCCGCTCATACACCTCACGGGCAGCCGCGACCTCCCCGAGTGCCTCGTGGGCTCGCCCCAGGGCAAGGTAGGCCGCCGAGTGGCGCGGATCGCGTTCAAGGACAGATGCGAGCAGCTCCGTGGCCGCTCCAGCGTCCCCGCGCTCCAGCGCCAGCTCGCCGAGACCGAACCGTGCGAGCGTATCGTCCGGGTCGAGCTCGAGGACCTGGCGGAACATCTCCTCCCGCCGCTGGCGATCCCCTTCGACAGCCTGCCGCCGGGCTTCGAGGTCGTGTCGCTTGGCGGCCTCCCGTTCGGCGTGCCTCCACGACTGCTCGGCCGCCAGCCGCTTGTGCTCCTCAGCCTCCTCGATCCGACCCTGCTGCATGAGGAACCGGGACAGGTTCGTGTGGGCCATGATCGACTCCGAATCGACCTCGAGCAGACGGTGCATCCACTGCTTCGCCTCCTCGAGGTCACCCTGCTGACCGAGGAGCACACCCATCGCCTCATACGCGTCCGCCAGCTTGGGATCCAGCACCACCGACCGCTCGAGCAGGTCCAGCGCGCCGTCGGTGTCGTCCTCGTGGGTATGTACTGCCAGGGCCCGCTGGTACAGCTCGGTGGCACGATCCGAACGGCTCTGCTCGGGCACAACCGGGAGCTCACGGACCACGACCTCGCCCTGCCAGCTCTCGCCGCGCACGGCGAGCCGACGGCCCACCACGCACAGCTCTCGGCCCAGACGAACCTGAACGAACCATCTGCCGTCGAGCTCGGCTGTCCCGAGCACCACGCCGGCACGTTTGCCACCGACCTCCAGCCGTTCGCCGACCATGGGCGGGGCAGCGCTGGAGCCTTCGAGAACCTCAAGAGCCATAACTCGATGCGCGGGGCCGCGCCCGGACATCACCTTGGCGACCGTCTCCTGACCGAGGGAACAGCCTTTGCTGAGGGACACTGCGCGCTCCATCAACAGCGTTCCCATCACGAGCTGCGACACATCCACGTCCACGCCCCAGCGCGGAAAGCCCGCGAGCACCTGCAGCCTATCCAGGAGATCCAGGTCGAGCGGCGGCAGCGAGACCGGCACCGCTGACCAGGTAACGACCCCGTCCTCGCCGGCCATCCGGATCGGAAACTGCTGATCCACTGGCAGCCTGCTGCGCAGTCGCACGGCTTCCGGACCGAGTACAAGGCGCAGCACGACATCCGGCAGCAGCTCCACCTCCACCTGATCCGCGATCACCGCATCTTCAAGCTCCGTGCACACCGTCTCGCTACACTCCGCAGGGGCGAGCAACAGAACGTCATCCATCCGCCTCAGCAGATGGAAGAACGCCCGCACCTTCCCCGAGCGGGTCAGCAGCGCCGAAAGATGCGACCGTCCCGGCTCGAGCGCTCGCACATCGGAGGTGACCTGGCTGTGCAGAAAGCGAACGCGATCCGCTCCCGACACACGCAGCAGCCGCCATCCGGTCAGCTCGGTGACGCCGCCACGCTGGCGGAGGACGTCATACTGCGAACGATTCACCACAGCCACAGCTGTTGGAGGCGTTCGGATTGACGAACACGAAGCCTTTGCCTGCCAGACCATCCTGGTAGTCCAGGGTGGCGCCTTTCAGGTAGATGGCGCTCTTTGGATCGACCAGGACGTCAAGCCCTTCCAAGCTCAGCACGTTGTCCGCCTCCCGCGGCGTCGAGAACTCGATCAGGTACGACAGGCCAGAGCAACCGCCGCCGACCACCCCAAGCCGAAGGCCCGCATCATCGCCGGGCTGCTCGCGCTCGAAGATCGACCGGATCTCCTGCACCGCGCGCTCAGTAATGGTCACGAAGTCGCTCGCCGCCATGCTCATCCTTCCACTCCTTCGAGGAGCTCATCGAGCTCCCCGCTCTCCACCAGCTCCAACAGAATGTCGTGGCCGCCGACCAACTCGCCACGGACAAAGATCTGCGGGAACGTGGGCCAGTCCGAGTACAGCTTGGCAGCCGCGCGCACCTCCTCATCAGAGAGCACATCGAACGAGCTGAACTCCACTCCGTGCTTGTTGAGCAGTGCCACCGCGTTCGCGGAGAAGCCGCACAGCGGATGCTGCGGCGTTCCCTTCATGAGCATGAACACATCGGAGGACTGCACCAGCCGATCCAGCCGATCCTTCAACACGGGCGTCAGCTCCTGGACAACGGCAGAACGCCCGTCCTGGGGCTGATCTCCACCGACAATCCGAAACGGCGAACCCATGGTCTCTCTCCTTTCGTTCCTCGGCAGGCTGTATCGAGCCTGCACGGCTCACAACCTGAGACCTCGTCTCGGTATTTCCCGCTCGGTCTCTCGACTGCTCTGTTCTCGGGCAACGGGGAGCGCTACACTCCAACGACTGGCCGGCCTGCACCCGGCACCCGTGGAGGGCCACCATTCGAAACTGCCACAACGACACTCCGGTTGGACCTGAGCGACGAGCACGACGACGTGTCGCTCGCACAGTCGTCACTGTTGCACTGGCGAGCACTCTGGCTGCCTGCCTGTCGGTACAGCCGCCGCCCGAGACACGACACGCCCCTCCCGAGATCGATCTTCTCGGGGTGGTCGAGGTTCCAACGGGAACGGACTTCGACGGCACCGAGGTGGGAGGGCTTTCCGGGCTCGCCTTCGATCCCGAGCGCAATCTCTACTACGCAATCTCGGACGACCGGTCGGATCGGTCGCCGGCCCGGTTCTACACCTTGCGGCTCGATCTCGACGATGGAACGTTTGACGACGATGACCTCGGAATCGTCGGGGTCACGGTGCTGAGGAATCGAGCTCTCCAGCCGTACGCGCCAGGAACGATCGATGCCGAAGCGATCGCACTCACCGCCGACGGCGACGGGCTGTGGATCACGTCGGAGGGCTCACCACGCTCGGGGTACGATCCGTTCGTGCATCGGTACACCCTGGATGGTGCGTTCGTCGAGGCGTTACCGCTGCCTGAGTACTACACGGGTACCGAACGCAGCGCCATCGGTGTGCGGGACAACCTCGCGTTCGAAAGCGTGACGACGAGCACCGATGGCAGCCTCCTGCTCGTCGCAACCGAGAACGCGCTCCGCCAGGATGGTCCCGAAGCGAGCCGAAACAACAGATCATGGTCGCGGATCTTGGGTTTCGACCTCGCCACCCGCACGCCGTCCACCGAGCTGGTGTACCGCGTGGCGCCGGTCGCCGAGCCCGCGTTGGCGGGCGGCTTCGAGGTCAACGGTCTGGTCTCACTGCTGTGGGTCGGCGACTCCGTCGTTCTCGCGCTCGAGCGCTCATTCTCGATGGGCGTCGGCAACACCGTCCGTCTGTACCGCTGCGACCTCGACACCGCCACGGAGGTCATGGGCGCTCCCAGTCTGCGGGAGATGGACGAGCCGCCCGACCCGGTCCAGTGCACGCTCCTCGTCGATCTCGCTGCCTTCTCACATCCAGTCGACAACGTCGAAGGAATGACGTTCGGGCCGACCCTCGATGACGGACGCCGCACCCTGGTCATGGTCAGCGACAACAACTTCCGGTCGCGCCAGGTCACGCAGGTATGGGCACTGGCG
>CAZEJK010000248.1:0-7707 GCA_964512045.1 uncultured Thermoanaerobaculia bacterium
CTGAGGTTCCACGCGCGGATCGTGCCATCGCTGCCGGCCGTCAGCACTCGGGACGGGTCGTGGGTTGCCGAGGCGTGATGGATGCGGTGGTCGGTACTCTCGAGTGACGCAAAGATCGCTGCGGATCGCAGGCCGCGCTTCGGAAACAGCGTGAGCAGATGCCCCCAGAGCCTGAGAGCGGCGCGATCCTGTTGGTAGCCGGGGATTGTCCGTGCCTTCTCGAGCGCCGTCAGGGCTCGGGACCACTGCTCGGAGGCGATGGCGGATGCCGCCTGATCGACGAGCGTGTGAAACTCGATGTCTCGCCGTTCCAGGTCTGCCGTGGTGAGCGGGACTGTCGTGGCGAACGGCACTCGGTAGGCAGCCTGTGCGTCGAGGTGGAGGAGCTCGATACTGTGACCGTGTGCCACCGCCAGGGTCCGGCCCGCACGATCGAGCGCGATATCGTGTAGAGGGTTTGCAAACGTCAGGGTCCGTACGGGGAGACCGGTGGCGCGTTCCCAAAGACGAACCGTGCGATCGGTAGCGCACGACACGAGTATCGACTCGTCAGCGTTCCAGAGGACCTGCTGGACCGTGCCCTGGTGCCCCGTAATCGTCAGTACTGGCTCGAGCGTGTCGCGGTTCCATACCCGGACCGTGCGGTCCTCGCCGCCGGATGCGATCCAGTGTCCGCTCGGGCTCACGGCGACGGCCGCCACGACGCCGTGATGGCCTTCGAGCAGTGTATGGGTGTCTCCGCCCAACTCCCAAAGCCGGAGTCCGTCTCCACCTCCCGAGATCGCTATCGTGCCGTCAGATGCCAAGTCCACGGAGGAAACGAACGTCGAGTGGGCGCCAAGCTGGCGGAGACACTGGCCGGTTTCGAGATCCCAGAGGCGCACCGAGCGATCGGTGTTCCCGATCAGGACCACGCGGTTGTCCGAGCCTGCGGCGATCGCCGTGGCGTACCCCGAGTGACCCAGCAGGCGACGCTCGTTCTGACCCGTGTCGAGGTTCCAAACAGTGGCAGGGACGTCGTGGGAGCGCACGACCGCGCGGCGACCGTCCGGCGTGACCGCCACCGCCCGCGAACGGCGGGCACTGTCGTCGAGATGGACGGTGCGTTCGACTGATACCGACTCCGGAGCGGCGGAGTCGACGCGCCAGATGAGGAGATCTCTTTCGCCGCAGCGTGCCACGAGACGGCGGCCGTCGGGGGAGAATCTCAGCGCCATCGCCCCGCCTGGGGTGGTGACGGTAGCGAGATGGTCGTGCCCGGGAACGAACTGACGGATCGCATCGTCGAGCTGCTCCGGCAGGTCGACCGATCGGGAGCAGACCTGGTCCCAGAGCTGCCGGGCATCCTCGTCAGCGCCCCGGGCACGTCGAGCCGCCGCCAGCGCAGCAACCACCCGAAGGTCCGCGTCATCCTCCTGGTGAACCGAGCTCAACGTGACCTCCGCTGTCTGCCAAAGCTGCAGATCGCCGGTCCGTCGCGCTGCAGCGGCCTGGGCAAGTCCGAGATCCCGGCGGACGTCGAGAGGAGAGCGATCGCGGATTCCGTCCAGGCAGGCCACGGCGCGCTCGAAGTCGCCGAGGAACAGAAGGAGCTTGCCGAGGAGGTGCTCATCGCGCCATGTGGTTCCGTGCTCCGCGTGCAGCGATCGCATGCGGCGGATGATCTCTGCGTCGGAGATGCCGTACGTGCGCCACTCGAGGAGAGCGAGGTTGTAGGTCGCTTCGATGTGGTGGGGATCGAGCTTGAGGGTGTCTGACCAGGTGCGACGGGCGCGGTCCTCCTGGCCGAGGGCCATGTAGGAGACACCGCGGTTGTTCAGTGAATCTGCCAGCAGGAGGCTCTGCTTCGGCAGAGGTCTGGGGTACGGCTGGCCCAGCAGCCGCTCATACAGGCGCACACCGTCCGCGCGGATCGTCTCGAAGCTCGAGGGGCGGCGACTCGGGTCCTTGGCGATCAGGGTGCGTAACCAGCGTGCCATCTCCGCGTCGAGCTCGGGAACCAGGACGGTCGGGTCGGGCGGCTGACCGCGTGTGTGGGCGTGCATCCAACCGATCAGCTGAGACTCTCGGGAGAGGGCGTCGTGCTCGGCGGGCTGGAACGGACGTCGCCCGCAGATGAGCTCCCATGCGATGCAGCCATACGCGTAGACGTCGCTGACGATCGACGGCCCGCGAGTGCCCAGCCAGAGCTCCGGCGCCATGTAGGGCGGTGTTCCCATCAGGCTCCCGGCTGCCGTGACGGTTTGCCACGAGCCGGAGGATGCACCCGTTCCATCGAGCTGTCGCACGAGCTGCCCGAGATCCGGCTCCGATGCGCTGTCGCCGTCGGACTCCGTGGCAGCGTCCTCATCGCTGATCTCGGTGTGGCGGACGAGCCCGAAGTCGGTGACGTGGGCAATGCCATCAGAGCCCATGAGCACGTTGGCAGGCTTGAGATCGCGGTGGATCAGACCGGTGTGCTGCCGACCTTCCTCATCGGCCCAGGTGAACGAGTGCGTGTGGTGCATCCCCGTTGCGATCTGGATTGCGATGTCGAGGCGCTGCTCGAGAGTGAGCGGGCGCTCCTCCTTGATCCACTCGTCCAGCGATCCGCCGTCGATGTACTCGATGAAGATCCGTGGGATCGACCCGATCTCCTGAAGGTAGTACGCAGTGCAGATGTTCGGGTGCATGCCGAGACCGATCCATGCCTCGGCCTCGCGCAGGAAACGAGCGCGACCCCGCTCGGAGGACAGCACCGTCGGCAGGGGAGTCTTGACCGCTACGGTGCGGCCCAGCTCCCGGTCGTAACAGATGTACACAACGCCCATGCCGCCGTGGGCAGAGTCGCGTACCTCGTACCGGCCGGCGATGACGGAGCCGATGGTCCACACACGGCTTCCGGTATGGGTGGGCAGGGTCGATCCGCCGAGCGAGGTGCGGGTCGAGATGGCGTGCTCGGCGTGATCCGGAGGCTCTGTACGAGCTGGTTCTCGTGGTGGTGCTTGCGTCGGGACGGTGCGCCCGGGGGCGGTGTCGGCGCGGGTCTTCGTGTGCGACTGCAGTGTGACGTCGTCGGCGGACTGCTCATCTGGATCCGTCGGCTCACCCTGGAGCTTGCGCACGTGGTCGAGAAGCTGGCGTGCGTTGGTCTGATCGGGTTCGAAGGCTAGAGAACGCTCGAGGGCGCGCGCGGCCTCGGCGAGACGTCCGAGGCGCACCAGGCAGTAGCCAGTGTTGAACCATCCGCGAGCGCTTTCCGGCTGCAGCCCCCGCCACTGGCCGAGCAGGACCAGGGCACGGTGCCAGTCCTGCCGCTGGAGGCAGGCGTCGATCTCACGAGCGAGGCGGATGGGGTCGATCTCGGTCATCGACAGTGGATCCGATGGGTCCATTGTACGGGAATCTCGGCGGCGGACCACGGCCGCCTTGCGGTGTACACTGGCGGCCATGAGAGTCGCATTCTTCGGAACACCCGATTTTGCCGTTCCCACGCTGCGGCGGCTTGCCGCCAGCGATCATCAGGTTGCCCTGGTGGTGACCCGTCCAGACAAGCCCGTGGGTCGCCGTCAGGTTCTGACGCCACCACCGGTGGCGGAGCTCGCGAACGAGCTGGAGCTTCCATTAGCCCAGCCGAAGTCCCTCAAGAAGGGCGATTTCGTCGACGAGCTCCGCGCTATCGACCCCGATGTGGCAGTGGTTGTGGCGTACGGACGTCTGATTCCGTCCGAGATGCTGGATGTGCCCCGACACGGGTGTGTCAACCTCCATCCGAGCCTCCTGCCACGGCATCGGGGACCGTCGCCGATTCAATGGGCCCTGGTCAGCGGAGACCGGGTCACCGGCGTGACCACAATGCTGCTCGACGAGGGGATGGATACCGGACCCGTTCTCCTGCAGCGTTCTACCGAGATCGATCCCAAGGAAACAGCCGAGCAGCTTTCTCCGCGGCTGGCAGAGATGGGCGCCGAGCTGATGATCGCGACCCTCGATGGGCTCGCCGACGGGTCGGTGGAGGCGAAGCCGCAAAGCGATCAGGGGGCCAACGTCACGCCGATGCTGCGCAGAGAGTTCGGCAAGGTGGAGTGGGATACGCCAGCGCGGCAGCTGGTCAACCGTCTGCGTGGCTTTACCCCATGGCCGGGTCTGTACTGCAAGCTTCGAGGCGGACGGGTCAAGCTTTTTGGCCTCGAGGAAGCGAACGTCTCAGGGGGCGATGAGCCTCCCGGAACGGTGCTCTCTGCAGACGAACGCGGGATCGTGGTTCGCTGCGGCCGGGGAACTGCGGTTCGGATTACGGAGCTGCAGCGGGAGGGACGCCGTCGGCTTCCGGTTGATGCGTTCCAGATCGGCGAGCGAGTGACCCGCGGTGAGCAGCTCAGCTAAGTCTGGCGCTGTGGGCGGACGGAGCGGCGACGAGCGCCGCGAGGCATTGCATCAGCTGTTGCGTGTGGAGGGTGGCGCGTACGCCTCGCGCCTGCTGCAGCTGCGGGGTGCGGGTCAGCGAGCGCGCGTGCTCGGTGTGCTGCGGTGGCTCCGAGCTCTCGATCACCTGTTGCAGCCGTTCTGTCGGCGGCCGATGGCGCAGCTCGACGATGAGGTGCGGTGGACGCTCCGGATCGGACTGTTCGAGATCGCGTTCCTCGGTGTACCTCCTGCGGTTGCCACTGACGCTGCGGTTCGGCTCGTGCGCCAGGCTGGCCGGCCCAACGCCAGTGGGCTGGTCAACGCCGTCCTCCGTCGTGCCCATCCGGGGTGGCGCGATCGGTGGGATGCGGCGCCGACGGCCGTACGGCTCGCCCACCCGGACTGGCTGGTGGAACGGTGGCGGGATCGGTATCCGGGCGCGGAGGTCGAGGCGGCTCTGGCAGCGGGTCAGGAGCCTGCGTCGCTATGGGTGTGGTTTCTCGACGATGCGGCTCGTGTGGGCTTCGCCGGGACGCTGCGAGCCCATCCCTGGTGCCCGTTGGCGTTCTCGGCTTCTGAGGACGCGCGAAGGCTCGCCGCAACGGTGCGGTCGGGTGGGGCGTACGCCCAGGATCCGTCATCGCAGCTCGTGGGACATATTGCGGCGGCGTTGCTTCAGACGCGCTCGGGTTCGCGAGTGGCGCACGTGTGCGCTGCACCGGGCGGCAAGGCGGCCCGCCTGGCGACCCTGCACGATTGCTCCCAGCAGGTGGCGCTGGACCGTCACTACGGACGGTTGCGGCTGGCGCGTGAGCTTCTCGGCCGCGCTTCGACGGTCGCCCGCGTCGTGGCCGGAGACGCGAAAGCGCCACCTCTGGCGACGGGCGTGTGGGATCTCGTGGTTGTGGATGCGCCGTGTACGGGCACCGGAACCTTGCGGCGCCATCCAGAGCTGAAGTGGAGGCTGCGCCCGGAGGACCCGCAGGCGATGGCTACGACTCAGCGGGAGCTTCTCGAGTCAGCCGTACCGCTTCTGAGCCCCGGGGGAGTCGTGCTGTACTCCACCTGCTCGATCGAGTGGGAGGAGAACGAGGACGTGGTCCGATCGGTGCCCGGTCTGCATCCGGTGGAGCTCGAGCAGCTGCTACCGTCGGCAACACCTGCGATCACGTGCAGCACAGGAGGGGCTCGTCTGTTGCCAGGAGCCGACCACGACGGCTTCACCGTGCATGCGCTCACCCGGTAGGTTTTCACCGGAGCGGACTCGGAGAGCGCGGGGACCAGGCATGCGGGAAGCTGGAGTCGAGGGCTTCCAGGCGCAACGTCTGTGGCAGCGCGACCTCTACTCGTGCACCACCCTACGCCGCAGCGCGGTTTGCAGCGCGGCCGATCGATGGCTACCATGCGCGACGATCTGCGACGCCGGTTGGATCGAAGTCGGCGCCCTCGGAGGATGTGGATGCGACAGCGTGACGGCCTGGACAACGAGACTCTCGACGCAGTGCTGCAGACCTTGACGACGGTGGCCGAGCGGCGGCTCGGCAAGGAGGTCCGTCTGGGGCTTGACGAGCGCTCCGAGTTTCCCACCGAGCTGGTCGAGGAGCTGCTCGGCCCCGAGGTGGGGCTCCACCTGCTGTTCCTGCCGGAGGATGTGGGCGGCCTCGGTGGCGGTGCGCGTGACCTTTTCCGGGTGTCCGAGGAGATGGCGCGGGTCGATCTCGGCGTGGCCACGGCGTTCCTGGCAATCGCCCTCGGCGTCGATCCGATCGTGGTCGGCGGCACCCCGCAACAACGCCAGCATTGGTTGTCACGGATCGCCGACGAAGGGCTGATCGTCGCCTACGGTGTCACCGAGGCGGCCGCGGGCAGCAACGTGGCAAACCTCGCCACCGTGGCCACACCGGTCCGCGCCGATGACGGATCGATCCGTGCCTACCGGCTGAACGGCACCAAGCAGTTCATCTCCAACGGGGGCGTGGCGCAGCTGTACACGATTCTCGCGAAGACCGAAGGTGGACCGTCGTTCTTCGTGATCGAGCGCGAGACGCCTGGCCTGTCGGTTGGGCCCTCGGAGCACAAGCACGGCATCCGCGCGTCGAACACGACGCAAGTGATCCTCGAGGACGTGGAGGTGCCGGCCGACCATCTGCTCGGCGAGGTCGAGGGGGAGGGTCTGCATCAGGCGAACAAGGTGTTCGGTTACACGCGCCTGATGGTGGCTGCGTTCGGCCTCGGCGCCGGTGAGGAGGCTCTACAGCGTGCGATCGTGTACGCGACCGAGAGGGAGCAGTTCGGCGAGCCGCTGATCGCCAAGCAGGGATTCACCCACAAGCTGCTGGTGCCGCATGTCGTGCGCCTCGAGGCGGCGCGAGCGTATGTCGACTCGGTGGCCGAGCGCCTCGACAACGGCGAGGAGGGCCTGCAGGTGGAAGGAGCGATCGCCAAGCTGTTTGCCACCGAGGCCGGCAACGCCGCGGCCGACGCGGCCCTGCAGGCGCACGGCGGGTACGGTTACACGCATGAGTACGAGGTGGAGAAGATCCGTCGCGACGTTCGGATCACGACCATCTACGAGGGGACGTCGGAGATCCAGCAGAGCATCATCGGCACCAACCGCTGGCGTTCGACCGTCCGCAGCAAAGGGGCGTTTTATCGTGAAATGGCTGCGGAGGTTCGCGCGCTCGACGGCCCCGGCTGTGCTCTGACCGCCGACGCGGTGGAGGCCCTCGCCGAGACGGTGCTGACGTGTCATAGCAAGCGTCTGCCCAAGGAGCAGTACGTGCTGTTCGAGCTGGCTCGCCTGATCGCGGAGGCGGAGACTGGGGTGGAGCTGGCGCGCGCCGCGAGCAAACGCGACGAGGCGTGGTACGCCGCGTGCGCCCGCCTGCACGCCCGCGCCGTGGCCCGAGATGTGGCGGTCACCGGGCAGCGGCTCCTGATCGGCACCAACCGGCTCACCAGGGACGAGCTCGCCGCCTGGCGCGCCGCGGTTCGCAACGAGGCGCTGCTGGCAGCGGCATCCGGAGAGCTCGCGGACCTCAACACCGTCGCTGCGGCTCTGACCGAGTGGAGGCGGTGAGCGCGAGGTTCAGCGGCGAGCTGTCGGCGTTGCCATCCAGTCGGAGCCGTATCTGGGTCCGCAACGCGGCGTGACCACCGGGTGCCCTTCCGCTCGCCGTCCCGCCACGCGGTGCCGGCCCCGGCCGCCGCAGCCCCAACCATGACCGCCAATCCCGCGAACGCGCCCGCTACCGCGAAGCCGCCGCCCAGCACCGCCAAGCCCTCTCCGCCCACGAAACCCGAAATGCCGGAATCTCTGGG
>CAZEJK010000249.1:0-7703 GCA_964512045.1 uncultured Thermoanaerobaculia bacterium
GGGACTACAGACCTCCGGGGATATCCACCAATTGAGAATTCAGAACTTAGAACTCAACCCAGGCGCTTTGCTTCGAATTTTCGAAGATGCGGCTACGTGAGTTGCTAATTGGTGGGTGACACCTATGCTTAGAAGGTCCATGAGATACCGAAGGACGGCAACAGACCGAGCCACTCCTCCGGAGTCGGTTGATAGACAGCTTGCCCCTGATCATCGATCAGGAAATTGCTACCATCGACTTCGAAACCGGCGTCATTCCTTCGGTTGTAGAGATTCTGCACATCGATGAAGAGCTCCAACACACCGCGTCTGAGCGCGACGCGGCGGGATGCGCGAACGTCCAGGCGGTGGTAGTCATCGAGGCGAACCGACCTCAGCTCGCCGATCACCGGTACGGCGATGGGCTCGCCGTCCGTTCCGATGTCAAGCGTGGCTGAAACCGGCGTCGTCGGCCAGCCCGTGTGATAGATCCAGACGGCGTTGAAGCTCCAGCGCGGACTCGGTCGCCACGAGACGGCGAGGTTCACGGCGTGGGTCTGATCGGTGGCGCGAAGCACTTCGCGGCCGTCGAGGGTGTCCGTCGCTTCAGACCAGGCGTAGTTCATCCACCAATCGAAGGCGCCGCCTCCTCGGCGGGTCAGGAAAAGCTCGGCGCCGTACGCCTCAGCCGCATCAGGTGCGATGCGGATCCGGTCGTTGGCAGTCTCGGGGTTGAGCACGAAGGTCTGGAAGACATTCTCAAACCGGGGCCTGACGTCCTCGATCAAGCGCTGGTAGGCCTCGAGGCGGACCTCCCAGGAAGCCGCTCGGGCTTCGAAAGTGCGTTCCAGACCAAGAATGCGGTGCTCGGCGCGCTCGGCGCCGAAAAAAGTCGTTTCTCCATCCTCGACCTGCAGCTCATTCGGTCGCTGGCTCTGGTAGAAGTGCCCCCAGGCGAAACGACCTCGCCAGCCGCTGCCGAAGTCGAGAAGGCCATTGATCCGGGGTGAGATGTGATCTTCGTCAGTCAGCGAGTGACGGTCCCAACGGGCACCCGTTTCGATCACGAAGCGAGGCGTAATCTCCCAGCGATCGGCCAGGTAGAGGCCGAAATGATCGCCTTCGAAGGTGCCGGCAAACTGGGTGATCGGTTCGACACCGAAGACACTGGCGACGACGTCGATGAGGGCGAGCTGATTGAAGTAGTCGTACTCGGCTTCGTAACGTCGGGCTTCCCAGCCGCTCTTCACGAGATGGTCATCGCTGAGCTGCCATGTAAGATCCTGGCGGGCTTGCAGGACATCCAGGGTGCGCTCGTCGCGGATCTCGAAGTCACGAGACGGGCTCTCTTCGGCGGTCCGACGATCGCGATCAACCCGACCGATCGACAGCATCGTTTCGACCAGAGCGCTCTGGCCGAGGAAGGCGTTGTGACGAGCCCAGAGGTAGGAGTTGCCATAGCTACTGTCGGTGCTTTCCTCTTCGAAGCCGCCGTCTTCGAGTTCACGTTCGAACTCGTCGTTGCTATCCGAGGAGAGCAGAGCCTCGACCGTCAAGCTCTGTCTCGGCGCCAGGTCGAAGCTCACTTTGGACAGCACATCCCAGTATGTGGGCCCACTGCCGCGGCGAACTTCATCCTCTTCCTCTTCGTCGCCGACGATGTCGAGCACGATATCGAACCAGCCCCGGCGGGCGGATGCGAAGTAGGAGCCACCTTCCCAACGATCGCTTATGGATCCCCAAGCGTTCAGTAGGCTGAGGCCAACCTCATAGGCGGGGCCATCAGGACTGAAGGTCTCGAGGTCGAGCACACCCGCACTGCGGTCGCCATACTCGACCGGGAACCCGCCGGTGAAGAGGTCGACGCCGCCGAGCATTCCTGGATCGATGATGCTGAAGATGCCTTGATAGTCCTTGAGGTGATACGGCTCGAAGATCTCCAGGCCATCGATTTCGTAGCGGACCTCCCGCGTCAAGCTGCCTCGCACATTGAACTCGGCCGACGCGTCATTCGAGGTCACGCCCGGCAAGACCGTGACAGCTCGGACGATGTCGTCGCCGAGATGAGGCAGCTCGCGCAGCTCCTCGGCAGTGAGGGCGGAGGACCGTGCTGGTGCGTCGCGGCCGATCGAGTAACTGCCGACGACGTCGATCGAGCCGAGTGTGACCTGTGCCGCGCGCAAGCGGATGAGCACCTCCGGAGATGGCGACTCGCGGCTCAGCTCGATCGGAGCCTCCCCGACCGCGAATCCTGGCGCCGCCGCGATCACGCGATACCTTCCTTCGGGTACGCCACGCAGCGTGAAGTATCCTTCGCTGTCCGTGGAGACGGTCTTGATGACCAGTGGATCGAGTCCTACTTCGGCACCCAATACGGGCACGTCGTCAGTGGTGACGACCCGGCCCTCGATCTGGCCGAAGTAGCGCCTGGCATCATCTGAATCAGCGGCAGCGGGCAAGCTTGTCACCAAGAGGACCGTGGCAGCGAGTATCGGGAGACGAATCATGGGCGATATCCTACTCCTACTGGCCCGCTCTTCCACTTTGCTCGTTCACACAGATGTCGAACGGCCCGGCGGTCACCTGCCCCGGCACGCAGGAGAAGTGTATCACCCAGGATGGGTGCCGGGTGCGGAGTTGCGGAGGCATACACGACCTCCTCGTCACCTCTTTGCTGCGTCCACCGACCACTCCGCTTGAGGCTACGGAACACTCACCATCCGTGGCCCCGGCCGCGCCAACGCCCGCTTCTTGGCAAAACCGAGGATCGCGCCGAGCACGACGGCAAGCAGTGCGGCACAGACCACCCGAAACTCGGGCGGCAGCATGAAGGTGAAGGTGTGCGCAGGGATCCAGAACCAGAGGCAGGCGAAGCCAACGACGTGCAGCATGTTGCGCCAATCGATGCTCTCCCACACGTCCACCAGAGGCCACACAGCAGAAAGCTGGCCCCTTTCGATCAAGGTGTCCGTGATGCGGTGGAAGACCATCATCGGGAAGGCGAAGATCATGTTCATGAAAAACGACTTCCAGAACGCCGCGGCGACCGATGAGCCACCTCCTGGCACCAGGCCGGCAACCAGCAGGCCATCGACCCCGAATGAGAACAGCGGGAACACGACCGTGAACAGCACCCCGAGGAACCCCCACACCAGCACCCGTTGATGGAGCCGGATACCGGCCAGGCGCCAGCGGCCCGTGACGATGCGACCGCCGAGCAGCTCGCCCATGGTGCCGAGCAGGGCGATCTTCGCAAAGCCCATCAGGTACGGATGGGCCACGGTCCACGCCGTGAAGACCTCCCGCGACGCCGGATGCGACAGCACCACGACGACCGCCGCGAGCAATCCGAGCCAGACCACCGTGACCAGTCGTTGCACCGCGTCCTCCCTCCTGTCTACTCCGCGCGCGGCATGCAACGACCGGGCTTGATGGGCTGACCGCACATACCGGATGGCGGAGCTGCAGCGTACCACCAGATCCAGTCGGCGAAGCGATCAACGAGGCTGGCGCCATTCGAGAATCAACGTCCAAGTGGCCTCCAGCTCCAGGAGCGCCCGCTCTCCAGGTTGGACGAGAGACTCGTGGTCTTACGGTTCGCTTTCCGAGATCGGGTTGTCCGTCGCGCTCGTGCCATCCGCTCGCACCACCTCGGCGTTGACGATCTCACCTTTGACGGAGCCGTCACCTTCGAGGAACACCTTGACTGGTCGTGCCCCGTCTTCCACGACCACGCTGCCGCGCACGACGGCGCCGTTCTCGATGCGGATCTCCAACGTGCTGTCAGACACCGAGCCTCGAGCCCGCTTGATCTGCACATGGCCCGTCACCTCGGTCGTACCGCTCAACGTCACGTCGCCGTTGTGCGTCGAGATGCCGCCCTCGAGCTGCACTCCCTCGAGCACGATGTCACCGTTGACCGTCGTGACGTCGCCTCGCATGGTCGAGTCCAGATCGATCTCGACACCGCCATTGATGCTCTCGACGTCGCCATCAACCGCGACGTTCTGTCCGACCCGGATACTGCCGTTCACCGTCTGCAGCTCCTCCACCCGGGACTCGTGACCCACATCGATCGAGCCGTTCACGGTTCGGCAGGCGCCGTGCACTTCACAGCGGTCACCCACCTCGATGGAACCGTTGACCGTGCTCAGCCCGCCCTCGGACACCTCGCCATCTGCCAGACGCAGCGATGAGTTCACGGATGTATTGCACCCTGCCAGCGCCAGCGCCATGACCACTGCTGCGATCACACGTCGTGTCTCCATGGTGATCCTCCACTGCACATGATACGGCTTCCCTCACCAAACGGTTCGCGCCAGCCCAGAACATTGAGTTGGAGTGATTCCTGATCGCATGATAAACTTCGCATCGGAGGTCCACATGCCCCTGCTCAGCCCGCGCGATCGATCCGCTCGCACCCGGCTCCGTCCCTACACCGTGCTCCGCTGCCCGCTGAACGGCCATCAGGTCTCCTGGTGCCGCGGCCTGTGCACGCCAGTGGCCGGCTACGGCCATTGTGGTCGGCTTGCGCCGCACGCCATGACCGACCGCACCCAGGCGGCGATCGCCCGCCACAAGAAGCACTCCTGACCCGGCCTCACGCGCCACGCGCCGAGCGACCCACACTCCCTCGACTGCTTCCTGCGCGCTCCAATCCTTGGGCGGCGAGCCTCCTGTCCCTGACAGGAGCTCGGCGTGCTGGCCGCTGCCCACACCACCTCACAAACACCACTGACGGTCGCCCCACCTCGCAAATCGTTCTATACTGGGCTCGAACGCGGAAACAGGAGGGGTGATGCGCGCTCAGGTGATCGCATTACTGCTTGCGCTGCCGGCGCTTGCTCTGCTCAACGCGGCGTGGGGTTGGCACCAGCTCCGGCGGTTCGCAACGGAGGTTCCGGAGATTTCCTCCAGTCATCAGCTCCAGCGCTTTCAGGAGCTTGCCGCGCGCCAGATGTACCTCGCTCTGGTCCAGATCCCTCTCTTGCTCGGACCGTGTGTCGCCTTCGTCTGGGGACTGAAAGCGGGGCATCTCAACCTGGGCGATGTCCTCTGGGTCATCGCGCCGGGCGTGGTCGTGATCGCCGTCGCCCAGGCAATGAAACCGCTGGAGAAACGCGTACAGGGAACCCCCACCAGCGACAGCGAGCTCGCCGAGGCGCGGGACGCGGTTGTCGCCACCTGGATTCACAAGCCTCTACCGGACTGGAAGTGAGACATCGTAGACCACGCACGTCGCAGGAGCACGGGCGACCATGAAGAGCCTTCAGGATCAGCGCACACTGGTGAAGTTTGTCGAGAACCTCCGTGAAGGCATCTACATCACGTCATGGGATGGTGTGATCCTCGACGCCAACCCGGCGTTCCTCGAGGTGTTCGGTGTGACCAGCATCGAGGAAATCCGCCTCTACCGTGCCGGCGAGCTCCTGGTGGAACCGAAGCAGCGCCGGCGCGAGCTCGAGATCCTCGGTCGGGACGGCTGGATCCGCGACTTCGAGCTCGAGATCCGTCGCCCTGACGGCGAGGTCCGCACAGTCCTCGATACGGCGTACAAGGTCACTGATCCCGACTCGGGCGAGACGTTGTTCCACGGCGTGATGGTCGACATTACGCGTCACAAGAGGCTCGAGGCACAGCTCAGAGAGCAGGCGATCCGTGACGACCTCACCGGCGCGTACAACCGCCGATATCTCGGAGAGCTCAGCGGAGCGTACGATGCAGGTCAGAGACGGTACACCGCGCTCAACATCAACCTCAAGAGCTTCCGCCGGATCAACGAGACGCTCGGGCACGCGGCTGGTGACGACCTCCTGGTCTCTCTCAGCAACTGGTTGGCCGGCGAGATCCGCCCCCATGACGCTCTGATCCGACTCGGCGGCGACGAGTTTCTCCTGCTGATGGAGGCATCCGACGAGATCGGTACCGCAGAGTTCGTTCGCCACCTCGAACGGTGTGTACCGCCATCGATCCCGATACCACTCCGCGTCGGATGGGCCACCTGCGCCGTCGGCGAGACGCTCGAGCAGACGATCGCCCGCGCCGCGGAGACACGGATGGTCATCCCCCCCGCTGGACACTCCACGCCCGACGTCGCACGCCCGAGACCTGCCGAGTGAGCACGTCCAACGCCAGGGTGGAGAGACCCGTGAGTGCGCCGTCCCGGAATGGGGCAAGGACGACGACGGTTGCCCTTGGACGATCAAGGAGGAACACCATGCGACACATCCGTCTCATCACCGCGATCGTTCTCACCACTGCGCTGGCGAGCGTGGCCGGCGCCCACTGCCAGATCCCGTGCGGGATCTACGACGACATGATGCGCATCCGCATGATGGAGGAGCACGTCACCACCATCGAGAAGTCGGTCCGCCTGATCGGTGAGCTCGCCGACGCCACCGAGCCCGGCGACGTCAACCAGCTGGTGCGCTGGATCAACAACAAGGATCAACACGCCGACTACCTCGGCGAGATCGTGACCGAGTACTTCCTGCGCCAGCGGATCTCGGCGCCCAGCGGAGATGATGCCGAGGCGCGCGAGACGTACCTGAAGCAGCTCGAGGTGCTCCACCAGCTTCTGCGCGTCAGCATGAAGGCGAAGCAGACAGTTGATCCGAAGATCGGTGAGGAGCTGCGTGCTCTGATCGACCAGCTCAGCACGCTCTACTTCTCCGAGGAAGATCTGAAGCACCTCGAGACCCACTCGCACTGAGGCGGTCGTGAGCCGAAGCCGGGCGCAGCCGCGGTCACTCGGCGACAGCCGTGAGTTGGCCGGCGAGGGGCTCCGGCTGCGATCTCCGTTTACTTCTCGCACGCACATGAAGTAGCCTGTGCGACCGAACGTCGGGGCGTGTCGTGCTCTCGTACGGTTGTGGAACGCCCCGAGTCAACCAGTCAGACTATCTGGACAGCGAGCCTGCCATGCACCTGCCGTTCCTTGACGAAATCGTCATCGTTCTCGCGGCCTCCGTTGTGGTCGCTATCGTCCTCAGGCGGTTCTCCATTCCACCGGTGGTCGGCTTCATCCTGACCGGCATCGCCATCGGCCCCGGCGGGCTAGGGATCATCGACGACCGTACGCAGATCGAGCTGCTGGCCGAGGTCGGCGTCATCCTGTTGTTGTTCACAGTTGGCCTGAAGCTCTCGCTGCGCGACCTGTGGCAGCTGCGGCGGCTGGTTCTCGGCGGTGGTGGCGGACAGGTCGTGCTCACTGCGGCAGCGGGGGCTGGGATCCTCATGCTGGCCGGGTCGTTCTCTGCTCCAGATGCCATCTTCTGGGGGCTCGTGATCGCCCTCAGCTCCACGGTTGTCGTACTGTGGCTGCTCGAGGACCGCGGCGAGCTCGGAACGGACACCGGCCGGTCGATGATCTCGGTGCTCCTGTTCCAGGATCTCGCCGTTATCCCGATCCTGCTCGCGCTCCCGTTGCTATCGGGCCAGGGTGGCTCAGGGATGGAGGTCATCCTGGTGGTGGTCCGCTCCCTGGTGGCCCTGGTGCTGACCGTGGTGGGCGCCAAGTTCATCCTGCCCCGCCTTGCCGGCTGGGCCGTTTCCACCCGCTCGCGCGAGCTGTTCACCCTCACCATCGTGGTGGTGGTGTTCGGCACCGCTGCCATCATGGGCCACCTCGGGATCTCGATGGCGTTGGGGGCGTTCCTGGCTGGGATGGTCATCTCGGAGTCGGACTACACCTCGCAGATCATAGCCGACGTCACGCCCCTCCG
>CAZEJK010000250.1:0-7576 GCA_964512045.1 uncultured Thermoanaerobaculia bacterium
GCGGATGCTTCGAGTTTTCGAAGATACGGAGTTTTGAGCCGCTGAAGAGCTCTGCGAGTGCTGCACGATGACCGCGCACCAGCGCTCGGGCGCAACGTCGTGCCCCGGGGCTCGGGTGCAGTGCCAGGCTCGTTGCGCGAAGGGCAACCCAGAGCGTGTGCACGGCGGCCAGATACACCCGGTAGCTGCGCGGTCGAAAGGACCGCAGGCGGGTCTTGGCCATCTCCTCGAGGTACAGCGCTGAGCGCTCGTGGGAGCCAGTTGTCGTGCCCATGTGGTGAACGGCGAGCATCCGGGGCTCGAACCACAGCTTCCATCCCGACCGACGCAGCCGGAGGCAGAGGTCGAGGTCCTCATGGTAGAGGAAGAACCCTGGATCGAAGCCGCCGATGTCGGCAAACGCCCCGGCATCGATGGCGATCGCGGTTCCTGGAATGAACCCGACCTCTCTGGCGTGAAGGGCGTTCTCGGGTCGCCTGCTCTGGCGGACTGTACCGGTCCACCAGCGGACGTCGCCTCCGGCGTACCAGAGGGCGCCGTCGCTGCGGCTGAGTCGGATCGGCCCACCAACCGCGCCCACCTGTGGACGTTGAAGAGCTTCCGCAGCCGCGTCCAGGAAGCCCTCCTCGAGCTCGACGTCGTTGTTCAGGACGATCCACCCATCCGCGGTCAGACCGTTGGCGAGGAGGTGGGCGATGCCTCGGTTGGCGCCCTCACCGTAGCCCGGGTTGTCGGCCGCTTCGAGGACGCTGACCTGTGTGACGTCTGCAAGGGACGCAGGGTGCAGATTGCCGCTGTTGTCCACAACCACCGCGTTCCAATCACACTCGGAGGCGTTGTGGACGATGGAGCGTAGACATCGTCGAGCTGGCTCAGAAGCTCCGAAATGAACGACGATGATTCCAAGCTTCATGCACGCTCCCGGGTGCGGCGTCCTGCCTGACTTGCGGCCACTGTGAGTATCAGCGCAAGCGTTGTCTGTACCGCAACTGCCGCGACTGCTGCGGCGATCGGCCCCGTCTTCGGGATCCAGTAGACATTAGCAGAGACCGTCATCACGACCGCACCGATGTAGGCTAGCAGAGTCCACTTCTGCCGATTCCATGCTGCGAGCACGGTGCCCAGGCACATGGCGGCGCCCGCACCCGGCAACGCCCAGGCCAGCGCTGCAAGGAACCGTTCGGCGTCGGCAAAGCCTGCGCCGTAGATCTGCTGGACCAGCGGGGCTCTCGCGAGGTACAGACCACAGGCCAGCGTCGTGCCGGACAGAACGCCAAGGATCAGCGCGCTGTGCGTGGCGCGAACGCTCCCGGCGCCGTGTCCCGCCGTTCGCGAGAACGTCGGGTAGATGGCCATCGCGAGGAGCTGGGGCCCGGCGAGCACGCCCCACACCCACATGCTGGCGACACCATACTGGCCGATCGCCTCGGACGGTATGCCCAGCAGAGCCATCAGCAGTGTGTCGCTGCGCAGCAAGAGCTGTAACGTGAGCGCGAGTGCCATGAACGACGCCCCCTCGCGCCAGTGGGCCCGTACCGTCCCGAGTGCGTCAGGCGACGGAGACTGCGCAGGTAACCACCGCTTCTGCGTGCCGATCCACGTCGTCGCCACCGCCGCGCCAACGGTGAACGCTGCTCCAGCGAGCCAGGAGCTGGGAATGGTGAGGACTCCAACGATCAACAGTGGCAGTGCGATCGCCGACTCGATCGCTCGCGCTCGGGTCTCGACTCCCATGCGGTCCAGTCCCTTATGCGGAGCAGCGGTGACGATCAGGCGAGATCTGAGGAGGGCGTATGGCACGAACGACAGCAGGCAGGACTGCAAGCCGGGACGGTCCGCGAGCGCAGCGACGGAGCACAGGACGATGGCAACGGCAACAGCAAGCGTGTTGGACACCTGAATCGAACGGCGCAGGTGGGCGAGCGCTGCGCCTGGTCCTGTCGCGGTGGCACGGATCAGCACCTCGACCTGACCTCCGGACGTGATCGTCACCGCCACCAGCATCGCGCCCCAGGCGACAGTGAGCTCGCCGAGGCCGGCAGGGCCGACGAACCGACCCACGATTGCGGTGGCCGCCAGAACCGAGGACTTGACCAGAAGCTCACCTCCGGCAAGCCAGATCACGTTGCGAGCGATCACGGGGACAGCGTTCATCCGCAACCGATGATACCTGGATCGACCACGTGTGCCGTTGACCTCGGTCGGGCGTTGTCGGGGAGCGGTATACTCCTCGTATGGCATCCGTCCCCAGGCGCAGGACATCGCAATGCGGATACTGATCCTGTCGTCGCGCTGCCCGTACCCCACGGTGAAAGGCAACCAGCTCCGGTTGCTCTACCAGCTCCGCTTTCTCAGCCGTCGTCACGAGGTTGCGCTGATCACGACCGATGACGGGATGGTCTCCTCCGTCGGGCTGGGACCGGTCGAGGAGCTTGCCACGACAACGGTGGTGCAGATGTCGCCGACGAGGTGGCTGCGGGCTCTGAGCGCACCACTCGCCGGCCGGCCGGCACAGGTCTCCTACTACCGCTCGCGGGCGTTTGCAGCTGCCGTGCAGCGAGCAGCGGAGGAGCTCAGGCCAGACGTTGCGGTCGTTCAGCTGTCACGCATGGCCATGTACGAGCCGGTGCTCCGTGCCGCGGGTGTGGAACGGGTCGTGCTCGACCTCGTGGACTCTCTGGCATTGAACCAACGGTCGCTGGCGGCGTTCACCGCTCCGCCGATCAGCTGGTTGCGCTGGATAGAGTCGCAGCTTGTGGCCCGTTTCGAACGCGCGGTCCTGCCGCGGTTCGACGCGATCACGGTGGTCGCAGAGGCCGACCGGACCTTCCTTGGAGATCCACGCATCGTCGTCAATCCCCTCGGTGTTCAGCGGAGCCGACCGGTGGTGCCGATGGACGAGCGTGAGCCCGCAACTCTGCTCTTTTTTGGGAACATGAGCTATCCGCCGAACGTCCAGGCTGTGACCGAGCTGGTTCGCGAGGTGCTTCCGAAGGTCCACGCCGTCCGCAGCGATGTCCGTGTCCGGATTGTCGGCGCCACGCCGAGCCGCGCTGTCCTCCGGCTGACCTCGGACAGCGTCGAGGTATCCGGGTATGTTTCCGACCTGGAGGCCGAGCTCGACCGTGCGACGCTCGCGGTGCTCCCGCTCCGCTCCGGTTCCGGGATGCACGGGAAGGTCCTGGAGGCGCTCGTCGCGGGCTTGCCGGTGATCACGACGCCATTTGTGCTCGGGGGCGTGCGGGCTCAGGCTGGAGTCGAGCTGCTCGTGGGGGAGACCTCCGACCAGCTTGCCCGACACGTTCTCACGCTGCTGGCGGATACCGCGGCGCGGCGGCGGCTGTCGGAGGCTGGCCGCGGCCTGGTGGAGCGGCGCTACAGCTGGGAGCGATCGGTGGAGCAGTTCGAGGGTGTCGTGCAGCGGGTCGTGGGGCGCAGGGCGCGCTGATGCCGATGTCGCTGTGGGAACGACGTCTCCTCATCTTCTGCGGCGATGTGGTGGCGCTGGTCACAGCCGGCGCCGTCGCTTTGCTCGCGCGGGCGATACAGTACCGGGTGGCAGGTCTCGTGGCAGACCCGGCGGTCACGCGCTGGCAGGGGTTGTGGGTATGTACCCTCGGGGTGATCTGGCTCGGGGTGCTGGCGGTGAACGGCGGATACAAGACGCCGTTGATCGCGGTTCAGCGGACGGTGTTCCGTCGGCTGGTGATGACCACCGGAGTGGTGGCTTCAGGGTACGCGTTTCTGTTCTTCGTGCTCGGTAGGCCAGTGTTCGGAGCGCAGCCCTCCGACCCCGAGATGGTGCAGCCGATTCTGGAGGCGCCGGCCCTTCCTCGGCTGACGCCGGTGCTGTTTCTGTTGATCGCGACCGTGGCAGTCGCTCTATGGCGCCAGGTGATGGCTCGCCAGCTCGAGGCGGATCGCTGGCGACGTCGGATTGTGGTCGTCGGTCACGGCGAGGCGGCGGCGACCTTGATTCGGGAGGTTCGGCAGGAGCTGGCGGACACCGAGGTGCTCGGGTTCGTGCCGGCGGCGAACGGGGACCGTGCGGGCGGGTTGGACGGTGTGCCTCTCGTCGATCTTCACGAGCTCCCCGATGGGAGCGTGGCGGACGAGATCGTCGTCACGACGCCAGATCCGCTGCCCAGACAGCTGGTCGCGGATCTGGTGAGCTGTCACGCACATGGTATTCGGGTGCGGTCGTTGTCGGCATTCTATGAGGAGTCGTTCGGCAGGGTCCCCGTGACCCTTCTCGGTCAGCGGTGGTTTCCGGCCCCGCTGACGGATCCCGGTGGGTTGCCGACGCTGTGGGAGATCGTCAAGCGGGGGATTGATCTCGCCGTCGCATGTGCCGGCCTGATCATTCTCGCGATCCTGATCGCACCGGTGGCGTTGGCGATTCGTCTGGACAGCCGCGGACCGGTGTTCTTCCGGCAGCAACGGCTCGGCAGAAGCGGCACGAGCTTTTGGATCATCAAGTTCCGATCGATGGTGCCTGATGCCGAGAAGACCGGACCGAGCCTCGCCGTCGACAACGATCCGCGGGTGACGCGGGTCGGACGCGTGCTCCGTCGACTCCGCCTGGACGAGCTGCCGCAGGTCCTCAACGTGCTGCGCGGCGAGATGAGCGTCGTGGGTCCGCGGCCGGAGCGGCTGGAGCTGATCGAGGAGCTCGAGCGCGAGATTCCGCACTACCGGGCACGGCTGTCGGTGAAGCCGGGGCTGACGGGCTGGGCGCAGGTGAACTTCGGCTACGGCGCCACCATCAACGAGATGCGGCAGAAGCTCGAGCTCGACCTCTACTACGTGCGACACAAGAGCTTCTGGCTCGACCTGCTGATCATCCTGCGCACCATCGGCGTGGTGGCCGCGTTTCGCGGGAGGTAACGCGCACCGCGGCCACGCGGGCCTTTTCGGGACTTCCTGCGAGCGACTCGCGTTACGCCATACGTGCCCAGCGGATCAGGGTCGCGAGCGTGGGTGGCTTGCCGTACATCAGAAGACCGATACGGAACACCTTGGCGGCGAACCATAGGGCCACGTACACGGATGCCGCGCCGATTGCGATCGTCAGCCACACCTGCCACAGCGGTGGCGGTGTTGTCGAGGTCATGCGGAGCAGCATGACGAAGGTGTTGATCGGTGGCAGGAAGCTGGTGATCGTCGCGAACAGTGAGTTCGGGTCGCGCAGGATGGGGACCCACAGTAGCCACGGGACCATCATGGTGAGCATGACCGGGGTCATCAGGGACTGTGCTTCGCTGAGCTCGTTGACCGAGGAACCGATCGCCGCCATCAGTGACGCGATCACGAAGTACGACAGGAAGAAGAAGATGAACAGGTAGAGGAACAGCCAGGGGTCGATCAGGCCGAGAAAGGCGAACGAGAGCAGGGCGGCAACCCCCATGCTGCCGTAGATCCCGAGAATGAGGAGCCCCACCGCCATCTGTCCGAGGATCTTGCCGGTCATCAGCTGCATCGGAGAGACGGCGGAGAGCAGGATCTCGACGACCCGGTTCGACTTCTCCTCGATGGTCGTGGTCATGATGTACTGCCCCCCGGAGAACACCGAGACCAGCAGCAGGATCATGAAGCCCCCGGGGACGAGCAGGTTGAGCACCTCGTTGGTCTCCTGCTCACCTGTCGCGGTGACGGTGGTCGACCGGACCCTGGGGACGTCGGTGAGACGCCGGATCGTCTCTGGATCCATGTCGTTGGCCGTCAGGCGGGCGGCGACGATGGCACGGCGCAGAGCGACCTGGATCTCGTCGACGAGCCTGTCATCCAGCTTCTCTCGGACGAACAGATCGTAGCTTCCGAGCTCGCCCGACGGGGTGTCCGAGGAGACTGCATCCGGGTGTACGACCACCAGCGCAAGCCGTCCGCCGGTGTTCGGGGTGCCTTCGCGCAGCGGGTCCTTCGCGGCCTCCAGGTCGCTGGCGGCAGCGAGCCGTTCGACCTGGAGCACTGGAACCTCGCCGAGCATGGCATCGAGAAGCTGCGTGGTTGCAGGGTTGGCGTCAGCGAGGCGACCGAGACCCTCGCCGGTGAGCTCCTCGAGCTTGGCCTGCTGCTCGGCACGTCGCAGGGCGAGAGCCTGTGGCGAGATGAGATCGTCGAGACGGGGGGCGATCTCGCCTGTGGGATCGACCACCGCGATATCGCCCTCGATCTTCGGGGGCTCCTCCTGCATCAGCAGCGGCAAGAGCAGAATGAGCGCGCCGATGACGGCCGGGAGCACCAGCACACCGATGATGAAGCCCTTGGTCGCGACGGTGGCGACGAACTCTCGGATTGCGATCTCGACGACCTTCATCGCAGTGCCTCCACCGGCTCCGTGTCGCTACGAACAGAGGCCCGAAGCGCCGCCGCATCCTGTCCTTGGAGAGCTGACGAGTCTCGCACCATGCTGACGAAGACGTCCTCGAGGGTGGGTCGCTGGAGCTCGATACGTGCAGGCGGAATGGCTGCGGCGATGGCCTGGATCGCGTCCGGCGGTGGACATCCGTCAGCCAGGGCGAGCTGCCAGTGTCCGTTGCTGGCCACTATCTCCTCCACGCACTCGAGCGCATGCAGCGGTGCGAGGTCAGTGCTCGGGTTCATCGGCTCGAACAGGATGGTGCGTGGGTCGTGGTTGGCACGGATCGCGGCGATGGAGTCATCGAGCACCTTGTGACCGTTGTTGATCATGACGACGTGCTCGCACAGCTGCTCGGCCTGGAACATCACGTGAGTGGAGAACACGATGGTGGTGCCGCGCTGGTGCTGCTCGAACACCAGGTCGCGCAGCAGGCGCATGTTGATCGGATCGAGACCGCTGAACGGCTCGTCGAGAATCAACAGGTCCGGCTCGTGGATGACGGCAGCAATGAACTGGACCTTCTGCTGCATCCCTTTGGACAGCTCCTCGCATCGGGTCTTCTCGACGTCGCTGAGGCCGACCCGCTCCAGCCAGCTCCGTACTGTGTGGGCCAGCCCAGTCTGATCGAGCCCTTTCAGTCGGCCCATGTACCGGAGGAACGCTCCCACCTTCATCTTCTTGTACACGCCGCGCTCCTCCGGCAGGTAGCCGATCCGGTCTTTCGCCTCCAGGGCGGAGGCGTTGCCGAGAACCGAGATCCGGCCTTCGTCCGGGAACAGGATCGACATGATCATGCGGATAGTCGTGGTCTTGCCAGCGCCGTTCGGGCCGATGAACCCGGTCATCGAGCCGGCGGGCACGCGCAGGTCGAGATGATCGACTGCGATCTTCTGACCGAACGCCTTGTGGATACCTTCCAAAACGATTGCGTGGTGCACTCATCCTCCGTGGGCTGCATGCCGCAGCAGCTCCCCGCTTCTTCTAACGTCGTTCTGGCCTCAGAGTTCGTGCTCGAGCGTCACTCGGTTACCGCCACGGCGCTTGCTCGCGTACATCAGCTCGTCCGAGCGCCCGACGACCCCGTCCACGGTGTCTCCGTCGCGCGCCAGCGTGGCGCCGATGGAGACGGTGACAGCGATCTGCTCGGGGCCGTCGATGACACGGCTGGCAGCCACCAGCATGCGGTACCGCTCGGCGACAGTCGCCAGGACGGTC
>CAZEJK010000251.1:0-7563 GCA_964512045.1 uncultured Thermoanaerobaculia bacterium
GCCAGCGAGCCTGCATCCGCGGCCACCTGCCCACGTTGAAGCGATCGTCCATCGCAGCCTCCATCGGCCAACGCCGTGCCGTCAAACCAGTCGTGTGCGCGCCCAGTATAGTCCCAACGCCGGGCGCGACCGCTACCCCCGCCAGTGTGTTGGTCGAGCGATGGACCGCGGTCAGAGCTCAGCATCATGCCCAACGGCATCGCCGGGGGCCGCGGGCCGGCCTCCGGATGGCCGGGGCCAGGGCCGGGTCCGGGCGGTCTCTTTGCCTGGTTCGTAAATGCAGACCCCCCGCCCTCCCGCCGGCGAGACGCCGGCTCCCACAAAGAAGAGAGGACCGGATTGTGTTGGCCTGCGTCTCGCAGGCCGGGTGGGTGGGTCACGAGGCGACCGATGATCGAAGCGATCGGAGCACTGCCCGGTCCCGGTCAACGGACCCGGACCGGGCCCCGACAGCTGGAAGCCGGACCCGGATGATGGCCCAGCGGCAGCTTCGAAGGCATACGGGTCAACGCGTTACACGCTCCTTCGCGCTGCACCGCGCGGTGGGCTCAGTCCCGTGATGGGGAGCGGCGCCTCGGCAACCAGTACGCTTACAGGTCAACGCGATGGAAGGGGCTTCAGGGTTCCGAGCCCGGCAGCCGGATCCCGGCCATCCGGTCCCCGGCGAATGCTTCGCATTTTCGAAGATACGGAGCTTTGAGTTACCAACGAGGCCTCTCGGTGTATCGTCTTCCCCCCGGGCACTCGCAGCACCCGCAGCAGAATGGCCGGAACAACACTGCCACTGACAAAGTTGTGACATGACGGGCTCGCGCGCCCGTACCATGCGACGTGACGGCAGGGCGCGCAGGGAGCACGCACGTTCGTTGAGCCGCCGTCACCCGTGGAGGTCCGTACAACCGTGATGTCACAGAGCTCCAGTCATATCGGCGTCGTTCTCCTCGACCTGGGCGGCGTGCGCAGCCGATCCGAGGTTCGGGGGTTCATTGCCCGCATGCTGTCCGATCCGGAGATCATGCACATCCCCGGGCCCATCCGCGTGCCGCTCGCTCAGCTCATCGCGTACCGGCGTGCTCCGGCCGTGGCCCGCAAGTACGCCGAGATCGGCTTCAGCCCGATCCATGCCGAGACCGCAGCGATCACCTCGGCTCTCGCCGGCCGGCTCGGTACCGGGTACCGGGTGGCATTCGCGTTCCGCCACTCGCCCCCATACCCGGACGAGGTCCTGGCCCGCCTCCAGGCAGAGGGCGTTGAGCACGTGCTTGCACTACCGCTATTTCCGCAAAGGTCGTGGGCCACCAACAGGACGTGTCTGGCCGCCCTGGCCAAGGCCGCCGAGAGCAAGAGCCTGGAGTGGCGCGGCATCCAGCTCGAACCCGACAGCAACGGCCTCATCTCGGCGATCATGGCGAAGACGGAACCTCTTCTCGACGACTGCGAGCACGTGCTCTTCACCGCTCACGGCCTGCCGATGCGCAACGTGAACAAAGGCGACCCATACCCGGGCGATGTGGCGAAGACAACCGACCTGTTGCGCGCGCGGCTGCCGGCGGACCTCCCGTCGACAGTGGTGTTCCAGAGTCGTGTCGGACCCGTCGCCTGGCTCGAGCCCCACCTCGACGCAACCGTCACCGCGCTTGGCAAAGCCGGCGTCCGCAGGCTCACTGTGGTTCCTGTCGCGTTCCTGACCGAGAACCTCGAGACGAACCACGAGCTCGATATCGAGACCCGAGAGCTCGCCGAGGAGGCGGGAATCGAGTCCTACCGTCGGGCGCCGGTCCCCGGTCACCATCCAGCGTTGATCGATACGATGGCCCACACCGTCCAAGCTGCCGCCGCCGAGCAGGGGTGGTCTCGCTTTGAAGGGAGCACGTCATGACGGAGCGAGCTGCCGATGTCATCGTCATCGGAGGCGGCCTCGCCGGTCTGGCCTGTGCCTGGCGGCTGTACCGTCACGGAGTTGACGTCGTGCTGTACGAACGGAACGCCGTACCGGGCGGCAACGTGCGCAGCGAGGAGGTGCACGGCTATCTCCTCGAGCGCGGTCCACACACCGTCCTGGCGTCCGCCCACGAGGTCTTCCAGCTCGCCGAAGAGGTGGGCGCCGGCAACGATCTTCTGGCCAGCAGGCCCGCCGCCCAGGCGCGACATATCGCCCGTAACGGACGGCTGCACGCCGCGCCGAGCGGGCCGGTCTCCTTTCTGACGACAGGCCTCCTCAGCCTGCGGTCCAAGATCGAGCTGGCCACCGAGCCACTACGGACACGCCGGGGTTCCATCGACGACTCCGCCGCCACGTTCTTCGAGCGCCGGTTCGGCAAGGAGGCCGCGGACGTGCTCGCCGGCGCGTTCATCTCCGGTGTGTACGCGGGCGACCCCGAGCAGCTCCAGGCCGCCGCGGCGTTCCCGCTTTTCTGGGGGTTCGAGGTGGAGACCGGATCGATGATCCGTGGTGCTCTGAAGATGAAGAGGCAGCAGAAGTCCGACCGCAAGCGGCTCGGCGCCAACGCACCGGCGAAGCGGCGCGGTCTGTTCTCGTTTCGTCGCGGGCTCGGGCAGCTCTCGGAGGCCGTCGCCGCCGCTCTCGGCGACCGATGTCACCTGGGCTGCGGCGCGATCCAGATCGCAAGGACCGAAGACGGCTTCCAGGTCACCACCGAGTCCGATCGCGTCTCGTGCCGCCGCTTGGTGGTGGCCACGCCTCCCCACGAGGCCACCGACCTGCTCGCAGGTCTCGATCAGGCGCTCGGCGAAACCGTCGGGCAGATCCCGATGGGGCCCGTGGCGGTCGTCCAGCTCGGCTTCGCCGAGCGCCGTGACGAGATCCCCGAGAGCTTCGGTTTCCTGGTGCCGCGCTGCGAGGGGATCCGCACCCTCGGCGTCCTGTTCCCGTCGCGCATCTTCGAGGGTCGGACCCCTCCGGGAGGCGACCTGCTCGCCGGGTTCGTAGGTGGCACGACAGACCCCGGCGCTCTCAACCTCTCGGACGAGGAGCTGAGCGACATTGTCCGGAGCGATCTCGAGAGCATGACCGGCCTGGATGCCGCACCGGATCTGGTGGACGTCACCCGCTGGCCAAACGCCATTCCACAGATGGCACACGGTCACATGGAGCGAATGGCGATTGTCGAGCGGCGCCTGCACCGACTTCCCGGGTTGGTGCTGGCTGGCAACTGGCTGCAGGGGGTGGGGCTCAAAGATGCCGTCAGGTCGGGAATCGCTGCCGCCCGCCAGCTCCTCGACGACAGCTCGCCAGACGGCATCGGGAGCGGCGTATGAGCACCCCCCCGAGCGACATCCCGATCGGACTTGTGGGCTGTGACTTCCGTGTGGCGTCCTCACGTTGGCGCTCGAAGCTCGTGCTCGACGACGCCGAGTCGCTCGAGCTGGCCTCGGAGCTGGAGCGGACTGGCTGGGCTGACGGCATCGTGAATCTCAGCACCTGCAATCGTAACGAGTGGATCGTCTCCTCGGACGAGCCGCGCTGGGCCGCCGAGCTGCTGCGCAGCAGAATGCTCGAACGGCTGAACGACAGCGGCAGGGCGAGGATCCAGCCGTACCTCATGGTTGGCGACGAGGCTGCCCGTCACCTGTTCCGCGTCGCGATCGGACAGGAGTCGCTGGTCGTCGGTGAGCGTCAGATCGCCGGTCAGCTGTTCAAGGCGCTGGAGCACGCGCGCAGCCGCGGCACATCCACGCGCATCCTTAATGGCATCGGAGCGATCGCTGGACGGCTCGTCCGCATCGCGATCCGCCGAGGCTGTGTGGGGTCGTCTGCCAGCGGGGTCCATGCCCTGGCTTTGACCTACCTCAGGCACCGCGCCAGGAAACGCCCGATCTCACGGGTGGCCGTGGTCGGCCTCGGCGCCATCGGCCGAAGGGTTCACGGGCTGCTCGCAAACGACCCCGACTTCGAGGTCGTCCCCATCAACCGAACCGCCAACGACTCGCACGTCGTTCCTCTCACCGAGCTTGCGGATCAGCTGACGCGGTGCGACGCTGCGATTGTGTGCACCGGCGCCAGGGCACCGATCATCACCACCGAGATGCTGCATCTCGGGCATTCGGCCGAGCAGCCTCTGGAGCTCATCGATATCGGTATACCGCACCAGGTGGAGCGCAACGAGCTGCCAGAAGGTGTTCGCGTGGCCGGGCTGGACGAGCTGACGACCTTTCACGAGCTCTCCAACATGGACAAGGAGACGCCCTGCTCCGCCGCCGAGGCGGACGCGCTGGTCGATCGCGCGGTCGAGGAGCTGCGACGGTTCGCGTCCGAGCCAGCGTTCACCGAGGTTCTGGACACCCTGCAACGTGAGCAAGAGCGCCTGACGGCGGAGACGATACCAAACCTCGTCCGCGAGCGTTTCGCCTACCTCGCCTCCGATGACCAACAGCAGCTCGAGCACGATCTTCGCGGTCTGCTTCTCGCCTACAATAGTCGCGTCTTCCGGACCATCCGGGAGGCCGCGAAGCACCAGGCGGAGGCAGCCTGGGATCGCGACAACTGAGCCCGGAAGCACGGAAGGACATCACGAGAGCCGAGACATGGCAGTTCGCAGAGGCCATCACATCTTCTTCGCGGTGACGCTCCTCGCACTCACCGCACTGGGGGCATGGTGGACTGTCTACATCGCGCGCTCCGTGCAGCTCGAGAAGAACGCGGCCCTCCACGAGCTCCAGCACGCCGCGGAAGCCCACGCACTCCGGATCGGTCACGACCCCGCAGCGCAACCCGTTTTAGGACCGGCAGGCATCGACGGCTTCGAGTGGGTCGCGACCCGGGACTGCGGCGGGGATCTGTGCGTGGCTGCCGAGCCACTCCACCCCGAGATGTCGGTCCGACCGGTGGAGGCGGCGCTCGCCGCAGTCGAGCACAAGGCGACCAGCCGCCGCGTGATGATCATCGGCGAAGGCATTCTCCTGTTCGTCTTGCTCGGCGTCTGCGTCGCGATGCTGTACGGGCTGGTGCGCCAGGAGCAGCGGAACCTGCGACGCATGGAACGGTTCGTGTCGGCGGTGACCCACGAGATGAAGACACCGCTGGCAGGGCTCCGCTCGCTGCTGCAAACCCTCGCAGCCGGTCGGATTCCGCCAGACCAGACCGAGCGCCTCATCACCCTCGGCATCAAGGAGACCCATCGGCTCGAGCACACGGTCGAGAACGTCCTGATCTCGGGGAGCCTGCGCACCGATCGGTACCAGCTCCAGATCGAGCCGATCGATCTCCGCACCGTCCTGAACGCTTTCCTCGAGCACCGCCGCGCGACCCTTCCCGATCACCCCGAGCGCGTACGGCTCATCTGGGAGGGGGAGGACCACACACTGGGCGTGTTGGCGGACTCACGCGCGCTTCGCGTGATCCTCGAGAACCTCCTGGACAACGCCATCAAGTACGGCGACCGCGACGGCGAGATCACCGTAAGGGTCCAGCGCCGGGACGGTCGGGTTGCCATCTCCGTGGAGGATGCCGGCATCGGGTTCCCCCCGGAGCGTGCTGAAGAGCTCTTCGCCCCGTTCCGACACGGGTTGGAACGCTCCGACGTCGCGCAGCACGGCTCCGGTCTGGGTCTGTCGATCGCACGCCAGCTGGCGCGCAAGATGAACGGTGAGCTTTCGGCCCACAGCCCGGGGCCATCTCAGGGCAGCGCGTTCACTCTCACTCTCGAGGACACCACCGAGGAGGCCCCGACATGAACTCGTTCCTGTTGGTGGAAGATGACGAGCTCGTCGGCAGCATGGTGCGGATCAACCTTGAAGCCGAGGGACACGTCGTCCAGTGGCACACCGACGGACGTGAAGGGCTCGCCGCAGCGACCAGCCAGCCGTTCGACCTGATCCTTCTCGATATCTCTCTGCCCGGCATCAACGGGCTCGAGGTGCTCAAGACGATCCGCCAGCGTGAGATCGGCACTCCGGTGCTCATGCTCACCGCGCAGGCCGATGTCTCGTCCAAGGTCAAGGCGCTCCAGCTCGGCGCCGACGACTACCTGGCCAAGCCGTTCGACGTCTCCGAGATGATCGCCCGGGTCCATGCCCTGATCCGTCGTTCCCAGGCTACCCGGCAGATCCCGGCTGACCGTACCGTCACCATTGGCAGCCACACCATCAATCTGGAAACCCGTCAGGCCTCCACCGAAGAGGGTACGGTGACCCTCTCAGAAAAGGAGGCGGAGATCATCCGCTTGCTGGTGGAGGCCGGTGGCGCCCCGGTCAGCCGCAGCGAGATCCTCGATCAGGTGTGGGGCCGAGAGCAGTTTCCGTCAGATCGAACGGTGGACAACTACCTCCTCAGGCTGCGCAAGCTGTTCGAGCCCGACCCCGACCACCCCCGTCACCTCCTCACAGTCCGCGGGTCCGGGTACCGGTTCGCCGCGACCCCCCAGCCGCGCTAGTGCCGCAACGCATCGGCAGGCGTTGAGGCCGGCGCGCCACTTCTCGTCACTCTGTGGAGCCCGTCTCTTTGGGAGCGTCCGCCATCGCAAGCCTCGCCTCCAGGGCATCCGCCTGGCGACGCAGCCACGCCACCTCGTCCTGCAGACGGTCACGCTCCACGGCCGGGTCGACCTCCACTGGCTGCGGACCCCAGCCGTACCGGCGACCAAAGCCGGGCCCGTAGCCGCCGCCGCGGCCCCAGCCATAGCCGCCACCACGGCCCCAGCCGTAGCCGCCACCGCGGCCCCAACCGCCGCCACGGCCCCACGCCATACCACCGCCACACGGACCCCGACCCCAGCCTGTGGCCGGTCCAGCTCCCAACGGTCCTGTTCGATCACCACCTGGCATCGTGCACCTCCGTACGCTCCGTGGCGGCCACCCTCACGACCAGACCGCCTGTTACAACGTCCCCTGCACCCACGAGCGCGCTCGTCGTGCAGTCGCCCCACGGCACCCCTGCGCGTCCGGCGAGCCCCTTCACGTGTGCTCGCCCTTCACGGCGCAGCAGCGTGACGTCTCGGCTCACCAACGTCCGCGACCCCTTCCCCTACCGCGCCGCCAGCGACCGCGACAGCGCCCGCCGGCGCCCATGCGGCCGAGCGCCACGAGAGTCCCGCGAGCCGCCCCGCGCAGCACGTCCTCCACCTCGCCGGTCACAAACGACAGCAACCGGATGCCACGCCACTCCACCTCGGCTGCTGTCCACCGATCGATTGCGCCAGAGACCAGCGTCTCGACCTCGAGCTCCTGCAGCCGCATCACCCGGTCGCACACCGTCCACGCCGACAGATCGAGCTCCCGCCGTCGTACGATCGAGTCGCCCTCGAGATCGGCCAGCACCAGCGTGGTGGCTCCGTCCCAACGCGGAGCAACCCGAGGGCCGTACGCTGCAACAGCAACACGAGTGGCCATACCACCAGAGAGCACAGCAAGCTGCGTGCCATGCCTTGCAACTCTCCCAAGCTCAACAGTATGAGCTACTTCGAGTGGACCGTCGAGATCGACTACTGCTATTCTGCAAAACTCCCGAGACCGATTGATTGCAGAAATGCAACCAACGCGGCCGCGGGCCACAACCAAACTTATGCTCCGAAGGTGCCGGTCCCGCGCCCGCGTAGGTGTAAGGTA
>CAZEJK010000252.1:0-7562 GCA_964512045.1 uncultured Thermoanaerobaculia bacterium
CTGCGGATGTCGGAAGAGCCCTCTCGGCCGGCTCGCGAACTTGGTCGACTTGAGAGCTCCGTGGTTGCTGGCTGGCCATCATCCGGCGCGGGCCGCCGACTGCCAGGCCCGGGGCCGGAAGGCCATGGCAGCTCGGTCGAGATGACGGGGCAGGAGCCGAGAGTCGCTACACGGTCGAGCGGTCGATGACGTCGCCGGCCGCGATCTGGAGCTCCTCGTCGTTATGGCGAACGCGAAGGATGCCCTGCTCGGTGGTGCCCAGAAACGTCCCGGAGATCGTGCTGGCTCGGGAGCGGCGGATCGTGATCGTCTCACCGACGCGGTGGACCAGCGCCTGCCGCCACCGCGTGAGGCTCCGGGTCGGGTCGACCAGTGCGTCGTGGAGGCTGTCGGCAAATGCCCGCACTGCGCTCGGGATCGTGCGGCCGAGGTCCAGCGATCCGTGGGTACCACTGAGCTGGGTCTCGACCGACGTTGGGGGGTAGGCGGGAGAGTCGTTCAGCTCGGGCTGCGACGTCAGGTTGATGCCGATGCTGACCACCACCCAGGTGGCGGCGCCGGATCGGACATGAACGAGACACCCGCCGACCTTGTGACCATCGACGAGCAGGTCGTTGGGCCACTTGACGGCTGCGCCGTCGATTCCTGAGGCAGCGAGCGCGTCCAGCCCGGCCACGGCCGTGCACACCGGAAGGAGCTGCAGCAGCGAGCTGGACAGCCCGGAGCGCAGCCACGTCAGGTACAGCCCCCCGACCGGTGACTGCCAGGTCCGTCCGTCTCGTCCCTGTCCGGCGGTCTGGGAGCCGGCGAGGATCAGTGTCGGCTCGAGGGCGGCCTCCTCATCGGCTGCAAACGAGTCCACGAGACGGATCCCCATCGCGTGTGTGGAGTCCACCTCGGGAAGCGCCACGATGTTGCGGACGCTGGTGCGCAGTCGGCGCCACAGCTTCTCCACATCGAGCGTGTCTGACGCGTCAGAAGCTGGCCGAGCGTGGGACGCCATTCAGTTGGCGGGTTCCTGAGCCGACGATTCCAGGTCGCGCTCGAGCTCACGGATCCGCTCGCGAACCACGATCTCTGCCATGTCTGGGATGACCTCCCAGGCGATGCGCTCGATCCGTTCGGCGGCCAGCTCGACAACGCGGCGGGCGATGCGGTCGATCTCCTCTTCGCTGAGGGGCCCTGCGGGGGCTGCTGGTTCGGCCGCAGAAGCTTCTTCCTGCAACGGCGGCGGCTGGACCATGGTCGGTCCCTCGTCCCAGTCGTCTGCCGCTGGCTCGGCCCAGTCCGGCTCCGGTGACGCCTCGAAAGCCGGGCGTGTCGGTTGCTCATCGACACCTTCGTCGCTCCACTCTGCCAAGGTCTCAGGCGCTGCGTCCAGCTGCTCCGAGGGCTCGGTCGAAGGCGGGGTCGGCTCGGGAGGCTCGACCTCAGGCGCGGCGCCGGGCTGGTCCTCGTCGCCGGTCGGCTCTGGCTCGCTCGGAGACCATGCTTGCTCCTCGGGCGATTCCTCAGACATCGGCTCGGGCGCCCAGGCAGACATGTCGGCCTGGCTGGTGTCCCATGCGACGGTCTCTGCCTGGCTCGCATCCCACTCGATCTCGTCCGTGTCGGCGCTGACCGGCGGCTGAGGCGACTCCTCGGCAGGGGCGGCCGTTGGCTCGGACGGCTGCTCGTGGGAAGGCTCGAGCTCCTCATCATCGGCGAATGCCGGCAGGGCCTCCGACTCCGGGGCCTGAACGAATGCGTCGGGCTCCTCGCTCGGTGTGTCGACGTCAGCTGGTGGCGCGGAGGCCTCGTCGAACGTCATCGGCGGTTCCTCGAACGCGATCGCCTCCTCCTCGGCGGCGGGTTCGAACGCCGAGCCCTCCTCCGTTGCAAGCGGCTCAGCGAAAGCCGGCGTGTCGGTCTCTGGGGATGGCGCGGCGACCTCGATCTCGGCCTCTTCACGTGCGAATGCCGGTGTGGAGGCGTCCTCGACGGGCTCGCTCGCGGTGGCGCGGTGGAAGGCGGGCTCGCCGGACTGCGGTGGAGCCGCGAACTCCTCGGTGGGCGCGTCGGCTGCAAACTCCGGGTCGAACGCATCGGCCGGTGGTTCCAGCTCTGACTCCCCTTCCGCCTCCTCGGGCTCCGCGATGGGCCGCTCGAACGGCGCCGTCTCGACACCGCTGTCCGTTGCGGGCTTCTCTGCGGCTGGGAACGACTCGAGCTCTGCCGGTTCGAACGCCATCTCCTCAGACGGCGCTGTCTCTCCGGGCTCGGCGCCCAGCTCGTCCTGCTGAGCAGCAGCCTCGGCAGGAGGAGCTGCCGGCGGGGTGATCGGGCTCGTATCCGAGCCTGGTGGCCGCACCATGTACGTGCCGAACTCCTCCGCCTGCTCACCCGGCGGTTGCGTCCCAACCTCTGCTGCCGCCTCACTGCTCACGAGACGGTCGACCGTCTCCATCAGCTTCCGAGCTTCGAACGGTTTCGTGACGATCTCATCACATCCAGCGGCGAGGGCACGGTCGCGGTCGAACGGCTCGAACGTTCCGGTCATCAAGATGACGGGAACGTGGAGTGTGCTCGGGCTCGACTTGATCGTCTGGCAAACGGTGTAGCCGTCCTTGTCGGGCATGATGACGTCGCAGATCACCAGATCGGGCTTGACACGATCAATCTGATCGAGCAGCTCGACCCCGCTGGAGACGGCCACGACAGTGTGGTCGGTTTCGGCAAAAGTGAGCTCGACGACCTTCTGGATCGTCAGGCTGTCGTCGGCGAGCAAAATGGTGGCGCCCATGGGACCTCCCCACCTCATACGGACTGATTCCAATCCTTTAAGTTGTGTACCATGCGAGCACGGAAGCTGTCAACGAAGCGCCCACATCGGAAGGATCTCCACAGATCCAAGCGAGAAGGATGGAGCCTGCTCAGGCGCCTGGCTTCGGCGATGGCCGCGGACCGGACCTGTGTCGATCCGATGGTGGACGCGCCCGGGACGTCGGACAGTGCAACTGTCTCGCCGGTGAGCAAGGGTGCCGAACGCCTGCGCCCGAGGCGGACGGGGACCGCATGCGTCCCGGACCAGCCGGTGATCAGGCCTCGTCGAGCGCCCGGATGCTGCAACCTGGCGTCGTCACTGGCGACGATGGCATCGCAGGACAGCACCAGATCAACGCCGCCACCTGCACAGATGCCGTGGATCCCGGCCACCACCGGTCCTGCGTGCGCACGGACGGTCTCCATGAGCTGTCGTCCACGGCGAGCGTACGGGTCGCTGGTGAAACGGTCGAGTGCTGCGATCTCCGCCAAGTCGGCGCCAGCCAGGAAGATCTCAGGGTGCGCAGAGAGCACGACCACCGGTCTGCCCATGACCTCCCGAGTCGCGAACGCCCGTGTTGCTGCCTCCACGGTGGCTGTGGAGAGCAGCGGCCGCAGGACCGTCAGGACGGCAACGCCGTCCTCGACCTCGATGCGGATCAGCGAGCGCGGATCGGCCAGAGGCGCGGTCACGGCGCAGCGCCAACCGGCCGCGCAACCGCTGCGGTCCATCCGAGGATCAGGATCACGCCCACTGGCAGCAGCAGCCAGGGCGAGACGCCGGCGGCCGCTGGCAGGTAGCCGACGCCCACAGCCAGTGTCCCACCCAGCAAAGCGTACGGAAACTGCGTTCGAACGTGGTCGACGTGGTCACAGCCGGAGGCCATCGATGACATCACGGTGGTGTCCGAGATCGGCGAGCAGTGATCGCCGAACACCGCTCCGCCGAGGACCGCAGAGACGGTCTGCGCGAGGATGACCTCGACGCTTCCCGGTGGTGCGGCAGAGAGCACGAGAGGCACCGCCAGCGGTGTCAGAATCGCCATCGTGCCCCACGAGGTCCCTGTGGCGAGGCTGACGAAGGCGGCGAGCAGGAACACAACCAGCGGAATCAGCTGCGGAGCGAGATTGCCGGTGATCGTCCGTGCCAGAAACTCTGCGGTCTCCAGATCGGTGCACACCGCGCCCAGCGACCATGCCAGGGTCAGCACGCACATCGCCATGAGCATGCTCTTGAGCCCGTTGACCATCGCCTCCAGCGCCGAGCGGAGGTCCAGGATCTTCTGGGTGGTGGCCAGGACGATGGCGACGGTGACGCCGAGCAGGCTCGCCCAGAGCAGCACCGTGAACGAGTCGGCGTGACCGATCATCTCGCGCAGACCCGGCGTGGCGATGCCGGCCTCGATGGCGCTCTGACGTCCGTTGACGAAGAGACCGATCAAGGTCGTGGCGATGACGGTGATCATTGGCAGCCCCGCGTTGTACCAGCGCTGGGGGGCCTCCGGATCCGGCGCCACCCCCGAGGACTCGTAGTCGGCCAGGGGCATCGCATCGGATGCCATCAGCTCGCCGGCGCGTGCCCTCTGCTCGGCGGCGTGCATCGGTCCCCAGTCGCGGTTCGAGGCTGCGGTGGTGAGTGCAATCGCAAGAGCGAACAGCGGGTAGAACGCGAACGGGATCGAGGCGATGAACACGGCGAACGGGTTCAGCTCCGGGCGGTTGACGAGCCCGTCGCCGACGAGCGAGACCTGGTACCCGATCCAGGTGGACACCAGCGCGACGCATGCGATCGGTGCGGCAGTCGAGTCGACCAGGTAGGCGAGCTTCTCGCGGCTCACGCGGAGCCGGTCGGTGACCGGCCGCATCGAGTTGCCGACGATGAGGGTGTTGGCGTAGTCGTCGAAGAAGATGAGGACGCCCATTGTCCACGTCACGATCTGGGAGCGGCGGGCCGAGGTGGCCAGCGGCTCGAGCGCTCGCACCACTCCGAGCGTTCCGCCCGATCGACTCATCACTCCGACCATGCCGCCCAGCAGCAACGAGAACAGGATGATCGAGATGTGATCGGAGGTGAGGAGAGCATTGCGCATGTATGTGTCGATGGTGTCGAGAAAGCCGGCGGCCGGGTTCCCGTTGGCCACGATCGCGGCGCCGAGCCAGACGCCGAGGAACAGGGACGTCAGCACGTCTTTGATGAGCAGCGCGAGGGTGATGGCGACCACCGGCGGCACGATGCTCCAGCTCGATCCGGTGGGATCGATGCCAAGCAGTCTGCTGATCACGGGCGTCGCGATGACCCCGGCCACGGCAACGACAACGACTGTCCGGCGCATGCCGAGAGAGTACCATGGGCGGCGGAGAGCATGGTGCCGACGTTCACGGGTGTTGCCATCGTCTTGGATCAGAGGCCGTTTCGGGATCGACATCGGATTCTGGCGGTGCTCGCGCACGAGCACGGGCTGCTCCGCGGCGTATGGCGCGGAGCCAGCGGTCGGCGCAACCCGGGCGGTGCGGCCGGAGAGGTGCTGTCCCGCGTCCATTTCACTGCGTACGAGAAACCCGGCGCGGAGATGGTGACCTTTGACAGCGTCGACCTGGAGAGGTCGTCGTACCCACTGGCCCGCTCGCTCGAGGAGGCGGGAGCCGCTGCGGTGGTCGCAGAGCTGATGCTGACGTTCTGTGTCGAGGGGCAGCCGGACCCGCGGCACTACCGTCTGGCCAACGCCGCCCTCGAGGCGTTGCTCGCAGGCGTGTCGCCGGTTGCAGTTGTGGCGTACAGCCAGCTCTGGGTTGTAACCCTCGGAGGTGTACGGCCAGATCTCGAGGTGTGCAGCGTGTGCGGCGAGCTGCTCGGATCAGGCTTTGCCTACCGGGGGCTCGATGCCCAGCCGGTGTGCTCAGAGGACGTGGAGGAGCACGGCAGCCCCGTGGTGTCCAGAGCTGGCGTCGCGTGGCTGCACGACGCCCTGAAACGGCGCGTCGATGTGGTGGGCGAGCCGCCGGCGGATGTGATCCGCTGGCTCGATCGGGTGGCGCGCGTCGAGGCCCACCGGCCCATGCGTGCTCTGGACTTCCTCCGGTCCGTTACTGGCGAACGCGGCCGCGTTGGTGACTGAAGACCGGCGCATCTTCGAAAACTCGGGGCATGATCGCGGGGGACCGGATGGCCGAGTTCCGGCTGTCGGAGCCGGGGCCAGGGCCTGGACCGGTTCCGGGGCTGCTCGGAAGCGTCGTTGCTTCTGCGAGGGAGCCTGGGTGGGTGTTCGAGCTACCGTCCCGAGGCACGTCCCGAAGCGTTTTGATCCGAGATGACCCGTGTGCCGCAACCGGAAAATCGCGGCGCACCACTCTTGCGTTGTGCCGATCCTGGGGTATCTTGGAAGATAGGCTTGTGTCTTCAGAGCGATGGTCGTGTTGGGATGGCTGTCGGAATGACCTCGGATCGCGGGGGCCTTCGGCCTTCTGGAGGAGACGTCTCCTTCGACCCCGAGATCCGCGTCCCGAGCTGTCGGCTCTGCGGGCACGTGGCGAAGGAGGGCACCGATGGCGTTCAACCGTGAAGACCTCCAACAGCTTCTCGAGACTGCGGAACCTCCGTGTGTCTCGGTCTACTTGCCCACACACCGGTCACGCGAGGCGGCGCGGCAGGACCCGATACGACTCAAGAACCTTCTATCCGAGGGTCGCAGCCAGCTGCTCGCGAGCGGGTTCGACGAGACGTTTGCAGATTCCTTGCTGGGACCTGGCCGCAGGATGCTGACGGACTCGTCGGCATGGCGTGGGCAGCGAGGTGGTTTGGCGGTGTTCTTGAGCCGTTCCGGTCTGCGTTCGGTACGGTTGCCACGTCCGGCCCAGGAGATGGCGGTGGTGGGACACCGCTTCCACCTGGGCCCGTTGCTCAGCTTGCTCACCGGAGACGGACGGTTCTGGCTTCTGGCCTTGAGTCAGAACCATGTCCGCCTGTTCGAAGCGACGCGGGAGACCGTTCGCTCCATCGATGCGGGCGACATTCCATCGGGTTTGAACGATGTGGTCGGGTACGACTGGGAGCAACGGGAGCTGCAGTTCCATGGTGGGGCTTCGCGGGGGGGTGGTGGACGCAGGCCCGTCGTGTTTCACGGCCACGGCGGCGGTGACGAGGATGATGTCGAGGTGGAGCGGTTCGTTCGTCAGGTGGCGAACGCGGTCGAGCGCCTGATCCCGGATCGCCGCGCTCCGCTGGTGCTTGCGGCCGTCGATGAGCTGGTAGCCACCTTCCGCAAGGTCAGTCGGTATCCGACCCTGATCTCCGAGCACGTGTCCGGCAACCCGGATGCTGACAGCGGCAGCGATCTCCATGCTCGGGCGTGGCCCCTGGTGGAGCCGCACTTCAACGATGCCCGGAGCAAGGCGGTTGCCCGCTGTGCCGAGCAGCTCGGGGTCGGTGGCGCGCCGTGCGAGCTCGAGCCGCTGGTGGTCGCCGCGTCGGAAGGGCGTGTCGATACGCTCTTCGTCGCCGACGGGACCCGGCGCTGGGGACGCTTCGACTCGAGCAGCCGGACGGTGACAGAGCATCCCGAGCCACGGCCGGGCGACGAGGACCTGGTGGACCGTGCGGCGGTGGACACGATCCGCCATAGCGGAACCGTGTACGTGCTGCCGCACGATGAGATGCCGGAGTTGCTGGAGCTGGCGGGCCTGCTGCGCTACTAAGGGCTCGCGCAGGAATAGCTCCAACGTCTCGCATCTCACCTGCACCACATCTTCGGCCCGCCCTCACT
>CAZEJK010000253.1:0-7509 GCA_964512045.1 uncultured Thermoanaerobaculia bacterium
CAGGCACTCTGGTTGGAGTGGCCCGCGCGTGTCCCGGCGTAGCCGCGGTGGGTGGCAGGGGGAAGCGAAGCCGGGTCCCTTGACCGTTTGCTCCCCGAAGCGTCCTGAGCGATCCCAACAGCCCGGCGCTACTGCTCCGATGCCGATCATCAGGTGCTGAGGAGGCGTCCGTGATGCCGCTGTAGCCATGCCTCGAGAGTCCGACGAAGCTCCTTCGCGAGCTCGGTCATCTCGCTGGCTTCCTGGGCAGAGATCATGCCGATCTGCTCGTACACGGCGGTGTTTCGCTTACGACGGCAACGGTCGAGAAGCGAGACCTTGTGAGCTTCCAGGCCAACGGTAAAGGTGAGAGTCTCGATGGTTCGAAGGTGCTTGCTCTGGCGCTCCGCTTGAAACCCAGAAGCCGCGAGAGTGGCGGTTGCCAGCTGCAGCATGGCGTTGTAGGCGATGTCGAACCGCCACTCCGGACTGAGACCAGCTGTCTGACTGTCCGCGATGTCGCGGTCAGCAATGGCCAGCAGCCTGCTGATCTCGTCAGCGGAGGTCTGGTGGGGCCGAATCCACCGGTTCTTCCAGTATCGCTCCAAGCTCACAGCTGTCTCCGATGATGAACAGCTTCTCTCCTTGCATGACGAGGGTGATGAACTGATGGCCGTGGCGGTACTTCGATCGCACTTCCTGGCGGGGGTAGACGGTGGGATTGACCTCTCGCCGGAGCCGTTGCTCGGCGGTGCTCGCAGCGATCGAGACCTCGGCGAACGTGACATCTCCGATGACCATCAGGTCGAGGTCGCTGGCCGCGTTCTCCTGAGAACGAGCGATCGAGCCGTAGATGAATGCGATATCGATTGTGGATGCGAGGTCTGCGAACGCCGTCCTGAGCACGTCCACCACACCCATCGTCTTGGTGATGATGCCGCGCAGCTCATCGTAGATCGGACAGCGTGGGTCGGCCTGGAAGTACACGTGTCGCCCGCGCTCGAAGCGCACGAGCACCCCGGTTGTCGTCAGGACGCCGAGCTCCCGCTGCACCTGTCCCACCGCGAGTCCGGTGAGCTCGGCGATCTCCCGCAGGTAGAAGCTCTCGTCAGGATGGGAGTAGAGCAGGCCGAGCACGGCCCGACGTGTCTTCGGGAAAAGTGCCGCCACCGGGCGCTCCACCAGTGCTGCCGTAGCCAATGCGAGTACAAATGTACTCGATTGTGGTACGAAGATCAATGATAGTTGCTCGAGTGCGGTTTCGCAGTGATCGGTCGGCGCGAAGAGATACCGCAAGCCGGTGGGCCCGCAGCATACGACGCGTCCGACTGCGTCGCGGTACTCCGATGGCGCAGCAGCCAGTACGCTTCCAGGCCAACCCGACGGACAGGGCTCCGGAGTTCCGGGGCCGGCATCCGGCTGCCGGGTCGGGGACCGTGGGCCGGGGCCGAAGCCGGGCTTGCCCCGGCGTAGCCGCGGTGGGCGGCTGGGGGAAGCGAAGCCGGGTCATCTCGACCGAACTCCCATGGCGTCGCGGATGGCCCTCTGGCCAACGGCTTTGCCGGTCTCGCCGGAGCACCTGGCGAGTGGAGAGATCCCGTCGGAGCACCCGCGAGCGCCTGGGCGGGTGCCGTGACCGTTTGCTCCCCAAAGCGGCCTCGTTCCGACAGATGGCACCAAGGCCCCTCCCTCATCGTTACGAGGCGCCGCGTGCTGCCGTTTCACCACCAGTTGGTCGGATCGCCGGTGCGGTTGTCGATCAGCGACACGAACGCCCACGACCGGCCCCTGATGCCCGCGGAGCTGTCGTCCAGCGGCACGACTGTCAGCCCGTAGGTGCCGGCGGACAGCTCGTCGACGCCGAGCCAGTCCTCCAATGGACGGATCTCGCTCTGCCACGGCGTCACACTGACCTGTGTCTCGGCGGCCACGCTGCCATCCGCTGCGTGCAGGGTAAGCCGATGGACGATGGGATCCTCCGCGTTGGCGTTGTACAGCCCGAGGTTGATCCGAAAGTCGTCGCTTACCTCGATACCGCCGAAGTACTGCACCGGCCATCCGCCGTGCGGGTACATCGGGAGCATCCCGCCGTACGTGCCGCCGTCAGGACGCTCGACGTACGTGCGCGAGAACATGCTCGTCCACGAGCTCGCCGGCAGGTGCAGCGCACCACGGATGTTGTCCTCGTCTTCGCACGGAATGAACTTGCGGATGACGTCGGGGAAGATCGAGCGAAAGGAGTTCTCCGGCTCGAAGGTGACGTCCCCGACCTCGTCGCGTGTTTCCAGCCAGTCCGCGAGCGGCATCGACATCTCGCCAAGCAGGCTCTGGGCAAGCTCATCGCCCGGCCCGTAGCCGCCACAGACGTCATCGGTCGCGGGATGGAACAGCGCCCACGGGTAGTTCGTCGAGAAGCTGTTGGTCATGCCATACAAATCGGTTCGCCACAGCACTCCGCCCACTCCGAGCGCGTGCGTCACGGCCGGTATGGCGCTCTCGTCCCACTCCCAGGGGTACAGCCAACGCAGGGTGTACGGCAGAAATGTGGCGTCTCCGGTGGTGTTGTCCACCATGGACAGCCAGACGATCGCCTGATCGGTGGCCCTGACGGACACCTGGGACGGCCAACCATCAACGATCTCCTGGGGAAAGAGCTCCTCGAGGTGCAGCATGCGCACGCTGTTGGGCGCCACATGGACAACCTGGCGCGTCGCCTCCGGCAGATTCGACGCCACAGTCCAGCGCCTTGGCGTGTGGTAGGCCCAGCGCAGGATGACCTGCAGCGGCTCGTCGGACGCGTTGACCACACCGAGGTTGTGCCGGAAGCGTCCTGGTTGTCGCCGGTCCACGACCACCCATGCCTCCGTGTAGAACTCGTTGCGCTCCTCGACCGGCGCCTCGTGGTTCGAGTACCCAACATCGTCCGGTACCGCCGGCACCGCCTGCCCGAACGTACCGCTGGCGTTGCCCGTCCAGACCCGCGCCACGGCTACCACGTTCTGGGCAAACCGGTACTCCGAGCAGACCTGAACGGCGTCATGGGTGACGCCGTCGCCAGCCGGCCCGCCGCCGAGCAGGACCAGCGGCTCGTCAATCACCTTGGAGCCGTGACCTGGGAGCTCGACGACGTGGGTCTGGTCCGGTGCGGTGACCCGCGACAGCTCGACCTCGATCGGCGCCCCCGAGGGGTTGTACAACCACAGTCGCGTTCGCCAGCGCGTCCCGTTGCGGCCGGGCGCGTCGACCACGATCGGCACTGTCTGAAGCTTCTCCGCAGGCGGTGACGCGGCCAGCGACGCCATCCAGTGTGGAAACCCTGTATATGAGACGCCACAGTCACTGCAGGTTGCATAGACCCTCTCGATCTCGAACGTCTCGAGATCCAGCGCGACGAACTGCTCGGCCGTAACCGCGAGCAGCGAGTCCGTCCACGGATGGAGGTGCCGTAGAGAGAAGGCCGAACCTTCCGGGAAAGTCCGCTCTTCGACTACGCTGAGCCCGCCTGATCCGTCGTCCTTGAGAAACTCAATCGAGTCCACGCGTCTTCGCCAGATGCCTCCTCGCAACGGATCCGGGAAAAGCCTCAGCGAGTCCGTCTTGAGCCAGGTTGGGTTTCCTCCATACTCCGACAGCTCGGCCACAACCTCGAAGTCGCTCGATGTCGCTCCGTGCTCGCGGAACACCAGGTGGGTCGCATACTCCTGGACCGTCCCGCTGTCGAGCACCGGAAAGCCGAGCTCTGTGCACGTGTCCAGGCCCTGCCAGAACCTGAGCGCGGTGAAGGCGCACGAAAGGAACCCGTAGTGGCCGGGCTCGAGGCCGATAGCCTCAGCCTCTTCGGGACCTACGGCGGGCCCGTGCAGCACCCATCCCCACGCCGCATCCTGCGGAATGGTGTCAAATGTCCTGATGAGACGGAGCGAGGGTAGCTCGAGCTCGTAGCTCGTCGGGAATCGCTGCACCAAGAGCGAATCACCCCAGGTCGCCAGGCTGAGCCCCTCGACATAGGGGTAGCCGTCCCAGGTCTCCGCCACGTTGAGGGGCCGTTCTCGACGCCAGCTCCCTGTCTGCGGGTCGAAGAGCCAGAGCCCACTGTTCGGATGGGGACCGTCGTACCCCATGTCCATGTGCTGGCGCACAGCAAACACCTGGCTGGCGTACTCCTCCCACGTTGGCACCTCCGCCATCACAGCGGGAGCTGAGCAGAGAACGACCAGCAGAACGACGTGAGCTCTCATCCTCATCAGTATGCTCCAATCAGAGCTGCTGGGCACAACAGATCGGCGACTGGGACCCCGGGTCACAGTACTGGCGGGTAAACGGAATCCCAACGGCCTCAAACGCATCCATGACAGCATCCTGCTCGTCCAGCGAGTCGCTCAGGACTCCGCAGTTCGGGTCGGACGGATCCTCCGTTCTGCATCGATAGAACTCATGCCAGGTCGTGCAGGTCGCAGCGTTCACCAGCTCCTGGAAGGAGGGGCTAGTGTCCATGTAGAAGACTGTCCGCAGCAGCACATAAGTCGCACCTCGCATGGCTTGGAAACGGTCCGTCTCGAGCGGCGTCACCGAGATCGAGCAGTCGAGACCGGAAGGCCATTCACTCGGATCTGTATGATTGCAATGAGGGTTTGTCCCACCTTCGGTCAGGAGATACTGCACCACCGCGAGGAGATTCCCGACCGAGTTGGAGTTGTTGGATGAGTCGTCCATGTGAAGGCGATAGGAAATACAGCGACCGCAGTCCGGATCGTCCGCGCGACGGTGCGGCTTGTTGGAGTCCTCTCCCATGTACCAGTCCGTCGGTGCGCCATTCTCCCACCACTCTACCGCGTGCCCGAACACATCCGCAAGTCCCTCAGCGATATAGAGGTTGTGTTGATCGGGAAGTTCATCAGTGGGCTCAGAACTCTGGTCGTGCCAACCTGCGATGTGTTTCTCCACCCCGTGGAACCACTCGTGTGCCACCACATCAAGAGCGGTCGCCAGCGATATCACGTTCGTACCGTCGGCGAGGTCTTCTGCAGGGTAAATCACTACCGAGTCCTCAGGACGGCTGATGTTTGACGTACCGACACCGAACTGGGCGCTGTTGTAGCGGCCACCTACGTGGACATGATACGCATCCACAACGACCTGACACAGCATTCCGTTATCATCGATACCGTTGAGACGGAGGATGTTCTGGAGCGCATTCATGACGGTACGAGTGTTGAACGAAGCGGTGCCAGCCACTGCCCCTGGGATTCCCTTCCAATTTGTCGGCGACACACTTTCGAAACGAAGGTCGTCAACCTGATTCCAGGTCGGTCCTGCTCCTATGCCCCCGACAGTCCCGTCGACGGGGACGATGACGCGATGGGGATTGTATGCCGCCGTTGGACAGAACTGGTTCTCGTGCAACCCCATCCAGATCACGATTGGAGGGTATCCGAGGCCCGGATCATAGGCTTGATACGGGTACTCAGGAAAGTCGGACAGGAGCGGATCCAGGACCGAGGCGTAGGCGGTGGGTGATGGTATCACCACCGGCCGACCCTCCAGAGCATAGACGGGTCCTCCGACCCTGGCGCCGTCCTCGTCCTTCTGACACTCGCGGTTCGGGTTCGGGTATGGAAGAGACATCGGATCCGTGCGCCTCGTACCGAGAATACGCCCATCGCCGGCGTCCATGGTCGCGACGATGGATTCTCCGGACACAGTGATTGAAGGAACCTCCCAGACGAAGCGGAACGATGTCCCGTCGCCTGCTGGCTCGGCTACGAGCCTGGCGTGGGCTATCTGCTGGTCGATCATCTCTTGAGACCACGTCAAGCGGTCGTCGAGCTCGTAGCGCGGATCTGCGTCCAGTTGGTCCTGAGCCAGAACGTAGGCCTGATATTCATCGCCGACCACGGCCCGGTTCACAGTCTCGAAGCGTTCCAGCTGATGGCCCTGGATCATCAGGAGCGGACCCTGGGGCGTGTAGTGGAACCCGAGCTCGATGCCGTTGATCGGAATGCCCTCTGCATAGCGGGACGAGAGGTTCTCAGCAAGGGCGCTTCCCGGTCGGATGACAAGCTGGTAGAACACGTGGTGCACACCGCTCGGATCCGTCATCTCCTTCCTCTTCTGCCACCTCACCGAGCCTCGAGGACACTCCACTACGCGCGGGTTTGTCGACGGGATCCCCGGCCCATAGATCGCATCGCCAAAGCCCTGTCGCAAGGCGTCGCCGGTGATATGCACCCGAAGCGTGCTCGTCGCAGAGTCTCGGTGCTCGGCCGGACCCGCAGCCAGTGCGATTCCGGTAATGAGAACAAACCCAATCAGAACCGTAACCGTAAGCGCTCGCATTCAAACACCTCTATATTTTTATCGCTTTCAGTATATACTATTTTTGCACCTGGAACAACTTTTGAAATGTTTTTATGTCTAAAGTATCTTTTATGCCAACAGACATTTTGATTGACACTGAAGCGCCCAATGACGACAGCGCCGATCCTTCTTGGAGGCGGCAGGCGCTGCGGCCGGTGGTGGGAGCCCTCGATGCGCACTCGCTGAACGGTTCTCTCTGCTCCCCAGCAATGTCAGCAGCCATCGGGCTGCAGAAACTCCAGGCATTCTCGAACAACGTGGCAACGCCTCAGGTTCGCAGCACGTCGCTGCGGTGGACCCAAATCGGACTCACGGCACACCCAACGAAGCCTCCCGGCTCTGGCCCCGCTTCGGAAGCAGGCAGTCGGCTATGGAGAATCGAGCCCGACCCGGTGGCGCAGCCCGCTCCAGCGTAGCCGCGGCGAGTGGGTGGGGGAGAGCGAAGCCGGGGTGGCTTCGATGCGTGGCTTGGGAGCACCTGTCGAAAGAACCTCCCGCACCGCCCACCACGTCATCTCGACCGAGCCTCCGTGGCGTTACGGATGGTGGCGGAGCACACTCCCGTACCAAGCTCAGCGCAGCACCTGGCGAGCGGAGAGATCCCGTGGGAGCACCCGCGCCCTTCCGGCTCCGGTGCCGGAGCTGGTCCAGGCCCCGACAGCCGGTTGCCGGACCCGGATGATGGGCATGGAACGACACCGAAGCGAACGGGTCGACCCGGTGGGCCCGCAGCATACGACGCGTCCGACTGCGTCCCGGTACTCCGATGGCGCAGCAACCAGCCAGCCTCCAGGTCAACCCGACGGACAGGGCTCCGGAGTTCCGGGGCCGGCTACCGGCTGCCGGGGCCGGGACCAGTACCGGTGCCGGTTCCGGGGAGGCTTCGATGGGTGGTTCGTGAATGCAGACCGCCCAACCACCCGCCGGCGAGACGCCGGCTCCCACAATCAGAGAGCAGGCACTCTGGTTGGAGTGGCCCGCGCGTGTCCCGGCGTAGCCGCGGTGGGTGGTAGGGGGTAGCGAAGCCGGGTGGCTTCGTTGGGTGGATCGAGAGCACCTGTCGAAAGAACCTCCCGCACCGCCCACCACGTCATCTCGACCGAGCCTCCGTGGCGTTACGGATGGTGGCGGAGCACACTCCCGTACCAAGCTCAGCGCAGCACCTGGCGAGCG
>CAZEJK010000254.1:0-7367 GCA_964512045.1 uncultured Thermoanaerobaculia bacterium
TCAAAGCGTCGACGGAGGCTGGACGTGGAGCGACTGCGACGAGCTCCCGGACGGAGGACGGATCGGCGCGATCGCGGTGAGCCCCAGAGATGCCGACACCGTCGTGGTTGCCACGCCCGGCGGCGTGTACCTGACTCAGGACGGCTGTCAGAGCTGGCAGCAGTCGGCGAACGTCGACGAGGCAGGCGGTCTCAACGCGATCACGTTCGCTGGTGGAGATACGCTGTACGCGGCCAGCTCCGGGGGTGTGCAGCGGAGCTCGGACGGTGGCGAGACATGGCAGAGCGCGGGGCTCGGCGAGTATGAGGCCACCGCTCTGGCGGTGCGAGGAACGAGCGTTTTTGCTGGAACCGCCGCAGACGGTGTGTGGGTCAGCCACGACGCCGGGACGACCTGGGAGCCGGTCAAGGAGGGTCTCGACAACCTCGCGATCCAGTCGCTGACCCTCAGCCCGGATGCCCGCCGGCTGTTCGCCGCCACCAACGGCGCCGGTCTGTACGTCATCGACGTCCCGTCGCCGCCGCGCCGCATCGGTGGCCGCACCGGCCGCCCGGGCCCGGCGCCGAGCACCACGGGGATCCCGTAGGTCGTAGCTGCGCTCAACGTGGTCTTCCGTGCCCGGCTCGTCTGCTGGCGGAGGACTGCTCCCAGCCAGCGCCCCACGTCATCTCGACCGAGCTGCCATGGCCTGCCGACGTACCACGCACCACTCAGCATCCGTAGTCGGACGGAGGATGTGGCGAGCGGAGAGATCCCGTCGGAGTACCCATAGCCTCCCGGCTCCAGCTCCGGGCCCTGCCCGGTCTTGCTTCCCGCGTCCTGGTCTCACTGCTCCGCCGTGGCCAGCGCAGGCATTTGCGGCTGGTGGGCACTCGAAGGCAGAGTGCGGCTTCTGAGTAGGAATCAGGGTATGCTGAGTGCTGTTCCTGAGAGGGTCTACGACAGCTCGAGTCCAGCATCCCGGGAGGGGTTCATGAGAAGAGTTGCTGTGCTGCTTGTGCTCTGCGCGTCTGTGACACTGGTGATTTCAGCTCACGCGCAGGAGATCTACTTCGTCAAGGACTATCAGAATGTCTGGAAGGCGGATGCGGACGGAACCAATCAGGTACTCTTGTACAGCTATCCGGACTTTCCGATCATCGACGGGCTCGCGTACGACGGTGAGAACAGCAAGCTGTACATCGCGACCGAGCAGCAAGGCCCCTCGTTTGACGTGAACTCGATCGACGTGATCAACCTCGATGGCACCGGCTTCCAGCAGCTCGTGAATCTCGGAGGTCAGTTTCCGCTGGCCGTCACCTACAATCCGGTGGACGACAAGTTCTACTGGCTCGAGCAGAGCTCACCCCGACAGATCCGGCGTGCGGACACTGACGGATCGAACGTCGAGACGGTTCTGACGGACTCGAACGCCGCCTTCCGCCAGGTGCGAATCCACCTCGCAGATCAGGAGGTGTGGTGGTCGGACGGGGCGGACTCCGACCTCAGCTTCGCGGGGACGATCCGCAAGGCGCCCGTGGGCACCAGCGTCGCGCAGTCGACGGTATGGTCTGGCGTCGGAACCAACGATCTCGAGGGGTTTGACTTCAGCTTCGCCACCGGCGAGGTGTACATGGTGTTGGACACGGACACGATCCAGAAAGCGAACATTGACGGGTCGGGGTCGGTGACGACCGTCGTCAGCGGAGCGGGCATTGGCTCGAACATGGAGGATATCGTCGTGGACCGAACGAACTCCAGGATCTTCTGGAACGACCTCGGTAGCGATCGTATCTACTCGGCCGATCTCGATGGATCGAACCAGACGACGGTTATCGACGGCGGTGCCGGCGGGTTTTCGATCGGCAACGGTCTTGCCATCTCGAACCCGGATCTGGTGCCGGTCGAGCTGATCTCGATGGAGGTCGAGTAGAGGGCTGACCGGGTGCTGTGGGACTGAGGATTGCGGAGAAGCGAGCACGAGTCGTCGCTCGCACCGCGACGACGCCCGAGCCTGCAGGTTGCGGGCGTCGACCGTTCGCATGGGGATAGGACCGCGGGCGTCCCGTCCGCAGGGTTGGGCGTGCAGCGAGGCCCGATGCGGACCAGAGGTTCGCGTTCCGTGCGTGGGTGTGGAGAGGGTGAGCAGAACGATAGGATCGCGGACGTCTCGTCCGCAGGGTTGGGCGTGCAGCGAGGCCCGATGCGGACAAGATGTCCGCGGTCCGTGCGAGTGCGTGGGCCGGCAGACTGTCCCCACTGAGCCTTCGAACCCCGAGAGGACCGCGGACGTCTCGTCCGCAGGGTTGGGCGTGCAGCGAGGCCCGATGCGGACAAGATGTCCGCGGTCCGTGCGAGTGCGTGGGCCGGCAGACTGTCCCCACTGAGCCTTCGAACCCCGAGAGGACCGCGGACGTCCCGTCCGCAGGAGCTGGCTTGCTGCGAGGCCCGATGCGGACCAGAGGTTCGCGGCGCTACAGCCCGAGGAGACCCCGCAGCCGCGTCGCGTGGTCCCGCCGCTCCTCCTCGGGACACTCAGCCAGAGCGTGGACCTCCACCTGGAGCTCAGTGGCCACGGCCTGACTGAGGGCCCGGATCGCCGCCTCGCGCCGGGGGGTGTCCGGTCCGCCGGCCACCGCCAGCAGCCGTGGCAACGCCAGGTCCCGCAGGTTGGCAAGCGCGTGCACGGCAGAGGTCATGACGGTGTAGGAGTCGTCGGTCAGGGCGGCGATCAGGGTCTCCACGGACGCCGGATCATCGATCCGGCCGAGCCCTCTCGCGGCCTCGGCGCGAACCTCCCACGAGTCGTCGCCGAGCGCGATCCGGAACGCCTCCGCGACGTCGGGAGTCTGCACCGCCAGACCGCGCAGCGCACCGGCCGCTTCTCGCCGGACGAACTGATGCTCGTCCCGCTCGAGGACGTAGATCAACGTTGGGACCGCCCTGTCATCGCCGATCTTGGCGATCGCTCTGGCGGCCTCGGCGCGGACGTACTCCGAGTCGTCCTCGAGGGTCGTCATGAGCGCCGGGAGCGCCCGCGAGCTGCCGATGTTGCCGAGCGCGATGACGGCGCCATGCCGGGCCCATGCGGCCCGTCCGATCTTCGACAGGGCCTCCTGGGTCGTTGCGGACAGCTCCGGATCGTACTCGTTGAGCAGGCGGCGCAGCGGCTTGATGGCGCGAGCGTTCTTGAGCTCGCCGAGGGCGCGCACCGCCCGCAGCCGCAGCCGCTTGGTGGGTTGCTCGCGGACCTCGCGGATCAGCGAGTCGATCGGCACCGAGCTGGTCTGGACCATGCTGATCAGATCGTCCACCACCTGGTCGCCATACGCCGAGAGCGCCGTGATGGTTGCCGAGCGGACCACGTAGTAGGTGCTCGAGAGGTTGTTGAGCAACGGGATGATCGCGCACGGATCGCCGATCCCGCCGAGCGCCAGGATGATGTTCCGACGGTGGAGCTTGGGCGTCGTGCGCCGGAGCGCGGCACACAGCGGCTCGGCGGCCGGCTGACCGATCGCCACGAGGGCGTCGATGGCGGCTTGCATGACGGCGGAGTCGGCATCGCCCAACGCGACGATGAGCGGCTCCACCGCCCGTTCGTCGCCGAGCCGGCCGAGGCCGCGGCACGCCTCTCGCCGGACCGAGCCGAACGAGTCGTGGGTGGCCTCGATGAGCGGTGGCACCGCACGCGGGTCGCGGCTCAGCCCGAGCGCCTCGGCGACGCCGGACCGGACCACGTGGCTCGGCCCCTGGAGCGCCTCCATCATCTCGTCGAGGCCGCGGGTGCGGCGCCGCGCGAGCGCTTCAACGACCAGCGAGTGCACCTCGGCATCGGTGATCACCAGCAGCCGGATCAGGCTCTTGATCTGCTCGCCGTCGATCGATCCGGGGATCCTGCGGATGAACTCCGACATGACGAGCAGTGCCTGGTTGCGAACGACCCAGTCAGGATCATCCAGCGCCTTCGACAGCGAGCTCGACGCGGACAGGTCGCCCAGCTGACCGACGGCGCGGACCGTGGCCCAGCGGATGTTGACAGACGGATCCTCGAGGAGGACCGGCCGGCACAGGGCATCGACGGCGCGCGCGTCGCCGAGGTTGCCCAGGGCGATCACGACGGCGTGCCGGACATCCGGGTCGCGATCGCCGAGCGCCTCGATCAGAGCGGAGTATGCCCCCGTCGGTAGCTGACGACCCAGGGCCAGCGCCGCGCGACGGCGCTCGCGCCAGTCGGTGGACTCCCTCAGTGCGACGAGCGGATCGGCGAGCGGGGTGGATGCGGCGTCCATGGCGTTACCGGTGCTCGATGTACCCTTCGCAGCAACCGTCCGTGCGGAACCCGGTGACCTCATACTTGCACGGGATTCCGGAGAGGATCTCCGCTGCTGCGCGGAACGCGCCGATCCGGGCGCAGGTCAGATCGCGAATCTGGAACCCCGAGTTCAGGAGCTGCTCGCAGGTGGAGCGGTACGGGCACTCGAGGATCTTCAGCTCGACGCGGGCCGGGTTCACCTGGGTCAGCTCGAACTGCGATGCGTCGCGAAACAGGCCAGTGCGCACGCCCACGTCGATATGGTTCTCGATCGCTTCCTTGACCGTCTCCGCCTTGGGAACGGTGATCCCGTACTGCTCGTCGAGCACCTGGATCCAGCGCATGGTGGCGTGCTCGTAGCCGCGCTCACAGAATGCGCGCGGCTGTGTGCCGTGGAAGTCGCGAGCGGTCTCCTCCAGGGCCGCCAGCCAGCAGCGGGCCAGCACCCAACCAGTTTCGTCACGGGACAGCGTCATGCACATCCTCCTTCGGAGGGCTCGGCGCCAGCGTCGGCACAGGCGCCGGTCCGTTCAACCAGGCCGAGCCGCTCCAGCTGACAGCGCAGTGCTTTCGGGCTGATAGGCCGTTGAATCGTGTACTCGAGACGGTGACTGAGCTCGTCGAGCTCGGCGGTCGGATCGGCCGCCCACAGCAGGACCAGCTCGCGGACCTCCTCTCGGGTCAGAGCGGCCAGCTCGCGCTCGATCGCCCTTTCCGTCAATGCCGTGGCCTCCTCTGCGAGACCGCTGCCGAGCACGAGCACGGTGTCGCGTGCGATCGCCAGCTCCTCGTTTGTTGGGATGACCAGCGCGGGAGTCGATCCCGATGAGATGTTCTCGGCGCCACTGCTGTTCGCGTCTGCCTCGAGAATGATGCCGAGGTGCTCGAGGCCGCGCAGACAGCGCTCGCGGACCTCCGGAGAGTTCTCGCCGATGCCGCCGGTGAAGACGACGGCGTCGAGCCCTTCCAGCACTGCAGCGTAGGCGCCGATGTACTTGCGGACCCGGTGGCAGAACATCGCGAAGGCGATGGCGTGTTGCTCGGAGCCTGCCTCCATCGCATCGATGACCTCGCGCATGTCGTTGGCGCCGTCCGACACGCCCAGCAGGCCGCTGCGCTTGTTGAGCAGTGTCTCCACGTCGCCGGGAGACAGCTGCTCGCGCTGCATCAGGTACGGGAGCACTGCAGGATCCAGGTCCCCCGATCGAGTGCCCATCATCAGGCCCTCCAGCGGAGTGAACCCCATCGACGTGTCCATCGAGCGACCCCGGTTGACCGCGGCGACCGAGGCGCCGTTGCCCAGATGGCAGGTGACCAGGCGCAGCTCCTCCAACCCACGTCCGAGGGACTCGGCGGCGCGGTGTGCGACGTACTGATGGGACGTGCCGTGAAACCCGTACCGGCGGATCCCGAGCTTGCGGTACAGACCGTACGGGATCGCGTACAGGTAGCTCTCCGGCGGCATGGTCTGGTGGAACGCGGTGTCGAAGACCGCGACCTGAGGAGTTCCTTCGAGGAGGCGGTCACAGACGTCGATGCCCTTCAAGTTGTGCGGGTTGTGCAGTGGCGCGAACCGGCAGCAGCGCTCGATCGCAGCGCGGACGTCCGGCGTGATAAGCACCGACGAGGAGAAGTCCTCGCCGCCGTGCACCACGCGATGCCCGATCCCGTCGATCTCCTCCCTGGAGGAGATCACGCCGTCGCGGGGGTGCATCAGAGTGGACAGGACCAGGCCGATGGCGGCATCGTGGTTCGGGACCTCCGCGACCTCGCGGATCTCGCTCTCCTCACCGCGGACGTAGCGGAGCAGCGCTCCGGTGGAGCCGATCTTCTCCACCTGGCCGCGGGCCACCACCTCCTCGCCATCCATGTCGAGAAACTGAAACTTCACCGACGACGAGCCGCAGTTGAGCACCAGGATCTTCATCGAGCCCCCGATTCGACGATCTCACGTGGCCAGGAACTACCTTATCATCGTCGCGCCGCGCTGTGGCATCCGCGGCGGAGGGGAAGGCCCGGCGACCTGCCGGGAGGCTGGGGGTCAGAGTGTTGAAGAGTCTTGCTGTCGTGATGGCTCTGGGCGCCGTGGCACTGAGCGTGACCAGGGCGCCCGGCCGGCTGATGTCCACTGACGAGGCGCTCGCCCTGCCTCGTCCGGAGCCGGATGAGCGGATTCGCTACGGCCCCGAGAAGCTGAGCTTCGGGGAGCTGCGTCTGCCGGATGGCGAAGGACCGTACCCGGTGGTCATGGTGATCCACGGTGGCTGCTGGCTGGCGGAGTATGACCTCGGCTACATGTCGGGCCTGGCCGCACGGCTCGCCTCGGCCGGCGTCGCCACCTGGAGCGTCGAGTATCGCCGGGTGGGAGATGTCGGAGGCGGCTGGCCGGGCACGTTCGCCGACGTTGCCGCTGCGGCCGACTTCCTGCGCGATATGTTGGTACGCTACCCGCTGGACCTCGAACGCGCTGTGGTGCTGGGCCACTCGGCAGGCGGTCACCTGGCCTTGTGGGCTGCCGCCCGGCATGCGCTCGACCCCGCCGACCCGCTGCGCGGCGCCGATCCGCTGCGCTTTCGCGGAGCCGTCGCACTTGCCGGCATCACCGACCTGGCAGCGTACGCCTCGCCCGAGGGGTGCGGATCAGCGGTGCCTGGTCTGCTCGGCGGTGACCCGGCAGATCACCCCGACCGAGTGGCGCGGAGCTCACCCATTGTCATGCCACCCTCGGGTGTGCCTGAGATGCTCGTCGTCGGCGGCCGCGACCCGATCGTGCCGCGCTCCCAAGCCGAGCGCTACGCTGCCAGCCGCCCGGATGCACCGGTCCAGCTCATCGAGGTTGCGGACGCCGGCCACTTCGAGCTCATCGATCCGAGCCATGCGAGCTGGTCGAGCGTTCACAGGGCCGTGCTGGCGGTTTTGGGCATGGGGAACGCCCGCTCGGCTCGCTGAGCACGAGTCGACGGGTCTGCGACCACTCCGGAGCCGGCAGGGCTCGTCAGCGCAGACCCACCCGCACCCCCAGCCGGCGAGACGCCGGCTTCCACAACGAGAGGAGCGCCGCGATCCGGATTGTGGC
>CAZEJK010000255.1:0-7323 GCA_964512045.1 uncultured Thermoanaerobaculia bacterium
TCCCGGGTGTCCGCCGCGTCCCGAAGCGTTCATGGAAGGGCTCGTGCTCCTTCAGGATGCGGTCGGCTCCGAGAAGCGTCCGCTGAGCTGGGCTGTCGGCGAGCAGCGTGTCGAGCGACCCCAGGGCCCCAGCCAGCGTGACCGCAAGCACGCCGAGCGTGTCGCGATGCGGGATCTGACACCGCCGGATCGGGTTCGCTGATGGCTGGACATCTCGCCGAGCTGGTGGACGCCGATCAGCTGGCCGCGCTCGAAGAGCCGGTGGACGGGGTGCCGACCGCCTGGGTCGCCGCCGACCGCGTGAGCGACGTGCTCGAGCACCTGCGAAGCTCGGTCGAGCAGCCGTTCCGAACGCTGTACGACCTCACAGCCGTGGACGAGCGCGAGCGTCAACGCCGTCGGCCCGACCTCCCGGCTTCGGACCTCAGCCTGGTCTACCACCTGCGTTCGGTGGAACGGAACGCGGACGTCCGTGTCAAGGTCGCCCTCCCGTTCGACCGGCCAGAGGCGCCCACCGTCACCGGACTCTGGCCGGCGGCGGACTGGTACGAGCGTGAGGCGTGGGACCTGTTCGGAATCCGCTTCACCGGTCATCCGAACCTCCGGCGGATCCTGTTGCCGCCGACCTGGGAAGGCCATCCGCTGCTCAAGAGCCATCCCGCCAGGGCCACGGAGATGGCCCCGTTCGAGCTGCCGCCGGAGCGCCAGGACGCCGAGCAGGAGGCGTTACGGTTCGACCCGGAGTCGTGGGGGCTGGACCCCGCCGAAGGAGCAGACCACCTGTACCTCAACCTCGGCCCGCAGCATCCCGGGACGCACGGTGTGCTGCGCGTTGTGCTCCAGCTGGATGGCGAGGAGGTGCGAGCGGTGGTTCCGGATATCGGCTACCACCACCGCGGCGCCGAGAAGATGGGCGAGCGCCAGAGCTGGCACACCTATATCCCGTACACGGATCGGATCGACTACCTCGGCGGCGTGCTCAACAACCTGCCGTACGTGCTGGCGGTGGAGCGGCTCGGGGAGATCGAGGTCCCGGAGCGAGCGCAGGTCATCCGGGTGATGCTGTGTGAGCTGTTTCGGGTGATCTCGCACCTGGTGTGGTACGGGACGTTTGCGCAGGATCTCGGTGCGATGTCGCCGGTGTTTTACATGTTCAACGATCGCGAGGCGGCGTTCGACGTGACCTCGGCGATCTGCGGCGACCGGATGCACCCCAACTGGTTCCGGATCGGTGGCGTGGCCCAGGATCTTCCGGATGGTTGGCAGGAGCTGGTCACCGGGTTCATCGAGCGGATGGAGCAGCACCTGCCGGAGTATCGGCGGATGGTGCTGGACAACGCGATCTTCAAGCAACGCACCGTCGGTATCGGCGCGTGCACCCTCGATGAAGCGCTGGACTGGGGGATGAGCGGCCCGATGCTGCGGGCGTGCGGCCTCGAGTGGGATCTCAGGAAGACGAGGCCGTACTCGGGCTACGAGACGTTCGACTTCGAGGTGCCGACGGCAGCGGACGGAGACTGCTACGCGCGGGCGCTCGTCCGCCACGAGGAGATCCGGCAGAGCCTGCGCATCGTACGGCAGTGCGTCGAGCGGATGCCCTCGGGCGACGTCAAATCCCGCCACCCACTGGCCACGCCTCCGATCCGTGATCGCACCATGCACGATATCGAGACCCTGATCACCCACTTTTTGGGCGTGTCGTGGGGACCGGTGATCCCTCCCGGGGAGGCGCTCGGCGAGGTGGAGGCGAGCAAGGGCTGGAACGGCTACTGGCTGACCTCGGACGGCGACACCTCGGCGTACCGGGTGCGCATTCGGACGCCGTCGTTCCCACACCTGCAGATGCTCTCCCTGATGTGCCGGGGCCACTCGGTGGCCGACGTGCTGGCCGTCCTGGGGTCGATCGACTACGTGCTCGCGGATGTGGACCGATGAGTGCTCGAGCGCCCCTCTCCGAGCGCGAGCGGCACACCATCTCGGAGGTCGTGGCCCACTACCCGGAGGCACGGGCGGCGGCAGTCGAGGCGCTCAAGACCGTGCAGGCGGAGCGCGGGTGGGTCTCGGACGAGGCGCTGGTTGCGGTGGCGGAGCTGCTGGAGCTGAGCCCTGCCGATCTCGAGAACCTGGCGACGTTTTACAACTTGATCTTCCGGAGGCCGGTGGGTGAGCACGTGATTCTGCTCTGCGACAGCGTCAGCTGCTGGGTTCTCGGGTACGAAGCCGTGCGCGATGCGCTGTCCCGCCACCTCGGCATCTCGTTCGGCGAGACCACCGCGGACGGTCGCTTCACGCTTCTGCCCGTGCCCTGCCTGGGCGCGTGCGACCGGGCGCCGGCGCTGATGATCGACAACGACCTGTACGGTCCGGTGACGCCTGGCGACGTGCCCGAGCTTCTCGGTCGCTACGCGACGCCCGAGGAGACGCCATGAGCGAGCGACCGCTGACCCGCAACATTGTTGCCGGCCAGGGGCCGTTGGACCAGGCGGGCTACGAGCGCGCCGGCGGGTACCAGGCGGTGCGCAAGGCTCTGTCCTCGATGTCTCCGGACGACGTGCGCGACGAGGTGGACCGGGCGCGCCTGCGCGGCCGCGGCGGCGCCGGGTTCCCGGCGGGGATGAAGTGGAAGTTCATGCCGCCGGTGGCCGATGACCCCGGCCCGCGCTACCTGGTGGTCAACGCCGACGAGATGGAGCCCGGGACGTTCAAGGACCGGCTGCTGATGGAAGGCGATCCACACCAGCTGATCGAGGGCACGATTCTCGCCGCGTACGCCATCTCGGCCCAGGTCGCGTACATCTTCCTGCGCTGGGCGTACAAGGAGAGCGAGCGTCAGCTGACCCGCGCCATCGCCGAGGCGCGCGAAGCGGGCCTGCTGGGACGCAACATCCTCTCCAGCGGCTACGATCTCGAGGTTCATCTGCACACCTCGGCGGGCCGGTACATCTGTGGCGAGGAGACGGCGCTTCTCAACGCGCTGGAAGGGGGTCGCGGTATCCCGCGCACCAAGCCGCCGTTCCCGACCGTGGTCGGCCTGTGGGGACGGCCGACGGTGGTCAACAACGTGGAGACCCTGTGCAACGTCCCGCACATCGTCGGGCGGGGCGCGGAGTGGTTTCTCGACCTCGCGGACTCGGACGACGGCGGGACCAAGATCTACGGAGCGAGCGGTCATCTCGCCCGCCCCGGTGCGTGGGAGCTGCCGCTGGGGACCACCATGAGAGAGGTGATCGAGGAGCACGCCGGCGGCATGGCGGACGGCTACCGGTTCCGCGGCGCGCTGCCGGGTGGGGCCTCGACGGACTTCCTTACCGTCGATCATCTCGACATCAAGCTCGACTTCGCCTCGGTGGAGGCCGCTGGCGGGCGGCTCGGCACGGGCACCTTGATCGTGCTCGACGACCGGACCTGCCCGGTGGGGATGGTGCGCAATCTCGAACGGTTCTTCGCCCAGGAGTCGTGCGGCTGGTGTACTCCGTGCCGCGAGGGCCTGCCGTGGATCGCGCGGGTGCTTGGCGCACTCGAGCGCGGCGAGGGCTGCGCCGAGGACATCGAGCTTCTCGACCAGCAGGCGCGACTGCTCGGGCCGGGCGGGACGTTCTGCATGCTCGCCCCGGGTGCGGTGGAGCCGTTGGAGAGCGCCCTGAAGCACTTCCGGGACGACTTCGAGCGTCATGTCCGCGAGCACCGCTGTCCGTACCGCGAGGGGGGGAGCTGATGGCACGGATCGTCGTCGACGGGACGCCGATCGAGGTGTCCGATGGGGCCAACCTGCTCCACGCGTTGCTCGAGGCCGGCTACGACCTGCCGTACTTCTGCTGGCATCCGGCCCTCGGCTCGGTGGGGGCATGCCGCCAGTGCGCCGTGGTGACCTTCAGGGACGAGAACGACTCCACGGGTGAGCTGGTGATGGCGTGCATGACGCCGGTCGCCGATGGGCAGCGGGTGTCGATCGAGGCGGCGGCGGCGCAGGAGATGCGCACTTGCGTGATCGAGTGGCTGATGCTCAACCACCCGCACGACTGCCCGGTCTGCGATGAAGGTGGGGAGTGTCATCTGCAGGATATGACGGTCATGACCGGGCATGCTTACCGTCGGACGAGATTTCGGAAGCGGACCTATCGCAACCAGGATCTGGGGCCGTTCATCTTCCACGAGATGAACCGGTGCATCCAGTGCTACCGGTGCGTCCGCTTCTACCGTGACTACGCCGGCGGCCACGATCTGGACGTGTTCGGTAGCCACGACGCGGTCTACTTCGGCCGGTTCGAGGACGGGCCGTTGGAGAGCGAGCTCTCCGGCAATCTGGTCGAGGTGTGCCCGACCGGGGTGTTCACCGACAAGACCTTGCGACGCCACTACACCCGCAAGTGGGACCTGGAGACGGCGCCGTCGGTGTGCGTCCACTGCTCGCTGGGGTGCAACACGATCGTCGGCGCCCGCTACGGCACGGTGCGCCGGATCCTCAACCGCTACCATCACGATGTCAACGGCTACTTCCTGTGCGACCGCGGCCGGTTCGGCTACGAGCACGCCAACCTCGAGCGGCGCCTGACCGTGCCATCCGTGCAGGGCGACCATGAGACGGCTGCGGTGAGCGTTCGCGATGCGCTCGCAGCGGCGGCGGAGAGGCTGGTCGGCTGCGATCGCCTGATCGGCATCGGCTCGCCCCGGGCCTCGCTGGAGGACAACTTCGCGCTCGCGCAGCTCGTCGGCTCCGAGCGGTTCTCCTCTGGTCTCGCCGCCGCCGACCACGAGCTGGCACGGACAGCGGTTCAGCTCGTGTTGGCCGGGCCGGCGCCGCCAGCCTCGGTGGGCGACCTGGAGCGCGCGGACGCGGTGCTGGTGCTCGGCGAGGACCTGACCCAGAGCGCACCGCGCGCCGCGCTGGCGGTGCGCCGGGCGGCGCGACGGGCGCCGGAGGCCGCTGCAGCCAAGCGCGCCGGGGTCGGCCTGTGGCACGACGCGGCGGTGCGCGACGCCTCGGCGGGTCAGCGAGGCGCGGTGTACAACGTGACGCCCGACGCAACCAAGCTGGATGACGGCGTGCGCCGGGCTCACCGCGCAGCTCCGGCGGAGATGGTGCAGATCGCGCTCGTCGCGGCGGCCCACCTCGATCCTGCCGCCTCGCCGCCGGCTGATGTGGACGACGCCGTGGTTGCGCTGGGAGAGGAGATCGCCCGCGGCCTCCGCGATGCCGAGCGTCCGGTGGTGGTGGCTGGACCGGCGTGCGGGACGGAGGTGCTGCGAGCCGCGGCCGCGGTGGCCGGCGCCCTGAGGGTTGCGGGCCGTCCGTCCCGGCTCATGATCACGGCTCGAGAGTGCAACACGGTCGGGCTGATGCTGCTCGGCGGACGCTCGCTGGACGAGGTTGCCGGGGAGGCATCCTCAGGAGCGGCGGTCGGTCTCATCGTGCTCGGCAACGATCTCGGGCGACGGACCGGTCCGGCGGAGGTGGAGCAGCTACAGACGAACGCCCGCGCGACCGTCGCCATCGATCTGCTGCGGACGACCACGACCGATGCTGCGGACGTGGTGCTGCCGTTGGCCAGCTTCGCAGAGGCTGGAGGCACATACGTGAACGCCGAGGGTCGGGCGCAGAGGTCGTACCGCGTGCTCGATCCGCCAGACGAGGTGCGCAGCGGCTGGCGCTGGATCGACGCGCTGTCCCATCAGCTCGGTCGGGGAGCCGGCTGGAAAGGCCTCGACGACGTGCTTGCAGAGCTGGCCGGTGACCGCGAGGATCTCGCGGCAGTCGTCGATAGCGCCCCCGGCGCCAGCTACCGGCAGACCGCGGCCCGTCTGCCGCGGCAGCCGCAGAGGTTCTCGGGCCGAACCGCGATCGACGCGGGTGACGATGTGCGCCGGCCGCAGCCGCCAACCGAGGACCCCGACGGTCCGTTCGTGGCGTCGATGGAAGGCTCCCGGCAGCAGCCGCCGGCCGCGCTGGTACACCACTACCGCTCGCCGGGTTGGAGCTCGGAGCAGGCGCTGAACCGGCTTCAGGAGGAGATCGCCGGGCCCCTGTCCAACGACCACGCCGGGGTGCGTCTGATCGAGCCGGATACCGGCGTGGCGCCGGTCTACCCGGACCCGCCGGAGCGGCCTGATCTCGGAGACGATCGCCTCGTGGCCGTTGCCCGCCACGCCTGCTTCGGTTCCGAGGAGCTCAGTGCGCTCGCGCCTGGCGTTGCCGAGCGGATACCGGAGGCTCGCTTCCGGATCTCCGTCGACGATGCCCGCCGGCTGTCCATCGAGGATGGCGAGCGGCTCACGTTGCAGCTTTCGGGGGCGGTGGTCGAGCTGCCGGTCGAGGTCTCCGAGGGCGTGGTGCGCGGCGTCGTGATGGTTCCGGAGGGCCTGCCGGGTGTGCCGACGCTGACGCTGCCGGCGGTGGGCGTGATCGGAGGACGGTCATGAACGGGCCGCATCCGCTGCTCCCGGTTGTCGCCGTCCTCCTCGGCGTCCTCACAACGGCCGCCGGCCTGATCTGGGTCGAGCGCCGGTTGCTCGGGCTGTGGCAGGACCGGTACGGCCCGAACCGCGTCGGCCCGTTCGGGATCTTCCAGGTCATCGCGGACATGATCAAGATCTTCTTCAAGGAGGACTGGATCCCGCCGTTCGCCAACCGGCCGGTGTTCGTGCTGGCGCCGACCGTGGCCCTGGCGGCGGCCCTTCTGTCGTTCGCGGTGATCCCGTTCGCCCCGGGCTGGTCGGTGGCGACCATGTCGGTCGGGGTGCTGTTCGTGCTCGCGATGTTCGCGCTGTCGGTGTGGAGCGTGGTGCTCGCCGGCTGGTCGTCGAACAGCCGCTACTCGCTCCTCGGAGGGCTCCGCGGCGCCGCCCAGGCGTTGAGCTACGAGGTGTTCCTCGGGCTGTCGTTGATGGGTGTCGTGGCGATGGCGGGCTCGCTCGATCTGCGCGAGATCGTCGAGGCGCAGCGAGGGATGTGGTTCGTCGGCCCGCAGCTCGTCGGCTTCGTGCTGTTCCTGATCGCCGGGGTGGCGGAGAGCCATCGGCTGCCGTTCGATCTCCCCGAGGCGGAGAGCGAGCTGATCGCCGGCTACCACGCCGAGTACTCGGGGATGAAGTTCGGCATGTTCTTCGTCGGCGAGTACGTCGGGGTGACCCTCGTGTCGGCGCTGGTGACGACCCTGTTCTTCGGCGGCTGGCTCGGACCGTGGCTGCCGCCGGCGGTGTGGTTCGGGCTCAAGACCGCGCTGCTCGTCGGCCTGTTCGTCCTGCTGCGCGCCGCCTTGCCGCGACCGCGGTACGACCAGCTCCTGGGGCTGGCGTGGAAGGTGATGCTGCCGCTGGCGATGCTCA
>CAZEJK010000256.1:0-7315 GCA_964512045.1 uncultured Thermoanaerobaculia bacterium
CCGGCACCTTCGGAGCATCACTTTGGTTGCGGCCCGCGGCCGCGTTGGCGGCTCAAACATCCCGTATCTTCGGAAGTTCGAAGCATCCGCCGGGGGACGGGATGGCCGGGATCCGGCTGCCGGGCTCAGGGCCGGGGCCGGGACTGGCGCCGGCAATCGGGTCGACCGGGCTCTCGTGGCGGTCGCGCATCACGGATTGCGCTCGCGCATCAGCCCTTCCTGCGCGGTCGAGGCCACCAGCAGGCCGTCGCGGGTGAACAGCTGGCCGCGAACGAGGCCGCGGGCGGCGGCCGCCGATGGGCTGTCGACGTCGTACAGCAGCCAGTCGTCGAACCGGAACGGGCGATGGAACCACATGGCATGGTCGATCGAGGCGAGCTGAAGGGTGGGATCCCAGAAGATCTTTCCGTGCGGCTGCAGCGCCGTGACCAGAAAGTTGAAGTCCGACGCGTACGCCAGCAGGTAGCGGTGTACTCGCGGATCGTCGGGGACGTGACCGTTGGCGCGGAGCCAGACCTGGCGACGGGGGTGCATAGGCTGCGGATCGGCGGGATCGTTGACCTGGACGGGCCGGATCTCGATCGGCGTCTGACACACGAAGAGAGAACGCATCGGCTTCGGGATCAGGTGCTGCCAGCGTTCGGCGAGCTCACGCTCGGAGGGAAGCCGGTCCGGCGAGGGAACCTCCGGCATCGTGCTGGCATGGTCGAAGCCTGGCTCGGTCCCTTGGAACGACGCGCCCATGAACAGGATCGCCTTGCCGCGCTGGATCGCCTTCACGCGGCGAGTGGTGAAGCTGCCGCCGTCTCGGGTCCGCTCGACGTCGTACACGATCGGCCGCTTCGGGTCGCCCGGCCTGAGGAAGTATGCATGGAACGAGTGAACCGTGCGCTCGTCCGGGACGGTCTGGCGCGCTGCTGACAGCGCCTGACCGAGCACCTGTCCACCGAAAACCGCACCGAACCCGAGGTCCTGGCTCTGACCGCGGAAGATGGTGTCCTCGATCTTCTCGAGCTCGAGCAACGTGATCAGGTCGTCCAGCACACGCGTCATCGTCGCCTCCTCGTGCTGATTGTCGCAGAGTCGGTCGCCAACCGCGCGGTGGACCGAAGGTGCTATGGTGCGAGCCCGGAGGGTTCGATGGACCTCAACGATGACCGCCAGCGGGCCGTCTTCTTCGAGCTGTACGAGGGGTTGCCCCGGGGTGGGCCGGGAAGCACCGCGTCCACACTTCGCGCATTGGAGCTGGCCAGACCGCTACCGGAGGCGCCGGTGGTGCTCGACCTCGGCTGCGGGCCGGGCGCGCAGACGGTCGCGCTGGCCGAGGCGCTGCCGTCGGCGTCGATCCGGGCCGTGGAGCTCCACCGGCCGTTTCTGGATCAGCTCGAGCGGCAGCTGGCGGAGCGCGGCATGGCGGACCGGGTCGAGCTGATCTGCGGTGATATGTCGGCGCTCGATGTGCCGGAGGGCTCGGTCGACCTGCTGTGGTGCGAGGGTGCGGCGTACTTCGTCGGTGTCGAGACGGCGCTCGAGCAGTGGCGAGAGTGGTTGCGGCCAGGGGGTGTTGTGGCGCTGACCGAGGCCACCTGGTTGCGATCTGATCCTCCGGAGCCGGTGCGCCGCTGCTGGCAGGAGGAGTACCCTGACATCGATACGGTCGAGGCGCTGCTGGACACGGTGACCCGCTGTGGCTTCGAGCTGTGCGGCTCGTTCGTGCTGCCGCCGAGCGACTGGTGGGATGCGTTCTACACGCCGATGTCCGAGCGGATCGCTCTCCTGCGCAGGGACTACGCCAACGACGATGTGGCGCAGGAGGTGCTCGCCGAAGCGGCGGAGGAGATCGAGCTGTACCGAGAGCACGGCGCGTACTACGGCTATACGTTCGTGGTCGGACGCCGCACGGCTCCTTGAGGCGCCTCCAGGCGCCGAGCTGGAGGCCCTACGTGTCCCTGCTACAATCACGCCGCTCGGAGTGGGAGGCCGGTTGATGAAAGGTATCGTGCTCGCAGGAGGCGCCGGCTCACGGCTGCATCCGGTCACCCGGGTGGTCAGCAAGCAGCTCTTGCCTGTCCATGACAAGCCGATGGTGTACTACCCGATCAGCCTGTTGATGCTGGCGGGGATCCGTGAGGTGCTGGTGATCTCGACGCCCAGAGACCTGCCATCGTTTCGGGATCTCCTCGGTGACGGCTCGCGCCTCGGGATGCGCTTCGCATACTGTGAGCAGCCACGACCGGAGGGCCTGGCACAGGCGTTCCTGCTCGGTCGCGACTTTCTCGATGGACAGCCTGGCGCCCTGGTGCTGGGCGACAACATCCTGTTCGGTCACGGCGTGTCGGGTCTGCTGCGCGAGTCGGTGGCCGCAGTGACCACCGGCGCGCGGATCTTCGCCTACCGGGTGAGTGATCCCGAGCGCTACGGAGTGGTGGAGTTCGACGCCGACGGCCGGGCGGTCAGCCTCGAGGAGAAGCCCGCCAGACCGCGGAGCTCGTACGCTGTGCCCGGCCTGTACTTCTACGGACCGGATGTCTGTGAGCTGGCGGCCGGGCTGCGGCCCAGTGCCCGGGGTGAGCTCGAGATCACCGATTTGAACCGGATCTATCTCGAGCGCGGCGAGCTCGACGTCGGCGTGCTCGGCCGAGGCGTCGCGTGGCTCGACGCCGGGACACCGCGCAGCCTGCTGGATGCGGCGACGTTCATCGCGGCGATCGAGGAGCGCCAGGGGCTCAAGATCGGCTGCCTCGAGGAGATCGCCTGGCACAACGGGTGGATCGGCGACACGGAGGTGTTGGCCGAGGCGCAACGGTTGGCCGGGACGGCGTACGGACAGTTCCTGAAGAGTCTGGTGGAGAGCGGGCAGGAGGTCGTTCGTGGAGCGTCATGAGACCAGCCTGGAGGGTGTCTGGTTGCTCGAGCCGCGGGTGTACTCGGACCATCGGGGCTTCTTCGTGGAGTCGTACAACCGGCGCACCATGGCGGACCTCGGAATCACCACGGAGTTCGTTCAGGATAACCACGCGCGTTCCGGCCGGGGCGTGCTCAGGGGTCTGCACTACCAGCTCGGTCGGCCTCAGGCGAAGCTGGTCCGCGTCACTGTTGGACGGGTGTTTGATGTCGTCGTTGATGTTCGCCGGGGCAGCGCCACATTCGGGCGCTGGTTCGGAGCGGAGCTGAGTGCGGACAGCTTCCTGCAGATGTACGTTCCCGAGGGATTTGCACACGGCTACCTGGTGCTCAGTGACGTTGCCGAGTTCCAGTACAAGTGCTCCGACTTCTATGAGCCCTCCCAGGAGCGGGGTGTGCTCTGGAGCGATCCGGACATCGGCATCCGATGGCCCGTCGACGATGTCGAGCCGATCCTCAGCGACAAGGACGCGAGGCTGCCACGGCTTCATGCCATGGCAGACGCTGACCTTCCGGAGCCTCGATGATGGCCCAGCACACGCCACGCAACGTGCTTGTCACCGGCGGCGCAGGCTTCATCGGTTGCAACTTCGTCCGCTACCTGCTTGCGAGCGATCGTGACGTTCGGGTGGTCAATGTCGACAAGCTGACCTATGCCGGTCACACGGCCAGCCTGGTGGGGGTGAGCGAGCTGTACGGATCGCGCTACGCCTTCGAGCACGCCGACATCTGCGATGCACCTCGCATGCGACAGCTGATGGAGAGCTGGCAGGTGGACACGGTGGTGCACTTCGCGGCCGAGAGCCACGTGGACCGCTCGATCGACGGTCCGCTGGAGTTTGTCGACACCAACATCCGCGGCACAGCGGTGCTGCTCGAGGCGGCCCGTGCGATCTGGGGCCGGCGGGACGACGTCCGCTTCCACCACATCTCCACCGACGAGGTGTACGGTTCGCTCGGCGCGGACGGCCTGTTCCGGGAGGACACGCCGTACGATCCGTCGAGCCCGTACTCGGCGTCCAAGGCGGCGTCGGATCACCTGGTGCGCTCCTGGCATCGCACGTTCGGCGTGCCGGTGACGTTGTCGAACTGCTCGAACAACTACGGTCCGTACCAGTACCCGGAGAAGCTGATCCCCCTGATGATCCGCAACGCGATCGAGGAGCGGCCGCTGCCGGTCTACGGCGATGGTGGCAACGTGCGCGACTGGCTGTTCGTGACGGACCACTGCCTCGCCGTCGATATGGTGGTGCGCGGCGGTGAGCCGGGGCGGACGTACAACGTGGGCGGATGGAACGAGCAGACCAACCTCCGGGTTGTCGAGCAGATCTGCGACGCGGTCGATGCCGTCAGGCCGAGGGCCGACGGGTCGAGCCGGAGGGATCTGATCACGTTTGTCGAGGATCGTCCCGGCCACGATCGGCGGTACGCCATCGATGCGCACCGGGTCGAGGCGGAGATCGGCTGGCGTCCGCAGCTCAGCTTCGCCGAAGGGCTCGAGTCGACCGTGCTGTGGTACCTCGACAACGAGGCGTGGTGCCGTCAGGTGACCGAAGGGACCTACGATGGAGGCCGCCTCGGTCTGGGCTAGAGGGGTTCGCGCTGCGGCGCTGTTGCTGGGGCTCGGTGCCGCGGTAGCCGCTGCCACGGACCTGCAGCGACGCATCGAGCGCCGCTCGGTTCCACTGGTTGAGGTTGGCGGTGCCCCGCATGCTCCGGTCCGGCCGTTCTGTCGTGCGGTGGATGGTGAGTGGAGCCTGGAGCCAGTGCACCAACGCCTCGAGCTTCGGATTGGTGCGCGCCGGTGCCGTGCCATCGTCGGCGTTCCGGCGCTGGAGTGCTCAGGTCGAGCCGTTCCGGTCACGCGGTCTCCGGTCGTGGTGGACGGAGAACCGGCGCTGCCTCTGGAGTGGGTGCTCGGTGCGCTGTGGCCGGGAGCACTATCGGACGGAAGGCGGCTGCAGCTCGACGTCGTGACGCCGGCCAGGATCTCGGTGCTGCGACCCCGGCGGCCCTCGTTGGAGCGGATGAGCGCGCGGCAGGTGGCGCGTCATCTGGAGAGGTTGCAGTCTCCGATCGATGGTGCGGCGCCACCTCGGCGCGGTCGCTGGCTTCCGGGCGCCTCGCGTGACTACCGGTCCGGCGTGCACGAGGGGTTCGACTTCTTTCAACGGACCGATGGCAAGCCGCTGGAGGGTGGGACGCCAGTCCTGTCCATGACGGCGGGTGTGGTGGTGCGTGCGGATCACACGTATCAGGAGATCGGCCGAGCCGAGCGCGACGCGCTCCTGGAGGAGGCGCGCCATCATGCACATACGCCGGATTGGATCCTCGACCGGATGCACGGCCGGAGCGTCGTTGTCCGTTCGACGGGTGCGGTGACCGTTCGCTACTCGCACCTCTCGGGAGTACGCGAGCGCCTTACGGTGGGGTCGGACGTGGCGGCTGGTGAGCTTCTCGGCTGGGTCGGCAACTCGGGGACCAATGCGGCGACGGTCGGTAGCGACTGGGGCGCCCACCTCCACTGTGATATCCACATCGCTGGCTGGCCGTTCTGGAAGTACCTGACGCGGGCTCAGGCGCGGTGGGTCCTGGCTCAGGCGCTTGACCTGCAGCTGTGACGTGTTCGCTGCACTGGAGGTGGGTTTGGTGTGCGGAGTCGGTTGCTCGTGAGCGTGTCTACAGCCCGATCCGCTCCGCCGGCATGGCGTGCTCGAGCAGCATGACCGGGATCCCGGACACCACCGGGTAGACGAGCCGAGCTTCGCGGCTGTACAGGCCTTGCAGGACCTCGGGCTCCTCGTCCCGGAACTGCTCACGGAACCGTTCGACCAGCTCGTTCTGAACCTCTACGGGGAGGTCCACGACCTCCAGTGGACCGCGAGTCTTCGGGCACACGAGAATCTCCAGATAGAGCGGATCCACAGTCACAGCCGGCTGCCTCCTGACGTCAGGATACCATAGAGCCGGGCGAATCCAGCGCGGCGCCGCGCGCCACACGCCGCCGGCTCTGGAGCATGGTACGCTGCCGCCATGGGAAGTTCACGACCGCAGGTTCCGAGGTCCGAGATCGAGCGCGCCCAGCGGTATGCCTCGGCGCTCCAGTCGTTTCTGTGCGGGTGTACCACCTCGTCGGTGGACTCGCAGTCACGAGCAACCCTCGTTGAGATACGGCAGGCGCTGGCGCGTGCCCGAGCGTGCATCGACGAGATTCTAGCCGCAAACGCTCCGGTAGAAGGGTCAGCGCCGCCCGCACCGGAGCCGGAAGCGAGCCCGCCATCGCGGACGCCGGCCCCCGGCTCGCGGTCGGCACAGCCGCCGCCTTCTGAGAGCCCGACAGCGGAGGGTGCGATCGCACAAGGCCCCGCCGGGCAGCGGGTTGATGTGGTGCGGCCTCCCGAGGGCCAGAAGACCGGTGGGACCCGTCGTGCCGGCGCGGGGCTGGTGCTCAAGGACAGCGAGACGGAGCCGTGCTTCCAGGAGTTTCAGGGGCGTCGTGAGCTGTCTCCAGATACCGTCGCGAAGCTGGACGCCTTTGCAAGCGAGCAGCAGCTGGAGATGACGGAGCAGGAACGGCGGCGCTTCCTCCAGAAGGTTCAGCGATGGATCGAGACCACGCCTGAGGGGCAGGTCCTGACCATCCGCGTGTCGGACCTCCACGGAGCTTTGAAGCCGTACCCGCAGTACCGTCCGGATCCTGATCACAAGCCAGCGCCCGGTGGCTGAGGGGTGGCGCGGATTGTCAGGGCTCGCAGACCTGTTGTGCTGAGTGCAGTCGCCGAGCGATCTGGCGACACGGAGGAGGCCGCATGACTCAGCCCGAAGAGATCCGGATCATGGCATCGCCGACGCCGAACCCACACAGCTTCAAGTTCACGGTGGACCGGCAGGTGCTGGACGGCAGCGCGTACTTCGCTTCGCGGGAAGCCGCCGCCGGATCGCCACTGGCACTCCGGGTCTTCGAGCTCGGAGACGTCATGAGCCTGTTTGTCACCGGCAGCATGGTGACCGTGGGCAAGGCGCCGGAGGCCGAGTGGTCTGAGCTGGCCTACAGGGTGGGAACAGCGATTCGTGAGCACGTGGCCAGCGGTGAGCCCGCTGTCGACAAGAGCGCGCAGACGCAGCAGCCGACCTCCGAGGTGGAGCGCCAGGTGGTTGCTGTGCTCGACGAGATCCGTCCGTACGTGCAGCGCGACGGTGGCGATATCACGTTCGCCGGGTACGAGAACGGCTGGGTTCGGGTCCATCTGCAGGGGGCCTGCTCCGGCTGCCCGTCCGCGTCCATGACGCTCAAGGAAGGCGTGGAGCGCCGTCTCCGGGAGGTGCTTCCGGAGATCCGCGGGGTGGTGCCGGTCTAACGCGGCCGCGGGCCGCAACCAAAGTGATGCTCCGAAGCTGCCGGTCCCGCGCC
>CAZEJK010000257.1:0-7308 GCA_964512045.1 uncultured Thermoanaerobaculia bacterium
CCGGTCCCGGTGACGGGGTCGTAGCTGCGTGGCCGGGAACGCCACCAGCCGCATCCCACGGGGTTGATCCGGCGACCGTACAGCGCCGCCGCAGCCTCGTTCATCGCGATGGGCGCACCACCGTCCGAGTCTCTGTAGCCCGCGAAGGTCAGCTCGACGCGATCGGCCGCGCAACCGAGCAGCTCGGCCGCCACCGGGTCGAGGCGACGGCGGAGGTCCGAGATCGCGTCGAGAACCGCCAGGCCGGAGGCGTGGACGCCCCGTGAGGCCACCGTCGGACCGGAGTCGGCGACGGTGGTGGTGTCCGGCATCCACACCTCCACCGACTCGACCGGCACACGCAGCGCGTTGGCCGCCACAGCGCGGACGGCGACAAGGTTTCCCTGGCCCATCTCGGTGAGGCCCACGCGCACGATGAGCGATCCGTCCGGTTGCAGGATGACCACGGCCGAGGAGCGGTCCAGGCGCTGGCCTCCATGGTGGAGGTTGCAGCCGTACATGGCGATGGCGGCGCCCACCCCTTCCCGCCAGTGGCCGCGCTGAGCGGGCTCGATGCGGGTGCCGTTCCAGCCGGCCAGAGCCGCTGCAGCGTCAAGGCAGGGACGAGCAAGAATCGGACCTTCGAGCGCCTGGCCGGTGATGGTGACACGACGCGTGTCGTCCAGCAGGTTGCGGCGGCGCAGCTCGAGCGGGTCGATCTCGAGCGCTGCGGCGAGACGGTCCATGGTGGCCTCGGCAGCCCAGGTGACCTGGGGCGCGCCGAAGCCCCGGAACGCTCCGCCGAACAGGTTGTTCGTGTAGAGCACCTTGGTATCGACACGCACCGACGGGACGTGGTACGGCCCGACGCACGAGACGTTGGCCCGCTCCGCCACGACTGTGGACAGGCCGGCGTACGCGCCCGCGTCGAACAGCGCTTCGACCTCTGCAAACAGGAGCCGTCCGTCGACATCCGCGCCCCACCGGTGGCGGACGACAACGGCATGACGCTTGGTCGACAGCTGCATGTCGTGCTCGCGCGTGAGCACGAGCTGGACCGGGCGTCGGGTGTGGTGTGCGAGCAGGGCGGCACAGGCGGCGGGCTCGGAGGGGTAGTCCTCCTTGCCGCCGAAGGCTCCGCCGGTGGGAGTCTGCTGAACGCGCACCTTGGCCAGCGGACAGCCGAGCGCGCGCGCGACGGCGTGCTGCACGTAAAAGGGGCACTGGCAGGAGACGTGGATCGTCATCCCGTCCGCCGGCTCGGGGACGGCCAGGACCCCTTGTGGCTCCAGGTACGCGTGCTCCTGTCCGCCAACGTGATAGGTAGCCTCGATTACGGCGGCCGCTGTCGCCCGATCGGGCTCCGGTCCGCGGCGGACGGTGAACGTATGGATCAGGTTGCCGTCCTCGTGCACCAGTGCCGCACCCTCGTCAAGCGCTGCTTCCGGGTCGTGGACGGCGCCCAACGGAGTGGTCTCGACCGAGATGAGTGCTGCGGCCTCGGCGGCGATCTCCGGGGTGTCGGCGGCGAGCAGAGCGATGCGATCACCGACCATGCGGATGCGGTCGACCACGAGCAGCGGCTGGTCTGCGAAGATCACCCCTACCGAGTTCGTGCCCGGGATGTCGGATGCACTGAGCACGGCACGCACACCAGGGAGCTGGCGCGCCGTTGCGAGATCGACACTGTGCACAGTGCCGGAGGCGATGGTGGACGTGACGAGGGCGGCGTACAGCGTCCCTGGCGGCGGCAGGTCTGCCACGTACCGCGTCTGGCCACGTGCCTTTCCGTCAGCGTCTGGGCGCCGATCGTGGCCGCCGAGGACCGTGGATCGTGTGGTCACGATCCAGTCTCCCCGTTGTCGGCGGCCCGCTCGATGGCTTCGAATATCTTGTGGTAGCCGGTGCAGCGGCAAAGGTTGCCGGACAGACAGCGAGCGGCCTCGGCGCGCTCCGGTGCGCCGTCAGCCAGCAGTGCGGCGCCGGTGACAATGATGCCCGGCGTGCAGAAGCCGCACTGGACGCCGCCGGTCTGAGCCATGGTCTCGACCAGCGGGTGGCCGGTGGCCGCCAGATGCTCGATCGTCTGGACCGCGCGACCGTGGCACGACGCCGCCAGGACCAGGCAGGAGGTGACGGGCTCGCCGTCGAGCAGGATGGTGCAGGCGCCACACTCGCCGGCGCCGCAACCTTCCTTGGTTCCGGTCAGCCCGGCATCGAACCGGATCAGGTCGAGAAGCCGTCGCCCTGGCGGAACATGGAAGGTGCGCTCTTCGCCGTTGAGGCGGAGGCAGACGGTGATGAGATCAGACACGGGTGCTCTCCAGAAACCGCTCGAGCAGGACCGCTGCGGCCAGGCGTCGGTACCGTTGCGGCGCACGCTGGTCGGAGATCGGCTGGATATCCGCCTGTATCGCGCGCGCGGCGTCCATAACGGTGCGCTCGTCCGGGTGCGCTCCTTCGAGCACAGCTTCGCACCGGCGGGCCCGGATCGGAGTGGGTGCGGCGGCGCCCACCGCGATCCGTACGTCGTGGAGCCTGCCGTCGGGGCTGACGGTGGCCTGTCCTGCGAGATTGACGACGGCGATGATCTGCTCGCGTCGCGGACCGACCTTGAAGAACCGTTCTATCCGCCGATGGCCGTCAGGAACAGGGTCGGCCTCGATGATCACCGACGTGAGCAGCTCCGAACGGTCCATGGCAGTGACTCCGGGACCCCGGAACAGGTCGGCAACCGGCAGCTCGCGCTCGCCGGTGTGCGAAACGAGCCGCGCACGGGCGTTCTCGACGAGCAGGGCGGGCGCCGTGTCAGCCGCTGGAGATGCGTTGACGAGGTTGCCGCCGAGCGTCGCGCGACACTGTATCGGCCAGGCACCCACCAGGGCGGCTGCCTCCGCAAGTGCCGGTGCCAGCGCGTGGACCTCGGGGGCCCGGCCGAGAGCCGCCATCGTCGTGCACGCGGCGATCTCGAGGCGTTCACCAGCTGCCGAGACTCCAGTCATGCCGAGCGGGGTCAGGTCGATGACCGTCTCCGCCCGCTGCCGGCCGTCGCGGAGCTGGACGGCCAGATCGGTGCCCCCGGCCAGCAACCGTGCCTCGGGGTGCTGGTGGAGCAGCTCGATGGCGTGTGCCAGATCGGCCGGACGGAGGAAGGAACGGATGGGAAGGTCCATCGCGATGGCATTCTACCAGGTTGGGGACTCACAGCTCCGTAACGCGGGCGGGGGAGCGTTGGTCTGCGTGGACAGTGCAGACGGCCTGTCGTCCACCGCACTGGAGCGGGCGTGTCGTCACTCCGGCTCGTGCGTCAAGCGGTAGCCGACGCCGCGCAGCGTGAGCAGGTGCTCGGGCTGGGTGGGGTCCGCCTCGAGCTTGGAACGCAGCTGCGCAACGAAGTTGTCCACGGTGCGGCGCGTACCGTAGTGCTCGCTGCCCCAGACCTGCTGGATGATCTGCTCGCGGCTGAGGATCCGGCCGTTGGCTCGGAGCAGCGTCGCGAGGACGTCGAACTCGGTAGCGGTGAGCTCGACGGGTGTGCCGTTGCGCAGCACGGTCCGGGTGGACTCGTCGACCTCCACGGCGCCGAAACGCCAGCGTGCGCTCTCGCGTTCCGACGAGGCGGAGCGACGCAACATCGCACGGACGCGGGCGAGCAGCTCCTTGACGCCGAACGGTTTGGTGACGTAGTCGTCGGCGCCCAGGTCGAGCCCCATGACCTTGTCGAGCTCGCTGGACCGCGCTGAGAGCACCAGTATCGGTGTGCGCACGTGCTCGGAGCGCAGCGCGCACATGATCTCGTAGCCGTTGCGATGGGGCAGCATGATGTCGAGGATGATCAGGTCCCAACGCTGCTGGAGTGCGGCCTCGAGACCGGTTTCTCCGTCGGTTGCTGTGACCACCTCGAAGCCGTCGGACTCGAGGTTCATCCGCACTCCGAGGAGGATCGATGGATCGTCCTCGATGACGAGGATCCGCTGTCCAGGGCTCATGTGGAACTCCTTTGGCGACGCGGCGGGGCGCCTCGCAGGTCGGGGATCGGCAGCAGAATCGAGAACGTGGAGCCGGTGCCCGGAACACTCTCGACCTGGATCCGACCGCGGTGGCCGCGAACGATATGGCGAACGATCGCGAGGCCGAGCCCGGAGCCTTCGATGGAGCTGGTCAGCAGCTGATCGACGCGGTAGAACCGTTGAAAGATCCGTGCGTGCTCATGCCGGGGGATGCCGATGCCGTTATCTGCGACGGTGATTCGTACACTGTCTCGCTCTCGTCTACAGCCGATGGCAATCACTGGGGCGTCGCCCGAGTACTTCAGAGCGTTCGACAGGAGGTTGTTCAGGGCGTCGACCATCGCCGAGCGGTCGAGGAGCAGTGGTGGCAGGTCGGGCTCGATGGCGACGCTGAGATCCACCTCCTTGCCGAACGTGGTAGGCTCGAACGCGGCGAGGCTCTCGTCGATGACCTCGTCGATCCAGTTCGCGGTGAGCTCGTACACCCGCCGACCCGACTCCATCCGTCCCCAGTCCAAGAGGCGCTCGATCCGTTCGCTCAGCCGTGCCGTCTCCCGCTCCAGGACATCGAGGCAGACGCGGCTGCGCTCGGGATCTGTCTCGGCGCGCAACATCTCCCCGAACATCTGGATGGAGGTCAACGGGGTCCGCAGCTCGTGGCTCACCTTGGAGACGAAGTCCACCTGGAGCTTGGAGAGCTTCGCTTCCCGGCGAACGAACACCATGATCAGCACCGCGCCGGTGACCAGGCAGCCGACCAGTGTGACGACGAGAATCCCGAACAGGATGTTCAGCTGCGCTCGCCAGAACACCATCATCAGGATCCCGACGGCCAGGAGCACCGCGGTGGGAACGATCACCAGCCAGAACAGCAGCAGGACGATCCGTCGATAGCCCCGGCTGGAGTCGGCACTTCGGGACAGCACTCCTTCCGGCATACGAGCATGCTAGCCCAACTTGCCGTTCAGTGGTGCGGGAAGGGGACAGAGCGATGTCGTGGCTGGTACGGTCGATGGTGGAGCTGGTCGGTCTCGTCGGAAGGTACAATGGCTCGCCGATGGAGAAACCTCGTCGCGGAGCAGTAGGTGGACGCTGGGCGGCTCGGCTGGCCGTGGCTGCGGTGACGCTGGCTGTTGCAGCGTTTCTCGACCCCTATGCATACGCCGCACTGCGCTGGGTACTGGGCTACGAGCAGTGGGGCGAGATGCGTGAGCTGCTGACGGCTGCCAAGTTCATCTGCTCGGGGCTCGGGACGACGGTGGTGCTCGGCACTGTCTGGGGCGTGGACCCGCTCGGCCGACGGCGGGTGGGCGTGCTCTTTCTGGCTGTGGTGGTTGCCGCCACCGCAGGAGCCGTGGTGAAGGTCCTCGCCGGTCGCGAGCGGCCGTCGCACGAGTCGCAACCTCCCGGACAGGAACGCCGCGGCTTCAACGGACCCGTGGCTGGCCTTTCCTCGGCGTACTTCCAGTCGTTCCCGTCCGGTCATACGGTGTCAGCATTCGCTTCGGCGACGACCTTGGCAGCCTTCTACCCTCCGGCGCGGATTGTGCTGTACGGCGTCGCGGTGGCCGCGGGCGCCAACCGGGTCGTCAAGCATCAGCACTTCTTGACCGATGTCGTGGCCGGAGCGTGGCTGGGTCATCTCATCGCCGTGGCCGTACTGTCCTGGCCGAGCATGCGACGTCGCTGGCAGCCGCCGCCGATCGTTGCAGCGGCCAGCGAGCGCTGAGGTTCGTCGCAACGGTCGGATGCAGTGCGCAGCTTGACGGTGGCACGTCGCTTGCGTACAGTGATGCGGCTTCGGGCAGTTTTGGCAGAGGCCTGTCTCTGGCGGGTCAGCCCGGAGGTACAGCCGGCGTTGGAGGCCTGCACAATCATGGGACGACGAATCACGCGGAAATCTCTGAAGCAAGACGAGTTCGTATCGATCGTCGACCGCATGATGCGGTGGGGGAGGAACAACTGGCAGCCGCTGGTGATCGGCGTGGGAGCCGCCGTCGGTGTGGCCGTGATCATCGGGCTTGCCGGGATGATCTCCGGGAGCCGACGGGACAGTGCGGCGTCCGACCTCCAGCGGGCCATGGACAGGTACCAGGCAGCCTCGGCCACCGGCGCCGGGCCGGAGGTCGCCGAGGAGGCCAGGGCACTGTTCGAAGAGGTGGTCGACTCCTACGGCGGACTGCCCCAAGGACGGGTGGCGCGGCTCTATCTGGCGCGGCTCCTGATGGAGCGAGGCGATGTGGCCGATGCGCGTGAGCTGCTGGTCAAGCTCGCCAGCAAGCGCAAGAGCGACCCGGTGGTCCGCGTTGCGACCCTGGATCTGATGCAGCTGCGTATCCAGTCGGGACAGGGCGCCGAGGTGGCGGCGGAGCTCGAGGCGATGGTGGCGGGTCGCGATCCTCGACTGCCTCGCGATGTGGCGTTGTTCGAGCTGGCGAACGTCTACGTCCACGAGCGGGACTTCACGAAGGCCGAGGAGTACTTCCAAAAGCTGGTGGATGAGTTCCCAGAGTCGCCGTATAGCCGGCGGGCCCGGCAGAAGCTCCAGGAGCTCGGGTAGCCGGTTACGGTGAGCTTCGTCGAGGCGATCGCTGCGAAACGGGACGGGCAGAAGCTGTCGCGGGCGCAGGTTTGCGAGCTCGTTACCGGCGCCACATCCCACGATCTTCCACCAGAGCAGCTCGCGGCGATGCTCATGGCGATCTGCTGCCGCGGCATGGACCCCGAGGAGACGTCCTGTCTGACGCAGGAGATGCTGGCCTCCGGTGATCAGTGGTCGCTGGCTCGGGATCTGGATGCGGTCGACAAGCACTCCACCGGCGGTGTCGGGGATACGGTGTCGCTGGTGTTTGCGCCGTTGATGGCAGCGATCGGCGTGCCGGTGGTGATGATGGCTGGTCGCGGGCTGGGACACTCGCAGGGAACGATCGACAAGCTGGAGGCGGTGCCCGGGTTCGCCTGCCCGTCGAGCCGAGACGCAGTGCTCGAGGTCGCTCAGCGGGCCGGGGTCGCCATCGTCGAGCAGACCGACTCCATCGCCCCGGCGGACCGGACTCTGTACGCCCTGCGAGACGTGACCGCTACAGTGCCGTCACTCCCCCTGATCGTGGGCTCGATCATGTCGAAGAAGCTGGCGCTTGGAGTGGGGACGCTGGTCCTGGATGTGAAGTGGGGAAGCGGCGCGTTCTGCTCGACCGTCGATTCCGCCCGTGAGCTGGCAGTTGCCCTGCGCCAGGTGGGACGTGACGCCGATGTGGCTGTCGAGGCGATCTTGTCCGACATGAACCAGCCGTTGGGATCGGCGCTGGGGCTCGCGTGC
>CAZEJK010000258.1:0-7297 GCA_964512045.1 uncultured Thermoanaerobaculia bacterium
CGCTCCGCAATACCGGGCCCTCCCTGAGGCTTCACCGGTGGCTGTCCTGGTAGGCATCGCGCGCGTGGCCCATACTGTTAAGCACGGCCAACGCTCCCACTCTTACTGGAGATCGGGAGCCCGACCAAAGGAGGACATCATCATGACCATCGACGCCCGTACTGCAGCACTTCTGGTTGTCGATATGCAGCCTGACTTCATGCCCGGAGGTGCGCTGGCGATCGACGGGGGCGACCTCATCGTCGGACCGATCGCTCGCCTGATGAGCGAAGGGCCGTTCTGGATTCAGGTGATCACCCAGGACTGGCACCCGCCCGGGCACATCTCCTTCGCGAGCAGCCATCCTGGCCATCGACCAATGGACACCATCGAGCTGTATGGTCACGAGCAGGTGCTGTGGCCCGACCACTGCGTCCAGGGGACGCCGGGCGCGAGGGTGCACGACGGCATCCCCGTCGACCGCGCCCTCGCAATCTTGCGCAAGGCCAGCGAGGCCACTGTCGATACCTACAGTGCCTTCCGCAACAACTGGAACGAGCACGGACAGCGCCCCACCACCGGCCTCGCCGGGTACCTCCGCGAACGGGAGATCACCGACGTCTACATCTGCGGCTTGGCCCGCGACGTCTGCGTGCAGTGGAGCGTCGAGGACGCCATCGAGGCTGGCTTCACGGCGCACGTCCTGTGGGACCTGACACGGAGCGTCGACCCCAGCGGCGATGACGCCGTTCGCAACAACCTCGCCGGGCGCGGCGCCGAGATTCTGACCGCTGCCGAGCTGTGGGATCGGATCTGAGGACGCTCGAGCGGCCACGGACCCGCGCGCCTCGGGTCTCCTGACGAGCGAGCATCTGCGGCCCGTCTCAGACGCCGGCTTCGGCCGGCGCCCGCAGCTCGAACAGCACGACCGTCGTCGGGCTCTCGGCGGTGTTCGTCAGCCCGACGTCAGGACCCGTCCTGGCCTCGGCCGTCCCGGGATCCAGATCGAGGACATCCGCCTGTTCCCCAGGCGCTTGAATGGAGAGTGTGGCGCCGAGCCGGGTGAACCAGAGCCGGAGCGCCACCGGATCCAGTGGCAACGACTCGCCAGGAGGGAGCCGCATCTCGACGACACGGATCCAGTCGTTCTTCAGGCGAACGGTCCCATGCTCCGGCTCGAGCGGACCGAAGCCCTGCAGCGTCGCCTGGAGCTGCGGAAGCGGCGCTTCACCTCGGGAGATCAACAGCAGGTCCACCGCCATGTCGGACGCGTTCGCGAAGCTGTAGGTTGCGGGCTCGAGCGCACGCGCCTCGTTCGGCGCCATCTTCAGGAGCACCTCGTTACCGTCCTGCGTCATCCGAACCTCGGCGTCGGTCAGCGCATAGAGCACAGCCGACGGAAGCGGATGCTCGGGAATCGTGTCGCCCGTCAGCATCGTCAGATGGGCCATCTCGATCATTGGATCGGCGTAGACCACCCGCGAGCCGGGCGGCGCGATCTGCAGGGTGTCGGGCATGTCGGGCTCTGCCGGAAGCGCCTCCTCGAGCTCATCCGTGAAGCCGGCTTCCTCTTCTGGCGGCGCCTGGCCGCACGCTGTGATCACCAGCGCTGCTACCAGCGCCACTGCCATTCCCAGAACCTCTGACCTGCTCAGCCGTGATCTCTTCATCGTCTGCCTCCGTTTCATGTGCTTCGTCACCTTCCTCGTCACTACGCGTCCACCGTCTCAGGACATCGGAGTCGGGCTTCGCTCGTGACTGTTGCTACGCCCATCCGATGTCTCCGGCAACCTGCCATCGTGCGTCGCCGGCGGGGTTGCTTCAGCAGGAGCCCGTTGCAGAACGCACTCCTCGGCCTGTTCGTCCGCCGCACCTGCATCAACTGGTGGTACATCGATCCGCCGCGCGGTACCGCCAGGTTCAAAGCAGCCCGAAGCGGAGAGGACGATCACCACGCATAGCGTCCTCACCACTTCGATCCATCGTCGTCGCATCCTCCGAGTCCTCCTGCGGTTCGCCGCGCCGCAGAACCATGGGCGTTCAGCCGAGCGTCGGACCGCTCTCGTCCCAAGAGCATTGCATGAGCCATGCCGAGAACCTGCGCCCGAGGCGGCACAGTGAGCATTCTCACGGGTGTGCCGACCTCGCCGATGCCACGGAGATCTTCCACGGCCACCGCAATCGACCGGCTGCATCGCCGTCTCCCTGTAAGCCCTACAGGAAATCCTTGAACCGTTTTCAACCACGCACCTGTCCGTCGCCAGCGCTCGGTGCGCGGCCCTGGCACGTCCATCGCATCCTCACTGACTGAATCAAGGAGGCAACTATGCTCCCGCTCCGCACAATCGTATGTCCCACAGACTTCTCCGAGCGCTCACTGGACGCACTGGCCACTGCAGAGGAGCTCGCCCGTGCGTTCGAAAGCCAGCTCATTGTCGTGCACGTGCTCACCGCTGTGCCGATGCTCCTCAGCCCTCCCGGTAGCCCGGTGGCGTTCGACGTCCCCGCCTACCAGGAAGAGCTCGAGCAGGCGACGACCCAACGGCTTCAGGAGCTGATCCCCGAGCACGTATCGGATACAGTACCCACCACCGGGATGATCCGCTGGGGCGATCCCGCCCATGAGATCGTCGATCTGGCCTCCGCAGAGTCGGCCGACCTGATCGTCCTGGCCACCCGTGGCGAGACGGGGCTCTCGCGCCTTGTCACCGGCTCGGTGACGGAGAAGGTGGTTCGTCTTGCCCAGATTCCTGTTCTGTCGATTCAACCACATGAGGAGGAAGAGAAGAGATGACCGATGTGCTGAACACACTCGGATCCTTGGACTCGAAGATCGCTCTGACGTGGGGCGCCGCAACCGTCGCAGCGGTGTTGGGATACGCCGTCCTCCGGCTCATCGTCAAGATCGTACGCGGACGGCTCGAACGCGTGGCAGCCAGGACCGAGACGTCTGCTGACGATGTCATCGTCGACAGCCTGAGCGCCACCTCGCGCCTGGCTCTGGCCGCCCTCGCTGTGCTCCTCTCGCTGTTGGCGTTCGGACTCATGCCTCCCAACGAACGACTGGTACGGACAGCGATCGTCATCCTGGTTGTCGTCCAGTGTGCGCTGTGGGCGAACCGCGCTGTCAGCTCGTGGCTCCGCCACCAGCACGAACGCCGTGCCGAGACCGAGCCCGGCACGGTCACGACCTTTCAGGCACTCTCCTACCTCCTCCGCTTGGCCTTATGGTCCGCAGCGGTCCTGATCCTTCTCGACAACCTCGGGGTCGACATCACCGCGCTCGTCGCCGGTCTCGGCGTCGGCGGTATTGCGATCGCGTTGGCGATGCAGAGTATTCTCGGTGATCTGCTCGCGTCGCTGTCGATCGCGCTCGACAAGCCTTTCGTGAACGGCGACTTCATCATCGTCGACAGCTACCTCGGCACGATCGAGAAGGTCGGTCTGAAGACCACCCGCGTCCGGAGCCTGTCCGGCGAGCAGATCATCTTCTCCAACGCTGATCTGCTTGCCGCCAGGATCCGCAACTACAAGCGGATGCAGGAGCGCCGGGTGGTGTTCGCGTTCGGCGTCATCTACCAGACACCGGTCGCTGCGCTCCAGAAGATCCCCGAGATCGTACGGTCGATCATCGAGGGGGTTGACCAGACGCGCTTTGACCGCGCCCACTTCAAGGCGTTCGGCGAGTCAGCGTACGACTTCGAGGTCGTCTACTACGTCCTCGATCCCGACTACAACCTCTACATGGACGTCCAGCAGACGATCAACCTCGAGCTGTGTCGGCACTTCGAGAATGAAGGCATCTCGTTTGCGTACCCGACGCGAACGCTGTACCTGCCGGAGCTGACAGAGAGAGACGGCCTCACGCTCGCGCCGAGCGGCTCGTCGTAGCTCGAGGCAACGAAAGAGATCACACGCCGGTGCGGACCGTTACCGGTCCAGTCGCCGTGCGGTGCGTCTGAGAAGCTCGAGTCCGCGCTCCAGGTCCTCCAGCCGGCTGACAGCGCGCCGAATCTGAAACCACACCGTACCGTTCCCAACCCCCGCGAGCGCCGGAGGCGCCGTCTCCACCAGCTCGCGCACGGCAAGGCGGCGCTCCTGGTCGAGGAACTCGACGGCTGCGTTGTGGTCCTCCGCTGCCACCCGAACGTTGCGATCGAACGCGGTGTCGCCGGTGGCCAGATCCTCGACCCCCAGAATCGTCTCTATGCCGACGCGCGACTCCACGACCAGACCTGCGGGCATCGGGCTGCTCAGCTCGAGGCTGAGACGCACGGGTTGCATCGCGAGCCAACCCCGATCCGACCCTAGCGGAACGACCCCGAGGTGGAACGGGCGGCCATCCACAGTGCCAACCACCTCCGGGTGGCTCTCCTCGGCCGACCGATACTCGAGGCCGTGCTTGCGTGCGAACGTCTTCCATATCTGCCGGCGGCGGCGACGCAGGGCCACGGTTCCTACCACGACGATGAGGATCACCACGACGATGAGCAAGATCACCTGTGTTGCCAGGGTCATGAGACACCGCACTCTCGTCGTCGCGCACGAAGCATCTTCTCCGCCATCTCAGAACCAGTACTTCGGACGCCCATAGAAGTCATACAGCCGTTCCTCGAGCTGGCGGTTGACCGGTGCTGTGGGGTCGTACTCGGGGCTCGCGCGCACCAGCTCACGACTCATATCCACCTCCACCGAGCGATCCGACCAGCTCACCGCCTTGATCCACGCAGGCGCCACCAAGACCTTCTTGCCCGGGAGCCAGTTGCGGGTGTCAACCACCATGTAGCGGATGATCCACGTCTCCACCTCGGCGATGAGCTCCTCGACGTGGCCGATCTCGCCGTCCGTGGCCTGGATCGCGTAGCCGCGAACCTCGTTGGCACTGCGTAGATGACACACTCTGGAGTCGTCTTCAGAGACGATGGGCCCCTGGTCCTCACGCGCAGTGGTCATCATCTCGTGCTGGGCTCCGGTCGGATCGGCCGGCTCCGTCCAGTACGTGGTCCATCCGTAGTGTCGGTGCAGCTCCAGCTCCTTGCCGCGCGAGACCGGTTCGGCCAGGTCGATCCCCGGGCTACTCTTGATCTGATCGGTGGTCAGACGCACCGGAACCTCGCTGCGAATCCAGTCGCCGGGGGGATCGACCGCCTCTGGGGAGATCAGCACCTGCCGGCCCGGAAGCAGCGTCCTCGTCTGCGCAATGAGGTAACGCACCACCCAGCCGACATCGTCGAAGTAGAAATCATCCACGCGTCCGATCGGGCCATCCTGAGCCCGCAGGTCGAACCCCAACAGCCCCTTCAGGCTTCGTAACATACTCGCAACCTCCTCTCTGAAAGGTCTTTCGGAGACTGGTGCTCGGCAGCGTCATCGACACGTCCGCTCATGCCTTCTCCAGCTCCATCTTCAGTGCGAAGAACTGCAGCAAGTCCTTCAAAGCCAAAACTCCCACAAGCTCACCGCCGTCGACGACGATGAGCCTCGATACGTTCTGCTGCTGCATCGTGGACAGCGCGTCCATTGCATCAGAGTCCGGGCCGATGGTGTTCGAGCTGTCACACTCCTCGGCGATGGCGCCCACGCTCTGTCGTTCCCACTCGTCCTTCGGCAGCTCGCGAACCGCACGGGTCGTCACGCAGCCCACCAGACGTCCGCGGTCCTCCACCGGATAGAGCTTGTGGTGGTACCGGTACACATACTCCTCGACGAGCTGGCGCACCGAGGCCGCTCGTGGTACCGACACGGGGTCGGATTGCATGAACCGGCGCACCGGCTCACCCTCGAGCGCCCGTCGAATCATGACGCGCTGATACGACTGCTGCGCCGCGTGGCGCAGGAACAGCCCGATCAGAAACAGCCACATGCCGCCGATGAAGTTACCCGCGAGAACGCTCAGCACGGCGAGCATGATCAGGAGGATCCCGAAGGCCGAGCCGACCGTGGCGGCCCATCGTGTTGCCGTGCGCAGGTCCCCCTTCCACCGCCAGAGCAGCGACCGGAGGACCCGGCCACCATCGAGCGGAAACGCCGGCAGCATGTTGAACACCACCACCACCACGTTGATGACGGCCAGGTACTGGATCACTCCGACCACCGCGACCGGCCAGCTCAACGCCCGACCGACTGCCGCGAGCCCGAAGCACAGCCCCGCGATCCCGACCGATGCCAGCGGACCGGCCAACGACACCTTCAGCTCCTCGGCGGCGCCCGGCGGCTCCTCGCTCATCTCGGCGACTCCCCCGAAGATGAACAGGGTAATGCCGGACATCTCCATCCCGTTGCGCCGCGCCATCAGCGAGTGGGACAGCTCGTGCACGACAATCGCAGCGAACAGCCCGAGCGCTCCGATGGCGCCCATGAGCCAGTAGATCGGCTGTGCTAGCCCCTCGTACAGCTGTGGGAAGTACCCAACTGCCAACGACCACGTGACCAGGATCGCGATCAGAAACCAGCTCAGGTCCAGCTTCACCGAGAACCCGAACAGCTTGAACAGCTCGAACCCTTTTCCGAACATCTCGCCTCCGTGCATGTCTCGTGCATCTTCCATGCCGGACCTACGATCGTCCGCGGCTCGGGACGACCCTGGCCACGCCGGTCTTCCGAGCGTCCATGGAGTCCACGATCGCCACCAGGATGTAGCCGTTACAAGCGCGTGTTGTAGGTCATACTGTGAGTGCACGGTTCGCTGTCGACACTGCAGCGCTCCACCGCCCGACGCCGGCGCACCACACGGAGGTTCTATGCTCCATGTCGTCCTGCTCGCCACACTGATCACGGCTGGCCCGATCGCCAGTGACCTCATCGATCGCGCCCAGATCGCGATCCAGGAGCAACAGTGGGAGCACGCTCGAAAGCTCCTCGAGGATGCGCTCGAGGACCCGAACGCCGCTGCCCAGGCGCTGGTGCCTCTCACCCGGGTGTGCACGCAGCTCGAGGACATCGAGGCGGCAGTCGCCTACGGAAAGCGAGCGATCCACGCGGCGCCGGAGTCCAGCACTGCACATCTGAACCTCGCAATCGCTCTCCGTCAGCAGATGCAGACGGTCAGCGAGCAGCAGGCTTCGATGATCCTGCGCACCTATCGGGATCTGGTCGAGCGAGCCCTCGAGCTGGATCCATCGAACGCTCCAGCCAGGGCAGAGCACATCGGGTTCCTGATCCATGCGCCACAAGAGGCAGGAGGCAACCTCGACCAGGCGGCGGAGGAGCTCGAGACGCTCGAGCAGCAGGACTGGTCTGCGGCTCAGCAGCTGCGTATGGCCCTGGGCTTCGAGCGCGACGATCCCGCCGCCGCGGCAGCCGCCGGCGAAGCGATCCT
>CAZEJK010000259.1:0-7281 GCA_964512045.1 uncultured Thermoanaerobaculia bacterium
CGTGTCCTCGGTGTGCTCGGTCTTCTTCAGCTCCGACAGCCACACCCCGCCGAGGCCGAGGGCGTGGGCCATGAGCAGCATGTGGTCGCCGGCGGCGGCGGCGTCGAAGCCGGGGTTCTGCGGCACAGCGGTCGCCTGGCCCACCGCCTCGGCGATGCGAGTGTCGTGGCAGATGACGATGATGACCGGGACATCGGTCGTCTTGATGTCGCTCCAGATCATCTTCTTCTCTTCTGGGTCGGTGAGGACCACGAAGCGGAGATGGCCGAGGTTGCAGCCGATCGGTGCGGCGTTGCCGGCCTCGAGAATCTGCTTGATCATCGCCTCGGGGACCGGCGTGTCGATCCAGTCGCGGATGGAACGGCGCTCGAAGATCAGCTTGCGCACCACCCGCATCTCGTCCTCGGTGAACGGCTCGGGCAGGGGCGCGTCGACCTCGGGCTTCTCGCCGGCGCGGATCTTCGCCGCGATCGCCAGGTACCGCTTGGCCCAGTCGAGGTCCGGCGTGTCCTCGGGCAGACCGCGCTCGCGCCACACGTCGAACACCAGCTGCGCCTGGTTCCCAAAGGTCGAGATCGCCTTGCCCTTCCAGCTGCGCAGCACCGGGTACAAGGGCACCTCGATGTTGTGGTGGATGCGTTCCCGCAGGACCCCGGCGAGCACCTCGGGCTCCAGCTGCATCAGGTCGTCGCGGGTGAACTGGTGGAAGTGGTAGTTGATCTTCGGCTCTCGGCTCATCGGCTCCTCCCCGTCGTCGGCGTCACGCGTCCGCCTCCTGTGCGTCACCCTCGGGCTCCCCGGCGGCGGCCTCGGCCGCCTCCTCGAGCAGGCCGTCGAGGGCGGCCCGGTCGAGGTACCGCCCGGCGAGGACCACCCCGGCGATCGACCGCGTGTTGCGGATGTCCGCGAGCGGGTCGGCGTCGAGCAGCACCAGGTCGGCGACCTTGCCGACCTCCACCGTGCCGTGGCTGTCGAGGTCGCCGCGGAACCGCGCCGCCTCGCGGGTGGCCGCCTGCAGCGCCGCCAGCGGCGTCAGCCCCACACCGACCAGCAGCTCGAGCTCCTCGTGCAGGCTCGAGCCGGGGTAGACGATCGGGTTGGGGGTGTCGGTGCCGGCGACCATCGGCACGCCGGCCCGCCACATCTCGCCGGCGATGCGGGCGTAGACCGGCTTGAGCGCCTTCAGACCCGCGAACATCGGGTGGTCGGACATCCCCGCCGCCCAGTCCCAGATCTGGCGCGTGGACGACCCGAGCAGCGCGAAGCGCGGATCGGCGTGGTAGTCGGTGCCGACGAACTCGCCGTAGGCGCGGTGGACACACAGCGTCGGGCACTGCCAGGTCCGGTTTCGGATCAGCAGCTCGTACAGGGCCTCCGCCCGCTTCGGGTCGTAGGTGCGCTCGATGAGCGCAGCATCAGGTGGCTCGAAGTTGCCGGTCGCGTCGTTCTGCGCCGCCCGCAGGGCGTCCTCCTCGGTGGAGACCGCCATCTCGACGCCCATCAGGTGCTCGAAGCAGTGCTGCCCGGCGTCGGACGCCTCGGCGGCGGTGACCGACGACGGCACGTGGCCGGCGAACGGGATGCCGAGCCTCCGGCACTCGTCGGCAATGGCGAAGTACACCTCACGGGTGAGGCGCGAGTACACCTTGACGTAGTCGGCGCCCACCTCCTTGCGCGCGCGGACGGCGGGCGGGCATACCAGGAGTTCACCGGCGACATCGACCCACCTCCTTGCGCGCGCGGACGGCGGCGCGGCCCTCCTCCGGCGTCTCGACCGGCTCGCCCGTCGGCTGGACGAGCGGCACCCCGTCGAGGAGCTTGCCCGGCGCCATGATCCGGGGGCCGGTGCGGCGCCCCGAGGCGATCTCCGCCCGCACGCTCTCGACCACCTCCCACACGCCGTGGGTGTCGCGGATGCCGGTGACGCCGTGGGCCACCAGCTGGGGCAGCATCGCGTCGGCCATCCCCTGGTCCATGAACGCGTGCAGGTGCATGTCCCACAGGCCAGGGATCAGGAACCTCCCGGCGCCGTCGATCACGGTGGCTCCCGGAGGCGCCGTCAACTCGGCCGCCGGTCCGACGGCCTCGATCCGGTCGCCGTCGAGGACGACCGTCGCGCCAGGCTTCGGCGGGCCGTCCGTGCCGTCGACGACGGTCACGTTCTCGATCACGAGGGGCGTGGCCGCCCCGCGGTGCGTCGTCATCTCGCCTCCCGTCACAGGCGGAGCTTCAGGTTGAGGCCGATCTCCCGCGGCGCCAGCCGCGCCTGGCCGTACCGGCTGGAGGCGAACGGCGGCGCGATCGCGCCGCGCTCGTTGGAGGCGTTGTTGACGAACAGGGCGACCTCGCCGATCGGGGTCAGCACGCCGGCGCGGACCTGTACCTGCAGAATCGGGTCGGAGTTGGCGGCGGACGCCGCGGGGTCACCGACGGGCGAGAACCGCTTCGACGAGTACTGGGCCCGAAGGTCGCCGAACCCGAGCCAGCCGCGGCTGCCGAAGGTCCTCGCGTAGCGCAGCGAGCCGTTGAGGCTCAGCTCGGGCACGTTCTGGATCCGGTCGCCCTTCTCGACGACGACCTCGCCGTCGACGATCGCGTCCTCGGCATACTCGGCCTGGTTCCAATTACCGCCGAACGACACTGTCCACTCGCCGGTCGGCCGTGCCGTGACAAGCCAGTCGACCCCCGGTATGGTCGCCGAGCCGGCGTTTTGGTAGGCGAGCACCGGCGCGCCAGCGATCGGCACGAAGAACTGGATGTCCGTGTAGTCCGTGTAGTAGACGGCACCCTCGAGCGTCAACCGGTTGCCGAGCTCGCGCTTGGCGCCGATCTCGTAGGTCCACGCGCTCTCGGGGTCCACCGCATCCGGGATCTCGAGCCCGAGCGACTGCGCGAAGATCGTCGAGAACGGGCTCTGCACCTGGCCGCTGCGGAACCCCTTGGCGACATTGAGGTAGACCAGCCCACCCGGCGCCGGCCGGTAGGCGAGGTTGAGGCGCGGCGTGACGGTGTCGAAGTCGGCCTCGCCGCTGATCTGGTTGACCGGGTCGTCGGTCACCCTGCTGTCCTCGAAGTAGCGCAGGCCGAGGGTCAGGTCGAGCGTGTCCGCGAAGGTATAGACGCCCTCGCCGAACACCGCGATGGCCTCAGAGGTGTTGGTGTACTCGGAGTAGAGACCGAAGGCCGGGAAGTCGAGGATGACCGGGGTCTCGGAATCGCGGTAGAACGCCCCGGCAGTCCAAGCGAACGCGGAGGTGCTTTTCGAGGTCAGCCGGATCTCCTGGGCGAAGCTCTCGAGCCGGTTGGTCGCGTCCGACGCGGCGGAGAATCCGGGCGCCACCAGGATCACCGACGTCGTGTTCCACTCCTGGTCGATGTACGACGAGGCGCTGAGCAGCGAGAAGGCATCCGCTTCGTACTCCACCACTGCGCTGTAGACGTCATACGAGCTGTCCGACGGCTGCTCGAACGGGGCCAGGATCTCGTCTTCATCATTGGCGTCGTTGGTGCCGTCGGCCTCGTAGCGGTTGTACCAGGCCGAGGCGGTGATCCGCAGCCGGTCGGTCGCCTGCACCAGGCCCTTGAAGCGGTAGGTCTCGGAGGTCTGGTCGTTGATGTCCTCGCCGAAGAACGGGCTGTCGACCCACCCGCCGAGGTGGCGGTAGCTGCCGGTGGCGCGGATGGCAAAGCGGTCCTTGACGATCGGCACGCTGACCGCCGCGTTGGCGGTGTAGGTGTCCTCGCCGCCGGAGTAGGTGCCGTAGGAGAAATCGCCCTTCGCCTCCAGCTCCTGCAGGTCGGGATTCCGGGTGAGGAAGCGGACGACGCCGCCGAGGGCCCCGTCGCCGTACAGGGTGCCCTGGGGCCCGCGCAGGATCTCTACCCGCTCCAGGTCGAACATGCTCACGTCCGGGGACCAGTTCGTTCCCACCATCGCGAACGGCGTCTCGTCGAGGTAGTAGCCGACCGGCGAGTCGCCCGTGGTGGTGGAGATGCCGCGGATCTGGATTGTGTTGATCCCGGGCGCGGTCTCGGCGGCGGTGGCGCCGGGCGCGGTCTGGATGACGTCGAGGAGCGAGTCGGCGCCGATCTCTTCGAGCTCCTCGCCACCGATCGCGGTCACCGCGAGCGGGACGTCCACCAGTCGCTGCTCCCCGCGCTTGAGGGCCGTGACCGTCACCTCATCGGCGAACCGGCCCGGAGTCATCGTGAAGTCGACTGTGATGTCGGCGCCGGCAGCGACCTCGATCGTGGAGATCTCGGTCTGGAAGCCCGGCAACGCTGCCCGCACCTCGTACGTGCCCGGTGCGACGTCGGCAAACATGAACCGTCCATCCGGCCCGCACACAGCAGCTCGACTCTCGCCGGACTCCGTGCTTTTCAAGCTCACCGTCGCGCCCGGTAGAGGTTCACCGGACATCTCGGCAACGACGCCGCCCACGGTGACGGCACTCTGCGCCTGGACCGATGGCACAAGCACCGCTGCGGCGAGGACCGCCATGACGATCAATGACAAGCTAATGGATCGCGACATCATTCTCCTCCTCCGTTGTGCACAACGCCTCAAAGCGATGTCCCTTCGTCGTCCGCCACGAACCCGACGCGCTCGAGAGACACCCGACCATAGGAGCTGAGATCCCCGCGCGAGGCCCGCAGCGGCATGGCGCCACAGTCATGGCGACCGGAGACCGCTGGCATGTCAACCGTCGCAGCGCTATACTCGTACCGTGAGGACGCCCACTGATCAACGACCATTGTCCGCTCACCGGAACCACAACCCACGGCGCGGACGATACCCATGGCCTCACTGGGCCCGGCACTCTGCCGGGCCGCTCACGCTCACTCCCGGCTGCTTGGTGCAGCAGGTCGGGACGGCAACGGGCTCTTGCTCGGAGCTTCATGGACTTCTATAATGTCATCGATGAAGGTTGAAATGTCAAGTGCTCACTCCAAATCATCTCAACCGCGGCTCGCCGACACCGCCTACGACCGCATTCGCGCCGACATCCTCGCCTGCGACCTCGAGCCGGGCGCGGAGGTGACCGAGACCGAGCTGGCGGGACGGTACGAGCTCGGCAAGGCCCCCATCCGGTCCGCCCTCCAGCGGCTCTCCCAGGAGGGGCTGGTGCAGGCGCTGCCCCGACGGGGCCACCTGATCGCCCCGATCACCGTCAAGGACGTGCACGACCTGTTCGAGCTGCGGATGCTCATCGAGCCGCCGATGACGGCCAAGGCGGCCCGGATGATCACGGACGCGGACGTCGAACGGCTGCGCGAGCTGACGGTCGAGAGCACCGAGATCGGAACGCCGTTCAGCTCGCCGGGCGTCGAGTTTCACCTTTTCCTGATGGAGCTCGCCGGCAACCGCCGCGCGCGGGACGTCATGGCCCGGGTCCACGACCAGCTCGAGCGCGTCGCCAACCTCCGCCTCACGACCTCTGACTGGGACATGATGGTTCACGACCATCACGAGCTCATCGACGCCTGCGAGCGGCGCGATGCCGAGGCCGCCGAGCGGATCTCCGCCGCGCACATCGAGGGTTCGCGACGCTCAGTGATCGACGCGATCCTCGCCAGCGACGCGATGATGGCGGTCGAGATTGGCCGGGGGTGACAGCACGCCCCGACTGACCGAACGGGCCGGTGGAGCTACCGCTTCGGCTTCCGATCAGGTCCTCGGACGGCTCGGTCGTGACAGCTTGCACACACCTTGCCGTAGCTGTTTCAGCTAGATCCGCACCTCCACCCCGAGTCCGGGCCGGTCGGAGAGTGTGATGGTCTCGCCGTCGATGGCGAATCCGCCCTCGATCCGTGGCTCCACGACCAGCACCGCGGCGTCGAGGTCGGCGACCGCGATGTTCGCCTGCGCTGCCTTGAGATGCGCCGCGGCGGTGGTCGCGATTCTCGTCTCGGGCATGCACCCCAGCATGCAGCTGACGCCGCTGGCCTCGGCGACCGCGTTGATCTGCAGCGCCCGGTAGATGCCGCCGGCCTTCGCCAGCTTGATGCTGAACATGTCGGCGGCCGCCGCCCGGACCAGGCGAACGGCATCCTGAGGGGAGTGCAGGCTCTCGTCGGCGATCAGCTCGATCGGGCCCATCCTGCCGCGAAGCCGCGCCATTCCCTCGACGTCCCAGAACGGGACCGGCTGCTCGATGCCGCGGATGCCGTGAGATTGCAGCTCTCGCGCCACCTTCAGGGTTTCGGCAATGGTCCACCCCTGGTTGGCATCGATCCGGAGAACGACCTCCGGGCCCACTGCCTCGCGGATCTTCCTCGCCGCCTCGATGTCGGCCGTCACCTCCCGTCCGGCCTTGACCTTGAGCGCGGTGAAGCCCTGCGCACACCGGGATCTCGCCTCCTCCGCCATGGCGTCAGGGGCGTCGATGGAGATCATCACGTCAGTGGCAAAGCTGGTCTCGGCGGCGCCGAGGAGTCGGTACAGAGGCCGCCCCACGCTCTTGCCCAGGATGTCGTAGAGGGCGATGTCGACTGCCGCCTTCGCCGCCGAGTTACCTCGGATCATCGCGTCCATCAGAGCGTGAACCCGGCCGACGGCGAGGGCGTCCTGCCCGATCACGGCGGCCCTGAACCTGGCGAGCGTCGCCACGATCGTCTCGGGCGTCTCGCCGGTCACGAAGGCGATCGTGGAGGCCTCGCCGTGCCCGGAGGTCCCCGATTCCGTGTCGATCCTGATGATCACGCTCTCCACCGACGACACGGTGCCGTAGGCGAGCTTGATCGGGGTGGCCAGCCTCGGCTCGATCGTCTGCATGTGCAGATCGGTGATCCTCATGGAGCCTCCCCGTCGCCTTCCCCGCCCTGCGCGGTCGTCGCGGCGCACCCTTCCACTCAGGCTTCGCTCATATACTCCGACAGCTCCGGCGACGACTCGCCGCGGGCCTGCATCTCTTCGCGCTTCTTCCGGTTGGCCTCCTCGACTTCGCCGAGGAGCGCGTCCAGGGCCTCCCGGTCCTTGTGCTCCCCGCGCAGGACGACCCCGGAGATCGCCGTCGTGTTGTGGATGTCCTCCAGCGGGTCGGCGTCAAGGATGACGAAGTCCGCGTTCTTGCCGACGTCCAGCGAGCCCTTGCGGTCCTCCAGCTCGAGCACCCGCGCGGCCTCCAGGGTCGCCGCCTCGAGGGCCTGGGCGTTGCTCAGGCCGCACTCCGTCAGGCAGGCGATGTCGGCGTGCACGGACAGACCGGAGCACGCCAACGGATTGTTGTCACTTCCCGTGGCCGGCAGGCGCCCGCTCTCGGCGACGAACCGGCGCACCTT
>CAZEJK010000260.1:0-7182 GCA_964512045.1 uncultured Thermoanaerobaculia bacterium
CGCGGACGTCCCGTCCGCAGGGTTGAGCTTGCGGCAAGGCCCGACGCGGAGCAGAGGTCCGCGCTCCGTGCGAGGGTGTGGGCTCGCGGTTGGACGGGTCGTTGGCTCGCTGCACCACGGAACCTCCGACGTCGCAGGTGTTGCTCAAGAGCTCTTGGGTCCTTCAGCGGGGCCCTGGTCGGCGAGAACGCCCCATCCAGCCGCAACCTGGAGGGCTGCTACACCACTGCATTGCGACTCGCGTGGTGGGAAGGGCTGCCGGCCCGTCGGTGGGCCGAGTGGATCGCCTTCGGTACGGTCGTGCGCGCATGCCGATCCGTGCCCGTAGCAAGCGGGCCCGCGTGGATGCGATGCCCTGTTCGAGCTGTGAGACGATGGGGTAGCCGTTGCGGAGGAGGTAGCCGTGCAAGCTCGTAGAGGAGGTCCGTTGGCGGGCTCGCTGGCTCGGCTCGCGACCGAGCATGGTGTGGTGTCGACACTGCTGATTGGTGTCCTCCTCGTGGCGTCAGGGTTCGCGTCGGGAGGGGAGTCAAACCATGTCGCCCGAGCGACCTCGCAGCAGGCCGCAACGGCGGAGCTGGACGGTGACTCGAGTCGCACGGAGACTCCGCCGAACATCGTGCTGGTGATCGTGTGCACCTTCGTGTACGACCATCTCGGCGCGGCCGGTTCTGACCGGCCGACCAGCCAGTACCTCGACGATCTGGCGAGCCGTGGTGCTTTTTTCGAGAATGCGGTGAGTGCCTCGTCGTGGACGCAGCCTGCCGCAACGAGCATCCTGACGGGCTTGAGCCCGAACGTGCACAGAATGGTCGCCTACTACCCGACGGGTGCGGTGGCGCGACGAACGGTGGAGCCGGAGCGGATCCTCAGCTCGCACATCGTGACGCTGGCAGAGAGCTTCGCCGATGCGGGGTACGACACGTTCAGCCGCATCAACAACGTGCAGGCCGGAGAGTTCTTCAACATCCCGCAGGGCTTCGATGACCAGCGAACCGACTGGCATCAGAGGACGCCCGACATGATCCGGGATCTCGACCGATGGCTCGAGCAACGCCGGTCCGATCGGCCGTTCTTGGCGATGCTGCTGACACGGGACACGCACTTCGTCTACCGTCCGTCGTATCCGTACTATCGGCGCGTCACCCGCTCCCCCGAGCCTCTGGATGAGGAAGCCTACAGGGGCTATCCGCGGAAGGTCTACGAGGAGGTCAAGAAGAGCATCGCGTCGGGTTCCCTGCCGTCGGCCGATCTGCGGCGGGAGTTTGTCGACCTCTACGACGGTGCGCTGGCGCAGCTGGACCACGATCTCGCCAAGCTGGAGCCGATGCTCGAGCGCCACGGCTACGGCCAGAGCACGATGCTGGTCGTGACAGGCGATCACGGCGAGAGGTTCTTCGAGCGTGGCAGGATCGGTCACGCCTACTGGCTGGACGAGGCCACGGTGCACGTGCCATTGATCATGCGCGGACCGGGTGTTCCTGCAGGGCTGCGCGTCGAGGGTGTGGTCAGCACCATGGATCTGTTTCCAACGCTTGCATCACTGGCGGGCATCACACCTCCAGCGGTCCTCCAGGGCGTGAGCCTGGCGCCGTTACTGCGTGGCGAGGAGCAGCCTCCGCGCTCGGTGTTCGCGAGCTTCCGTCGCGACGAGATGGTGCTGCACATGGTGCGGATGGGCCCCTACAAGCTGCACTTGGAGGATGGCGAGCTGTCGTTGTACAACGTGCTCGCCGATCCCCTCGAGGAGCGCAGCGTGATCGGTGCCGAGACGGCAACGGCGCACCGTCTGGGATCCGAGCTCGAACGATGGCTCGATCATGAACGCCAGCTGCGTGCGATGATTCCGGCGGGTGACGAGGAGCGGGTGTTGACCGAGGAGATGATCGAGCAGCTGCGAGCGCTGGGCTACCTGGAGTAGCTCGGATCGAACGAGCAGAGCCGTGACGAGAACCGTAACGCCGCGACGCCTGGTCTGGCCACGAGAGGCGACCGTGGTGCTGATCGGTCTGACGGCGCTCGGCGCGCTGCTGCGTTTCATGGGGCTTGACCTCCAGCCACTGGCACACGACGAGATGTCGAGTGTGGTGCGCAGTGCGCACGCTTCCTTGTGGACAGTGATCGAGCAGGGCGTGCGGCCAGATGTGCATCCGCCCGGGTTCCAAGCGCTCCTCTACGTCGTCGAGCGGTGGTGGGGCGATGGGGCGTTGCACGTCCGGTTCCTGTCCGCGCTCGGCGGTGTCGCTGCGATTCCGGCGTTGGCCTGGGTCGGAGCGATGCTGGCCGGATGGCGAGTCGGTCTGGGAGCGGCAGCGTTGTTGAGCGTGAGCTGGACGGCGGTGTACTACAGCCAGGAGGCCCGAGCGTACTCGCTGCTGATGATGGCGGTGATCCTCGCCACCGGCTGCTGGCTGCGTCTGCAGCAGGCGGAGGCAGGCCGTCGGGCATGGATCTGGTGCGGTCTGTACGTGCTCGCGGGCACCTTCTGCGCATACGTGCACTACTTCGGCCTGCTGATAATTGTGCTGCAGGTCGGCTGGCTGGTGGTGCGGGCTGCGCTGCGGCGCGGTCCGGTGGCGCCGATGGTGGTGGCTCCCGCCCTGCTCTTGATTGCGTACGCTCCGTGGTTGCCGATCTTCGCAGAGCAGCTCCGAGGTCGCAGCTCCTTCTGGATCGATCGACCGGAAGGTCTTGCAGCGACATTGCTCGAGCTGCTGCTGTTCAGCTTCGGAGAGTCGTTCGTGCTCGTCGCCCTGGTGCTCGGCGTCGCGGTGGTTGCGCTTGGAGCTGCGGCGTGGCGCATGCTTCGCGGTGGTGGTGGAGCACGAGCCCGAGACCGGAAGCTGATCGAGCCGTGCGCCATTCTGGTGATGCTGGCGTGGTTGCTGGTCCCGTTCATACTTGTGTACCTCCGGTCGGTGACCGCCACACCGGTGCTGACGATGCGCAATCTGATCGTGGTCGTGCCCGCAATCTATCTACTGCTGGCGTATGCCCTGTCCTGGCTGCCTGGCCGGGGGCGAGGCTACTCGGCGGCGGTTGTCGCGCTCGTGGTGATTCTCGGTGCACATCTGCTCCTGGTGAAGGACTACTACGGGCGGATCTCGAAGCTGCAGGCTCGAGATGCGGTGGCGGCGGTTGTCGCACACGAGGATCCGGATGACGTCTCGGTGCTGTCTGTCGGTATCTCACCGGCCTACGTCCGATACCAGCTCCGGCAGCAGGATGACCGGTTCGACGTGGAGATGGGCGATCGGAAGGTGAAGGCGGCGGAGATTCCCGGGCTGTTCCGGCGGCTCCTGGACGGGGAGGCCGAGCGGGCCTGGGTGCTGTGCTTGCAGCGTCCCCCGACTCCGATGCTCGTGGCGGGCACGTACGCCGCTCTCGACATCGAGCATACGGAAGGTCTCTACTTTGCCGCGGCCTGGGGTGGTGCCATCAACCCACCGCGTCTGCGACGGTGGCTTGGGAGCGATCTGCGGGTCTACCGCACGATCCGTCAGCTGCGGCCGGCTGACGACACCGAGCCGATCGATCGCCTGCGGGTCCCATCATTCCTGCCCGGGAACCCCGGACCGCTGCCGGTGTACCTCGCCCGTGGTGGCCCGACCGGCGTCGAAGCTCGGATCTCAGTTGGACAGTACCGGCACGCCGGCTTCCCGCGAGCGGTCTTCTACGCGCTGTGTGAGACGGATCGCCGTACCGATCTCGTTGTTCGGGCGGGTCCTACGGGCTCGCTTGCGACCGCATCAAAGCTGCCTGCGGGCTCCTGGCGCTGGGTGTTCGCAGTTTTCGACCGGGAGGAGCTTGTCCGTCAGAGCACGCCAGAGATTCGGCTGACGGCGCCGGACGCTCGACGGCTTTACTTCCGGCTCGCATACCTGGTTCCGGTGCCGTAGCTGTATGTGGAGCGGGTGTGAGCGGCAGGGCAGCAGGGACGCCGCTCGGGTGGCGCTGCGTCCGCCAGGCCCCTAGTCCGCTGGTGACGCGTTCGGCTCGATCACGTAGCCGAGCGCCTCCAGCTCCTCGCGCTTCGCGTCCTCGATATCCACCGCTGCACCACACTGAATCTCGTCCGGCAGGAGAGCGTTCAGCCGGTCGGCGAGCTCGAGAACCTGGGGGGACAGCCGGTCGGCCGACAGTCGATCGCGCTCCTTCGGGTCGTGATCGAGCTGGTAGTACTCCCACTCCTCACCCTCTTCGGAGCGGTGTGTCCTGTGGATCACCTTCTGGCTGCTCGTCCGGATCGAGAGCTCGTCACGGTCGGCGAAGTCGAACTGCTCGGAGTATGCGGTGAGGCTGCGCACACCGGCGAACAGGTCGATGCCCTGCACGTCCTGGGAGAGCTCGAGGCCCACCTGCGCGAGGATGGTCGGTCCGATGTCGATGCTCTCGACGACGTCAGGGACTCGGGCAGGGGTCCCTTCCAGCTCCGGGCTCCAGATCAGGAGCGGTACCCTGAGGACCTCCTCATACATGGCGTGGTGGCCGATGCGCTGCTCGTGCTGTCGGTCCGCGAACGACTCGCCGTGGTCCGATGTGAAGACGACGAGGGTTCGCTCCAGAAGCCCCTCAACTGAGAGGGTGTCGATCAGCCGCCGCACGAGCTCGTCGCTCTGCCGGATGCAGCCGTCATACTTGTCGATGACGTGTTGGACGTCGTCGGGACCGAGATCAGGCAGCATCTTCTGGTAGTAGATACCGCATCTTCTGGCCATGGACGAACCTCCCGGCGCGGGGTGGACATCGATCGGCCCCGCGTACTCAGGGTCGGAGAAGATATCGTGCTCCAGGGGCGGGGTGTACGGGCAGTGTGGCCAGTACTCGTGCCAGAACAGGAAGAAAGGCTCGCTGCTCCTCTGCCGGACCCATGTGATCATGTCTGCGAAGTTGCGCGCAGTTCTCTTGCCGCTGTCGTCGAACACGTCGAAGGTGTGGTATCCGTAGTCCTCTGAGACGAAACCACCGCCGGTGAAGGCAGCGGTGGTGTACCCGGCCCGGTGCAGGACGTCGACGAACGTCTCGGTCCTGGGATCCAGGACGTTGCACGTGTGCTTGTCCAGTACGCCGTGGGTCGAGCTGTACTCGCCCGTGAAGATCGACATGTGCGCGGGCAGTGTCCACGGAGCTTGCGAGATGCAGCGCTCGAACACCACGCCGTTTTTGAAGAAGCTGTCGATGAACGGCGTCGTGGCGCGGTCATAGCCGTAGATACCCATGTGGTCGGCACGAAGCGTGTCCACACTGATGAGGAGGATATTCAAGCGACCATCTGCCGCTGGACCGGAGGATGCGGGGGGTGCTGTGCCTCGTATCAGGAGAGTCGCCAGAAGCACGAGACCACCGGCCAGGACGATGACGAGAACGGACCTTCGATTCAGCTGTGGCATCAAGCCCCCCGGATGGCGCGACGCGATCGGTAGCCAACGCGTGCGGAGATAGGCCTACACCATAGCAACGACTGGTCAACAATGCGCTGGCCTGCCAAGCATGTAGGGTGCTCGGTCTGTCGTACCGTGCTCTGGATTCTGGAGACCTGCGGAGTGTTCACGAACCCTGACCGCTGGGGTACGATTGGCCCCAGTTCCCGAGACTGTGTGCGCCCGCTCGTACGGGTGATGGAAGCACGGACTCTCATGGAGGCTGTCGATGTGCCGGGTCTACTTCGTGCTCGGAGTGCTGCTCTCGCTGCTCGCTGCAACGCTGGTGTTGACAGCTGATGCCGGGGATGCCGAGCGCTCTGTTACGCAGGTGAAACACCCTGACATCATCCTGATCTCCCTCGACACGCTGCGGATGGATCGGCTGGGTTGCTATGGGAAGGAGCCGAGCGTGACCCCGCACCTGGACCGGTTCGCGGCCGGAGCGACCCGCTTCGCCCGTGCCTGGGCCACGGCGCCGTGGACGTTGCCGTCGCACGTCTCCATGTTCACAGGCCAGTACTCGTTCGAGCACGGAGCGCACACCGTGGCGCTCGACGAGATCGAGAAGGGCCGGACTGTCGGCGAGAATAACGTCCTCTCGCTCAGCCCCGCCGCGATCACCCTGGCAGAGCGACTCCGGGCTGCCGGTTACCGGACAGGCTCGCTGGCGACGAACGAGGGGTATCTGACCCGCCGCTACGGGCTCGACCAGGGGTTCGAGACCTTCCACACTCGCCGCGTCGACGGCCTCGACCTCAACCAAAAGGCAGAGGCGTGGGTTCGTGAGGCTGACGAACGGCCACTCTTTCTCTTCCTGAACTACATGGACGCACATCGGCCGTACAACCTCACGCCGCACGAAGGCTGTGTCCAGCCCGCGTCGCCGCTGGAGGGGGTCGAGCTGCTCAAGGCGCTCTACCCGAAGGTCCTGGCTGGCAAGCGTCCCGAAGCGCAGCTGCGTCGACTGACAGCGCTGTACGATCTCGCGGTCGCCAACCTGGATGAGGCCATGGGCGACCTGTTCACGAGGCTACGTGCCCTGGGACGCTTCGATGGAGCGGTGATCGTCGTCGTCAGCGACCATGGAGAGTACCTTGGCGAGCATGATCTCATCGAGCACTCCAAGGACGTGCACGAGCCTGTGCTCCGGATTCCGTTTCTCGTCAAGGCGCCACACCAGCGACAGGGGCGTGTGGTGCACGAGGCGACCAGCTTGGTGCATGTACCGTTCTTGATTGCGCAGTGGACCGATGCGCTGGCCGCCGACTCGTTCCCGTACAGCTGGCCTGCCGAGAGCATCCTCGCCGAGAACCACTACACCCGGATCAAGGATCTTCGCTCGCCGTGGTCAGGGCGTTTTCAGCGAATCCGCCACGTGGTCGTGGACTGGCCGTTCAAGTACATCCGTTCCAGTGACGGCGCCCACCGCCTGTTCAACCTTGACATCGATCCCGCTGAGCATCGGGATCTGTTGGCTGAACGTACCCCTGCAGCGACCCGGCTACGTGACCTCTTGGAGGGCTCGCTGAGCAACCCTCAGGCGACGTTCGAGCAGATGAATCAGCGGATGCAGGCGCCGGCGGAGCTCAGCGATGAGGAGATCAAGAGGCTGCGAGCGCTTGGCTACTTGTAAGAGGACCTAACGCGGCCGCGGGCCCCAACCAAAGTGATGCTGAGGTGGCGCCGGTCCCACGCCCGCGTAGCTGTCAGCGGTTAGTCGGTAGTCGTGAAGTCCTGCGCAGTTTTGGCAGAATATTCA
>CAZEJK010000261.1:0-7094 GCA_964512045.1 uncultured Thermoanaerobaculia bacterium
GCCGCCGAGCGGCTGCTGGGTGATCAGCGAGTACGGGCCGGTCGAGCGGGCGTGGATCTTGTCGTCCACAAGGTGCGATAGCTTCAACATATAGATGTAGCCTACCGTCACCCGCTGATCGAACTGCTCACCGGTAACACCATCGTACAGCAGGCTCTTGCCATCCTCCGGCAGACCCGCCTCGGTCAGAGTCGTGTGGATCTCTGGCTCGTGGGCGCCCTCGAACACCGGTGTGGCGTAGCGCACACCGAGCTCGTAGCCGGCCCAGCCGAGGTGTGTCTCGAGAATCTGACCCACGTTCATCCGCGATGGCACGCCAAGCGGGTTGAGGACGATCTCCACCGGCGTCCCGTCCGGCAGGAACGGCATGTCCTCCTCCGGCAGGATCTGCGAGATCACGCCCTTGTTCCCGTGACGACCAGCCATCTTGTCGCCCACCTGGAGCTTTCGCTTCATGGCGATGAACACCTTGACCTGCTTGATGACGCCGGGGGGCAGCTCATCACCCTGGCGGAGCAGCTCGATCCGCTCGAGGTTGATCTGCTCCAAGACCTCGATCTGTGACTCGGCCTGGCGGATGATCAGCCGCACCCGATCGAGCACGATCGGATCTGCCAGCGGCAGTCCGACCAGCTCGGGCCGCCCGAGCTGCCGGACGATCTCCGGGCTCAGGACGCCACCCTTGCGCAGCAGAACCTCGCCTGCGGAGCTGACGACATCCTGCTGCACCGCAACGCCGGTCAGCAAACGCTCGATCTTGGAGTCGCGGACCTCCAGAATAATTCGCTTCTCATCCTCTGAGTTCTTGCGGATCCGGTCGATCTCCTCGTTCTCGATCGAGGTCTGGCGGGTGTCCTTGTCCACACCCTTGCGCGCGAAGATCTGCACCGCAACAACGACCCCCTCGATCCCCGGGGGGCACCGCAGGGACGCGTCGCGCACGTCCCCGGCCTTCTCGCCGAAGATCGCGCGCAGGAGCTTCTCCTCGGGGGTGAGCTGTGTCTCACCCTTGGGCGTGACCTTGCCGACGAGGATGGAGCCCTGCTTGACGTGGGCGCCGATCCGGATCACTCCGGCCTCATCCAGCTGAGCCAGCGCGGACTCGGAGACGTTCGGTATGTCGCGGGTGATCTCCTCGGGCCCCAGCTTGGTGTCGCGCGCAGAGGTCTCGAACTCCTCGATATGGATCGAGGTGTAGTAATCCTCCTTGACGAGCTTCTCTGAGACCAGGATGGCGTCCTCGAAGTTGTAACCCCGCCACGGCATGAACGCTACGAGTATGTTGCGCCCCAACGCGAGCTCTCCGGCCTGGGTGTTGGGACCGTCCGCCAGCACCTGACCCTTGACCACCCGATGACCTTCCGCCACGATCGGCTTCTGGTTGATCGAGGTGTTCTGGTTGGAGCGGCGGAACTTGGTGAGCTGGTAGATGTCCGCACCAAAGTCGCCCTCACCCTCGCCCTCGACCCGGACGATGATCCGGGTGGCGTCGACCTTGTCGACGGTACCGGCTCGCTTGCAGATCACCACGGCGCCGGAGTCGCGCGCCACGACATCTTCCATACCGGTCCCAACGATGGGCGCCTCCGGCTGGACGAGAGGCACCGCTTGGCGCTGCATGTTCGAGCCCATCAACGCACGGTTGGCATCGTCGTGCTCCAGGAATGGAATCAGCGACGCCGCCACCGACACCACCTGCTTCGGTGACACGTCGATGTAGTCCACCTGCTCCCGTCCGATGGTCACGAACTCACCGCCGGAGCGAGCGATCACCGTCTCATCGGTGAGGTGCCCCTCCGGATCGACCTTGGCGTTGGCCTGCGCGATAATGAGCTTCTCCTCGCTCCACGCCGGCAGGTAGAACGCGTGCGGCTCGCCCCACGGCGCTTGCTTGCCGGTGGCCTCCAGCTCACTGCAGACCTTCTCGAAGTCGGGCCTGAGAACAACCTGTCCAAGGGTGAACTGGGAGTCCCCCACCTGGGCGATCCGCACGTGATTGAGAACCGTTGCGTCCTCGACCTTCTTGTACGGCGACTCGATGAAGCCGTTCGGGTTGAGCCGCGCATAGCACGACAGGGACGAGATCAGACCGATGTTTGGACCCTCCGGGGTCTCGATCGGGCAGATCCGCCCGTAGTGGGTGGAGTGGACGTCGCGCACCTCGAAGCCGGCCCGCTCGCGCGACAGACCGCCAGGGCCGAGCGCGGAGAGCCTGCGCTTGTGCGTCACCTCCGACAGCGGGTTGGTCTGATCCATGAACTGCGATAGCTGGGAGGATCCGAAGAACTCGTTGACCGCAGCGATGACCGGCTTGGAGTTGACGAGGTCCCGAGGCATCGCGGAGTCGATGTCTGGATGGATCGACATCTTCTCCTTGATTGCACGCTCCATGCGCACCAGCCCGATCCGGAACTGGTTCTCGAGCAGCTCGCCGACCGTCCGCACGCGCCGGTTCGCCAGTGAGTCGATATCGTCCACCCGACCCATGTCGCGGTGCAGCCGAAGCAGGTACGCGACCAGCCGGGCGAAGTCCTCGACGTCCAACACCCGCTGCGTCTTCTCCGACTCGATCCCGAGCTTGGTGTTGAACTTGAACCGACCGACCGACGACAGGTCGTACTTGCGCTCATCAAAGAACAGACCATTGAACAGAGTCGTTGCCGACTCCTCGGTCGGAGGGTCGCCAGGACGCTGACGGCGGTAGATCTCCATCCGCGCGTCCATCTGCGACGCCGATCCGTCCTTCTCGAGGGTCTGGTGGAGGATCTCGCCGACCGGATCCCAGTCCGGAAACGCCAGCTCGAGCTCGGTGATCCCGGCCTCCTCGGCAACTCGCAACACCTCGTCAGTGATGCGCGAGTTTGCCGCGAAGAGCACCTCACCAGTCTCGTTATCCACCAGGTCTTCGATCAGGATGGCGCCCGTCAGGTCGTCCCGATCCACCACGACAGGAGCCGGCGACGCCGGAGTCGCACCGGTCAACCTGGCACGCATCTGCTCATCGAGGAACAGTCCGGCGAACAGAACTGGCGTTGCGGTCTTGCTGTAGCGGAGCGCAGCCTGACGCTCGTCCTCGAGATCCATGAGACGCTGATCCAGCATCAGCGTTGCCTCGTTCGAGCCCGGCGTCAGCTCGGTGCGCACCACCTGGTAGAACGCTCGCAGAATCTGTCCGTTGGTCTCCAGCTCCGGTGCCAGCGCCCTCAGGAACACCGTGCCGGGCAGCCGTCGTTTGCGATCGATGCGCACCCACAGAATCTGCTTGTTGTCGTACTCGAACTCGATCCACGAGCCACGGTACGGCACCACCTTGGCCAGGTAGTGGTTCGGGCCTTCGAGGGTGAAGAAGACGCCCGGCGACCGGTGGAGCTGGGAGACGATCACACGCTCCGTTCCGTTGATGATGAACGTCCCCGTGTCGGTCATCAGCGGAAGCTCACCGAAGTACAGCTCCTCCTCCTTGACATCCCGGACTCGGCGCTCGCCGTCCTCGTCGTCCACCGTGACCAGCCGGAAGGTCATCCTCGCCGGAACGGCGTACGTCATCCCGCGTTCCCGGCACTCGTCGGCGGTTACCGGCAGCCGAAGACCGACCGCCGTACCGCACACGGAGCAGATCTCGATCCGGTTGCGGTTGGCCTGGCCACACTCCTGGCATACCACGGCGTCCTCGTGAGGATCGCCCGCAGGAAAACGCGCGCCACAGTGCTCGCACGCGAGACGGAGATGGTCGAGACCTTCGAGCCGGCTACAACGGCACGCCCAGTTGCCGATCTCATACTTCACGAACTGCAGCTCACACGTCTCGCGAAAGTCCGTGAACGGGAAGATCGACGACAGGACCGCCTGGAGACCGGTGGTCTCACGCTCCTCCGGAAGACGATCCATCTGCAAGAACGATTCATACGAGGCTTTTTGCACCTTGATGAGGTTCGGCAAAGGGATCGTCGAGGAGATCTTGTTGAAATGCACCCGCTCGATCGGGTTGGTGCTCATCGAGGGAACCTCCAGACCAGTACAGACCGCACCAATACAGACACGGGGAGCTTGAACCTCCCCGTACCTTCACGCGAAGCTCGTCGGTCGAAACGACGGAGCAGGAAGAGTTTCGTTACTTCACCTCCACCTGCGCCCCGGCCTCCTCGAACTTCTTCTTGATCGACTCGGCCTCTTCCTTGTCCACCCCTTCCTTGATGTTGGTTGGGGCGCTCTCGACCAGCTCCTTCGCTTCCTTCAGACCGAGAGCCGTCACCTCACGGACCACCTTGATGACATTGATCTTCTTGTCACCAAATGAGTTGAGCACAACGGCAAACTCCGTCTGTTCCTCTTCGGCTTCGCCCGCGCCGGCACCGCCACCACCCTGGGGCATCATCATCGGCATCCCAGCCGAGGCGGCCGACACACCAAACTCGTCTTCCAGGGCCTTCACCAGCTGGTTCAGGTCCATCACCGACATGCCCTTGATCTGCTCGATCATCTCTTCGATCTGGGCCATTTTCCGAATCCTCCTTGGGGGTTGCTCACGACTCGTTCATCGAGCGCGTCTTAAGTTTCAGTTCGTCAGTCCGTCGCCCCTGCGGCGTCCGATTTGTCTGCGATCTGCTGCAGCACGAAGGCCAGGTTCTGCACCGGGCTGTTCAGCGCCGTGACCAGCCGCCGCATCGGCGACTGCAACAGGAACAGCATCTTCGCCACAAGCTCATCCCGGCCCGGCAGGTCGGCGACCTTCACCGCCTGGTCCCTGTCCAACAGCTGGCCTTCCACGAACGCCTTCTTGAAGGCCAGTCCTTCATGGTCCTTGGCGAATCCGCGCAGCACCTTGGCCAGCTCGACGCCGTCGCCTCGAGTGTACGCGAAGCTGTTCGGACCGTTCAGCTCCCCGCCGATCGGCTCCAAGGGTGTCCCTTCGACAGCAAGGCGCACGACCGAGTTCTTGAACACCTTGTAGGTGGCATCGATCTTCCGGATCTCGCTGCGCAGAACGTTGACCTCGTTCACCGACAGGCCACTGTTCTCCATCACGAAGACCGTCTCGACACCGTCGAGCTGCTCACGCAGCTCGGTGTACCGTTTCTCCTTCTGCTCCCGTGTGAGCATGGCGTCTCCCTACCTCTCTCAGCGTCTCGCTACTTGATGTCGAGGCTGGTCAGGTCCACCTGGACACCAGGGCCCATCGTCGACGCGACGTGCACTGCGTGGACATAGCGTCCCTTCGCCGAGGCCGGCTTTGCCTTGAGCACAGCATCGACCAGCGCCCGGGTGTTCTCTTCGAGCTGCTCGCTACCGAACGAGACCCGTCCGACCGGAGCGTGCACGATCGCTGTACGGTCGACTCGAAACTCCACTCGACCCGCCTTGATCTCGCGAACAGCCGCGTCGATGTTGGGGGTCACCGTGCCGGACTTCGGGTTCGGCATCAGTCCTCGGGGACCGAGCACCCGACCGACCTTGGACAGCCCGCGCATCATCGGCGGCGTCGCCACGACAGCGTCAAACTCCAGCCAGCCATCCTGGATCTTCGCGACCGCGTCGTCGGCGTTCATCACGAAGTCGGCCCCTGCCTCCTCTGCCAGAGCCTGGTCGGGACCGTCCGCGACGGCCAGCACACGGCGGGTCTTGCCGGTACCGTGGGGCAGGACGACAGTGCCCCGCACCATCTGATCTGCATGCCGCGGGTTGACTCCGAGCCGCATCGCCACCTCGACGGTCTCGTCGAACCTGGCGAACGCCGAGTCCTTGATCAATCCGATCGCGTCGGCCACCGGATACGGGCGTCGCTCGACCTTCTCGGCCGCTGCACGGTAGTTCTTGCTTCGACGTGCCATCGGCCACCTCCTCAATCGACCACGTGGATCCCCATGGATCGAGCGGTCCCGAGGACCGTCGCCATGGCAGATTCCACCGAGTCGGTGTTGAGGTCGGGGAGCTTGGTCTTCGCGATCTCCTCGACCTGAGCACGGGTGACCTTGCCAGCGGTCTCGCGGTTGGGCACCCCAGAGCCTTTCTGAACCGATGCCGCCTGCTTGAGCAGGAACGACACCGGCGGCGTCTTGGTAATGAACGAGTAGGTACGATCGGAGTAGACGGTAATCACCACCGGAATGACGATTCCGATATCCTTCTGCGTCCGCGCATTGAACGCCTTGCAGAAATCCATGATGTTGAGACCGTGCTGTCCGAGTGCCGGGCCCACAGGAGGCGCGGGGGTCGCCTGTCCTCCCGGCAGCTGTAGCTTGATAAACCCCGTAATCTTCTTGGCCATGGGACTCCCCTTAGGTGAGCTTCTGCACCTGGCGGAACTCCATCTCGACCGGTGTGTCACGCCCGAAGATGGTCACCATCACTTTGACCGTTGAACGGTCCAGGTTGACCTCCTCCACCACGCCGGTGAAGGTTGCAAACGGTCCTTCCGTGATCCGGACCTTCTCGCCCTTGTCGAACATCTCCTTCGGACGAGGCTTCTCTTGAGTGGCGGCCGACTGGTGGAGGATCTGGTTCACCTCCTCCTCGGACAACGGCGTCGGCTTCTTGCCGGCGCCGACGAAGCCAGTGACCTTCGGCGTATTGCGCACCAGGTGCCACGCGTCGTCGGTCATCTCCATTTCCACCAGAATGTAGCCTGGGAAGAACTTGCGTTTGTACTCTCGGCGCTTGCCGTTCTTCATCTCGACCACAGTCTCGGTGGGGATCCGGACCTCTCCGAAGTACTCGGTCATCCCCAGCGCTTCGACGCGCTGCTCGAGCGTCTTCTTCACCCGGTCTTCAAACCCGGAGTAGGTGTGGACGATATACCACTGCTTACCCATCCTACACCCCGACTATGAGAAGACGTCAAAGATGGCGTTCACCACCTTGAGGAAAACCCAGTCCCACGCGTACAGGTACACGCCGAATATGACCGACGCGATGATGACCACCACCGTCGTGTTGATCACCTCCTGCTTGGAGGGCCAAGTGACCTTTTTTGTCTCGGCGACTACCTCTCGGAGAAAGGTCCGCAAACGATTCCACCACTCCATGGTGCTGACTCCAACCGAGCGAGAGTGGCAGGCCAGGAGGGACTCGAACCCCCAACAACCGGTTTTGGAGAC
>CAZEJK010000262.1:0-7038 GCA_964512045.1 uncultured Thermoanaerobaculia bacterium
CCGCCGGACCCGGTGCGACGTCATCACGAGCCAGTTCGCCTCGGCCAGTGCTTCCACCTTGCTGCGCAGGATGCTTCCTGTGTCCGGAAGCTCGTAGGAGGGAAGCGTCACCGTGCGCACGCCGGACGGGAGCTCGATCCCTTCGTCCCAGTGCTCGAGCGCCACCGTGGCGTCTGCCGGCAGGACGGACTCCAGCCAGCGAGAGGCGGTCCGGTGGGGGTGCGGGTCGGCGAACGCCCAGATGTACGCGAGGCCCCAGACTGCAGTGGCGGCAACCACCGTCGCCAAAGCCCGCTGTCGCCATCGGCCCGTCATGCGGGTCAGCGCCCACACGGTGAGCAAGGCCGCCGGGATGATGAGGGGCTGCCAGTAGCGCAGGTACTTGACCTCCAGGGTCGCGAACCGTGCCGCCGTCGGCACGAGCCACGCCAGCACGATGCCGACCAGCAGCCAGCTGTCGGTGAACCGGCCCGCGAGCCAGCGGCGCCACCGTCGGACCACAGCCAGCAATGCCCAGGCGACCGCGGCCAGCACAGCCACGGCGAGCACTGGACCCACCGCCCACAGCGCCAGCTCACGTAGCGGGTACAGCACCGGCAGCGTCGGATCGTAGACGCGCACGTAGGCCAGGTCGGACCGACCGGTGACCATCGCCAGCTGCTCGCCGACCCCGCGCAGGTACGCCGGGTTGAGCAGTGCTCCGGGCCAGAGCAGCTGCGCGGCGACTCCGCCCACGCCGACGGCTGCGGCTGCTGGCAGCGCCGCTCCGGCGCGTAGCCTCGAGGCGGAGAGCACGGCCGCTGCTGCTGCGAGCCCGGCGACAGCGAGCCACGGGGGCCGGGCATCGGCGAACGCCCACGGCTGGCCGATCCAGAACGCCGCCAGACCAGCGGAGGCGACCGCGGCCGAGCGTGCGATGGCGTGGCGAGGGCCGGAGCGCTCCGCGCACGCGACCAGCGCCACGACGATCGGGGCGCCGAGGGGCAGGGATGCGACCTTGACCGCCAGCGACAGACCGGCCGCCGCGCCGGATCCCACAGCCGCCAGCGCCGAGCCGCTGCGTGCCAGCCAGAACGTGCCGGCAAGGGTCAGGACCACCCAGAACGCGTGGTGGGCCTCCACGGTGGCGTAGTGGGACTGCTGCAGATCCAGTGGAATCCACGCGGCCAGCGCGAGGAACCAGAGCCCCGTGCGCCACCCCCAGGCCCGTCGCGCCACCGCCCAGGCGATCAGAATCGCCCCGACCGAGGCGAGCAGCGACAGTGCACGGCCGCTGATCAGGAGGTGACGGTAGGTCCGCGGCTGGAACGTCGCGGCCGTTACGGCACGGATGAGCTGGAAGTGCAGCGAGCCGTAGGCGAAGAACTCCGGGTCGTCGAGCCAGCCGGTCGTGCGCTCGGCGACGTACGCCACCTGGCGCTCGTCCGGATGGGGTGTCAGGAGCCCGGACGACCAGTCCTGGGTCGCCAGCCGTAGAAGAACGGCCAACGCCAGGAGGAACCATACTGGCCAGCTCGTACGCACCCCGGGAGACTACCCGAAAACTCCAGTCGGAGGCAACGAAAACGGGCCCCCGCAGGGGCCCGTGAGAGGTTCAGACCTTCTCGGGTCGAACAGACCTAGAACCGGAACCGCACACCCAGCTGGTAGGAGCGCGGCGCGCCCGGATCATCATCCTCGCCGTAGTCCGGGTTGATGATCTCGCCGTCGCGGGTCAGCAGGTTGTCGAAGGTGACCCAGTTGTCCTCGTCGGTGACGTTGAAGATGTCGGCGATGAGCTCGAGCTCGTTGTCGCCGATCCGGAAGACCTTCGACAGGCGCAGGTCCATCCGCCGGCGCCAGTCCTGGTTCTCGGTGTTGCGAGCGAAGTGCTTCCACACGCCGTCGGACACCTCGACCAGGGCGCGGTCGTTGCGGTAGCCGTCGCCGTTGACGTCGTCGGCGTCGAACAGGGTGTATGGGAAGCCGGAGCGGACGTTGATAATGCCGGACAGGTGGATCCCGTACGGCAGCTGGTAGGTCGCAGAGGCGACGAACTTGTGCTCGACGTCGAAGTTCGACGGGCCCCAGCTGTTGTCGAGGTTGAACTGGTCCTCAGGGAACGAGCTGGAGGACGACACCGAGCGCTCGTTCGAGTCGTTGTCCTCGGCCTCGGACCAGGTGTAGGACGCGTTCAGCATCCAGCCGTTGGAGAACCGCTTGTTGGCCTTGATGATCAGTGCCGTGTACTCGGCCTCGGCGTCGGAGGTGAACTGCATGATCTGGTCGAAGTCCGAGTAGTTCGCCTCGGGCTCGTAGGTCGGCCGACCGTCCGGCGTGGTGCCGCCGTCGGGGGCGATGTTGAGGTCGAGCTTGCGCTGCAAGCTGTCGGTCTCGGAGTAGATGAAGTCCACGCCGACCGAGAAGTCGGGCAGGATCTCACGCTCGTAGCCGAGCGAGATCCGCCAGGTCTCCGGGTTCTCGAAGTTGGGGTCGAACACGAACAGGTCGGGGGTCGGCACGAACAGGTCGCCGACGGAGTCCCACCCGTTCGGGTACGACGGGCAGTTGCCGTAGGAGCAGCGCTCCGACACACGGATCACGCGGATTCCGTTGGTCAGCATCGCGTTGGCGATGAGCAGGGTCGGGGTGTTGTCGTAGAAGTAGCCGGCGCCGCCGCGGACCACCTGCTTGCCGTCTCCGTTCACATCCCAGGCAAAGCCGACGCGTGGCGACCAGTTGTCGGTGTCATCCGGGATCTGGCCGGTCTGCGGGAAGTCCGGGTTGGTCTCCTTCGGGTCGTCGTTGTCCTGCTGGTCGTAGCGCAGGCCGTAGCTGACCGTCAGGTTCGGAGTCGCGCGCCACTCGTCCTGGACGTACAGGGCGTAGTAGTTGGCGTCGAACTTCACCTGGCCGTCGTACGGAGAGAACGACTGGGTGTAGGAGAACGGCTCGTCGTTGAAGAAGTCCTCCCAGGTGCTGTACGAGTACGAGCCGCCCTGGTAGCGGAAGAAGCCGTCGTCGAAGGTGACGAGGTCGAGGTTGACGCCGGCCTTCAGGGTGTGGTCGCCCATGTAGTAGGTGAAGTTGTCGATGATCTGCAGCCGATCCTCGTCCAGGTAGTTGGGCAGGAAGTTGTTCTGCCCCCAGGTCGCGCGGTAGGGATAGATCCCGGTCTCGGGCAACGTGGTGTTGTTGGCGCTGCGCGGCCGCTCCTCGACGGCGTACTGGACGATCAGCTCGTTGAACATGTCATCGGAGAGCACCGAGTTCAGGCTCGCGTTGAACGAGTTGAACGAGTTCTCCTCGAGGCCGTTGTTCGAGCGACCGGTGTTCGAGTACGACGACGTCAGGTTGACGCCCTCCTGGTCGGACCAGTTGTCGCGCAGGGTCACCAGGTTGCTATCGTTGACCTGCCAGTCGACCTTGAACAGGAGCACGTTGGCGTCGTTGGTCTGGTTGATCTCGCCGGTCTCGGTCTCGTAGTCGAGGCCGGTGATCGCTTCCCACTCGTCCAGCCGGTCCATCGGGAAGTCCCGGAACTCGGCGAAGTACGGGGTCGTGAAGTCCTGGCCGTCGTAGGAAGCGAAGAAGTGCACGCGGTCGCGCACGAACGGGCCGCCGAGTGCAAAGCCGTACTGAGTGCGTTCGAAGTTCTCCGAGTCGAAGCCGCGGGCGTCCTCGCCGACGAAGCCATCGTCCTGGTAGTAGGTGAAGACCTCGCCTTCGAACTGGTTGGTGCCGGACTTGGTGATCGCGTTGATCACGCCGCCGGAGGCGGAGAACTGCGGGTTGTAGGTCGACTTGAGGACCTGGAACTCCTTGATCGCCGCCTGCGAGAACGTGAACGGTGGGCGGGTGCCGCCGCGCTCCTCGCCGAAGAACGACGACTGCGAGTTCGACCCGTCGATGTTGAACGAGTTCTGGATCGCGCGTGCGCCGATGTTGACGCCGCCACGACCGCCGACCTGCTCATCCGAAGCCGCCACTGTGGCCGGGGTCAGGGCGATGAAGTCGGTGAAGTCACGGCCATTCAACGGAAGGTTGGCGATCGCGGTGTCGGACACCGACGAGGTCACCGACGGGTTGGTGGTCTCCACCACCGGCGCCGCCGCGGTGACGACGATCTCCTCCTCGACCTTCGACAGCTGCATGTCGAAGTCGATCCTGACCGCGGTGCCGAGGGTCACGGTGACACCCTTGGAGATCGCGGGCTGAAACCCGGCGAGCTGAGCCCGGACGTCGTAGGTGCCCGACGGCAGGAGGTCGATCCGGTAGAAGCCGTTCGGACCTGTGGTCGTGCTCCGTGACAGACCGGTGTTGACGTTGGTGGCGGTGACCGTCGTGCCGGGCAGGACGCCGCCTTCCTGATCGGTGGCCGTGCCGAGCACCTGCCCGGTGGCGGTCCCCTGGGCCAGCCCCGAAGACGCCACTAGCAGCGCGAGCACGGCCGCTGCGAAGGTCAATGAGTAACGACGCATCTCTCTCCTCCTTGGGGGGGTTCCCCGCGTTTCTCCTTCGATTTCACCCGGCCCGTCATCGTGCTGGCGGGCGGGCGGCGACGACCACAACCACACCGGAACCTGGTCTCCATCGGTGAGGCGAGTTCTTAATACCATCTCCTCGGCTCGATCTCAACGCCTCCCGTAGAGGCCGGCCAGCTTTTTCCCATCCACATGTGGAGCCCGTATGAAGCGCAGAGAGGGAAGAGCAAACCTCTGCAAATCCGACAGCGTGGGAATGCACGGGAGCGGGTCGTCCTTCCCCGATGGGGAGGCCACATGGTTGCAGTGAAACGGGCGGCCAAGTACGGGTTTTGCTCCGGGGTCCGGGTCGCCGATCTGAAGGTCCGGAAGTTCGCGAAGAAGGGCGGTCGCGGCGCCATCCTCGGTCAGGTCGTCCACAATGAGAGGGTCGTGGGCGAGATGGAGGAGCTGGGCATGCGCACGGTCACAGAGGTGGAGGAGGTCGACGAGCCGACGATCGTGTTCTCGGCGCACGGGGTTCCGCCCTCCTACCATGACAGGGCGCGCGCGCAGGGGCTCGAGATCCTCGACACCACCTGCAAGTTCGTCTACGACATCCATCGCGAGGCGACGCGAGCGCTCGAGGCAGGGGAGCACCTCGTGTTCATCGGCCACCCGCAGCACCGCGAGGTCATCGGCTACACCCACGATCTCGACCCGGCGTGCTACCACATCGTGCACACCCTGGAGGAGGCGCGGGCGGTGGACTGGTCGCGCTTCTCCAGCATCCGGATCCTCTACCAGACCACCTTGAACGCGGCTGACTACGAGGATGTGGCGCGCTGGATCGAGGCGCACTGCTCCGAGGTTCGGCGGGCGGACACCATCTGCTATGCCACCAAGGAGAACCAGGACGCGGCCCGGGAGCTGGCCGAGGACCCCGAGGTGGACGTGGTGGTGGTGATCGGCGGCCTGCAGTCGGCCAACACCCGTCACCTGTGGGAGATCACCTCCGAGCGCAAGCCGTCGTACCTGATCCAGGGTGTCGATGACCTCAGGCTGGAGTGGTTCGATGGCGCTGAGTGCGTCGGTGTCACGGCCGGCGCCTCGACGCCGGACGCGGTGGTCGACGAGGTGGAGGCGGCGCTGCTGACGGTGGACGCGGCGGATGGTGCCGGGGAGGCGTTCGAGGTCTGAGGCTCCCGAGAGAGCGGCGCCGACCGGGGGCTGCTACTGTGAGCCGATGACCGTCCCCGCCACTGTCTGGTTGCGACAGGTTGCGGAGGCCGCGTTTCGCGATGCCGTCGCCGCGGTGCAGCCGCAGCAGGTGATCGCAGCGCTGGCGCCTCCAGCGACGTGGTCGACGGGCCACACGATCGTGATCGCCGTCGGCAAGGCTGCACCGGGGCTCGCCGCGGCGTGGGTCGAGCGGCACCCCGGATGGGCGGACCATCTGCTGGTGGTCACGCCGCACCGCGTGCCGTCGCCGGAGGGGCTCGATGAGCGCCTCGTGCTCCGTGGGAGCCACCCGGTGCCCGACGAGGGCGGTCTGGCGGCTGCGGCAGCGCTCCGACGCCTGGTCACACCGTTGGGACCCGAAGACTCCCTGCTCGTGCTGCTGTCCGGCGGCGCCTCGGCGCTGCTGGCAGAGCCGATCGCAGGCGTCTCTTTGGCCACCGTCCAGGCGGTCACTCGGGCTCTGCTCAACGCCGGGGCCCCGATCGAGGCGCTGAACACCGTCCGCCGTCATCTGCTGGTCCTGTCCGGCGGTGGCCTCGCTCGGCTGGCGGCGCCAGCCGCCGTGCACACCGCCGTCATCTCCGATGTTCTGACCGATCGGCTGTGTGACATCGGCTCCGGGCCCACCGTGGACCCGCCGGATGGGCCGGAGGATGCGCGGGATGTGCTGCAGCGCTGGGATATCGATGCTCCCGAGGTCGTGCGCGCCCTCGAGCGGCTCGCGAAGCCGGCATCGCTGACGTCTGCCCAACCGCCGGTGGTGCTCGCCAACAACCGCACGGCGGTCGCCGCGGCGTGTGCGAGCCTCGAGTCGGCCGGTGTGCAGACGCTGATGAGCAGCCGTCCGCTGACCGGCGAGGCTGCGGTCCTCGGCAGGGTGCTCGGCGCGCTGGGATGCGCACTTGGCGACCATACTCCGTCTGCCATGGTGTCGGGAGCGGAGACCACAGTGACCGTGCGCGGCGCCGGTCGCGGCGGTCGCAGCCAGGAGCTGGCGCTGGCGGCCGCAGGGGAGCTCGCCGGTCATCACGGACGCGTCGTGCTGGCGGCGGGCACCGACGGGGTCGACGGCGTCAGCGAGCACGCCGGTGCGATCGTCGATGGCGGGACGGCGGCCAGATGCGAGCGAGCCGGGGTCTCTGCGCGCGTTGCGTTGCAGCGCAACGACTCCGCGACCGCCATCGCTGCAGCGGGAGATGCCCTCACGACCGGTCCAACTGGAACCAATGTGTGCGACCTGGTCGTGGTGGCGGCGGCGGGCCCTCGAGACTGATCGCGCGGCCGACGGCTCGCGTATGATGCCTCCCGAAGGAGACGACAATGCGACGGATCGGTGCGGCGGTGCTGGCCGGTG
>CAZEJK010000263.1:0-7012 GCA_964512045.1 uncultured Thermoanaerobaculia bacterium
GCGTACCGTTGGAGGGCCCCATCGGGCAGCTGCATGGTGAGGAGATCGGCGAAGCCCATGATGCTCGCGAGCTGGTTGTTGAAGTCGTGCGCGATGCCGCCTGCCAGCTGTCCGATCGCCTCCATCTTCTCGGCGTGACGGAGACGATCCTCCAGCTCCTTGCGCTCGGTGATATCGACATGGGTGCCGATCATCCGCACCGGGTTGCCGTCGTCGTCCCATTCGACAGTCCTGCCACGACCGAGGACCCACTGGTAGGACCCGGTACGAGTACGGAGGCGGAACTCGGCTGTGAATGCGCCGCCGGAGCGGATCTGGGCATTCACGGTCTGCAGGGTCTGCTCTGCGTCATCCGGGTGGAGCAGGTTGTTCCAGATATCGAACGTCACGATGAACTCATCGACCTCGAACTCGAGCATCTCGTAGCAGCGCGGCGTCCACTCGACGATACCGGACGGGATGTTCCAGTCCCAGATGCCCTCCCGAGTGGCTTCCAGCGCGTACCTGTACCGCTCCTCGCTGGTTCGCAGCGCGATCTCTGCCAGCCTCCGGTCGGTGGTGACCTCCGTGTAGGTGATCATGCCTCCGATCGTGGCGTCGGCCCGGTACCACGGTCGGCACTCCCAGCGGTTGTAGGTGATCGAGCCGTCCGGCCGCTCGAACCGGTCGTCGTCGTTGCGCTCGATGGCACCACGCAGGACGCGCTGATGGACCTCCTTCCACCATTGTGGTGTGTCGGGGAAAACCTCGTAGAGGTGACGACCGATGACTTCGCGTCCGGCGATGTCGTAGTCGGTCAGGTAGCGGTCGCTCACCGCGATGTAGTGGAGATGCTCGTCGTAGACGGCGAGGGCGTTCGGGTCGTGCTTGATGATGTAGCGCATCATCGTCTCGCTCTCGGCGAGTGCGGCTTCGGCGAGCTTGCGCTCGGTGATGTCCTGGGAGACTCCGAAGATCTTGAGCGGGCACCCGTCTTTGGCGCGGACCACCTCGCCGCGGCAGTGGATGTGCAGGGTCTCGCCATCGGATCGTGTGATGATCCTGTGCTCCGTCTCATACGGAGCGGCGCCAGCGAGAGCGTTGTCAAACGCTTCGGTCAGGGAGGGGAGGTCCTCTTCGGGGATGAGCGAACGAAACTCGTCCCAGCTGATGGTCGTACTGTCGAAACCGAGGATGCGACGCCAGTTCTCCGAGATCCCCGACTCGCCGGTGACGAGATCGAGCGACCAGGCCCCGGTTCGGCTCAAGACCTCGGCCTGCTCGAGAAGCTCGTGCTGCTCGGTGAGGGACTGGAGGTCGGGGGTGAGCCTGTCCTGCTCCGCGCGGAGGAGCTCACATTCACTCTGGAGCGTGCGCACCAGCGCGCGGAGCTCATCTTCGGCGAGAGCGTCAAGCTCCTCCGGCGTGCCCTGATCACGCGCCGCCGGACAGTGATGTCTCTCCTCGTGCGCCGTGCGCTCGCTGCTCGACTGCTTCTTCGTCAACCGCTCCACTGTACGGGAGTGGAACGAGCTCACGCAAGTCGTTCACTGACGGCGCGGGGAGGCTGTCCGGAAAGCACCGTCGGAACGTGACGAGTGATGTCCAAGCGCGAGCACCACTCCAGATCGTCGTGCTGACCGAGACGCCGGAGACGGTTGGCGCCGGAGCTCGAGAGCAGGCGCTGGCGAATGTCGTCGAATGACGGCGTTCGACCGGCAAGAAGCTCCTCGAGGTACTGGGCGCACAGATCGTCCTCGAGAGCCGGCTCGCGGCCACACAGTCCAGCGGCCAGGAGATGAACCGGCGGTCGTGCTGCGCTGTGCAGGGTCCGAATCCACTCGGCGATCGCAGCCGCGTTGGCAAAGCTCGCGAAGGTTGCGTGATCTGCTTTCTCGAGACGCATCACCGCCTGTGTTCCCGCCGATGTGGTGAGGATGACGGTTTGCCCCGGCGCCACGAGCGATCCGACCGCGGCCGGCGAGTTGTTGCCGTCAAACCCTGGCGGCATGATGCCGTCCCGTTCGCCGAGCAGCACGGAGTCGGGCTGTCGCCGCTTGAGCTCTCGTGCACCTTCCAAATCGGCGAGGAGCAGAACCTCTGCGGCACCGGCTTCGAACGCCGAAAGGACCGTGTTGCTGGCTCGAAAGACGTCGATGATCACGACGAGCCCCTCGAGCTGAGGAGTCTCGGCCACGCAGCGATGGACTGCGCAGCGGATGGGGGCGAGGCCGTTACGTGTCGAGCTCATCACGTTCCTGGTGTCACCATAGCAGTCTTCCGTCGCTCCTGTATGGTGAGAGATGGAACCTGCTCTGCGTGCTTCACGTATCACATGGAGGGCTCGTTGCCATGCGCGTTGTATTTGGATCATTGGTACTGACCGTGGTTGCAGCTCTTGCACTACCGGGCTGGGCGCTGGAGCCACCGACTCCGGAGCAGCTGCAACGCTACCGGGAGGACGGGACGCTCTCCCGGCGTGTCCTGGTGGCACGTGAGCTGGGGAACCACCGGGTGGCCCCCCACCTGGTCCGAGCGTTCGCTAGCCGGCACGGGGGGTATGTGCAGCTCGAGCAGCAGTCCGCACTGATTCAGGGTGGCCTTCCGAGCATCGGAACCGTGCAGATGTTCGCGCTGCTCATCGAGTTCGCTGACGACCCGCATACCACACCGGCAACTGCGGTGGATACACAGCTCTTCGGTCCAGGCTTCTTCGCCAACTTTCCGTATGAGAGCTTGCATGCCTTCTACGATCGGTCCTCCTACGGGCAGCTGGATATCCAGGGGGCGACGTTGGGGTGGTATGCGACGGCGTATCCCCGAGCTCAGGTCGCGGAGACCACCGCGGGCAGGGAAGCGCTGATCTGGGAGGCCATCACCCACTTTGACGCCGAAGGACACGATTTCTCGGTGTACGACAACGACGGTGATGGGCAGATTGATAACTTCCTGGTCTTCTGGACCGGGCCGATCGGCGAGTGGGCGGAGTTCTGGTGGGGGTACAACACCCACTACCAGGATAGCTCGAAGACCGTCGATGGCGTTCGGCTCGGCAACTACTCGTGGCAGTGGGAGGCGCCGCAGGGCTCGACCTTCACGCCGCGAGTGGTCATCCATGAGACGGGCCATGCGCTCGGCTTGCCCGACTACTACGATTACGACGAGGCGGTTGGGCCGGGAGGCGGCGTCGGTGGGCTCGACCAGATGGATGGCAACTGGGGCGACCACAACTGCTTCTCCAAGTACATGCTCGGATGGCTCGAGCCAACGGTTGTCAACGCAGGCCGCGTTGCAGTGACGCTGGCCCCTGCCTCTGGCGAGCCTGAGGCGGCTATCGTGATGAACGGCGCGCCCGCCGAGCCGTTCGGCGAGTACTTCATGGTCCAGCATCGTAGCCGGGAGGGAAACGACGCCGAGCTGCCGGCCGATGGTGTGCTGATCTGGCACGTCGAGTCCACTCTCGGGGAGTTCGGGCGGTTCGCGTTCAATAACTCATACACGGACCACAAGCTCCTCCGGCTGATGGAGGCGGACGGTCTCGAGGAGATCGAGCAGCTGCTCGGCTCTGCGGATGCCGGCGACTTCTACTCAACGGGTGACGAGCTGTCGAGCGACACGTCGCCGTCGTCAAATCGATACGACGGTGCGCCGACGAACGTGACACTGAGCGAGCTGGTGAGCAGTGCCAACGGAGCGTCGATGACGGTCGATCTTGGGTCGGGCTGCGCGCTGTTCTGCTCGACAACCGTACCCGAGACCGCGTGGCCCGGTCAGCCCGTCCTCCTTAACTCGATGACCGAAGCCGTCAACTGCTCCGGTCTGCCCAGCCCGGAATGGGTCGCCGGCGATGGTAGTGGTCGAGCTGTCACCGTTTGGCAGCATCTGTACAGTGGGATGGGCCCGTACCATTGGTCGTTTGTCACGACGCTCGGAGATGCCAGCTGTCCTCGTTCGGGAACCGTTCTGGTGTGCGAGGACGAACGCTGCTGGCAGTGGCAGGCGCGTTCAGCAATGATGTCGCCACGGTGGATCTTCGACGCCGTCGTCCTCGAGGACGGTCGTGTGCTCGTGGGTGGGAGTGGTGGCCCGCCGGAGGTGTACGACCCCCTGTCCGACTCGTGGCGTGCGGTCGGGCCGACGAACGGAGCGTACGATGGGGCCACGTTGACACGCCTCGAGGACGGCCGGGTTCTGATGGCTGGCAACGCCTACCCGGGCGAGACGGCAGCAGAGCTGTACGATCCGAACACCGACACGTGGACAGTGACGGATCAGCCGGCGTGGACTCGGAGCTACCACGCGGCCGAGCTGCTCGACGACGGATCGGTGCTGATCGCAGGCGGCGTGGTTTCGGGGCAGAGTGGCGTGGCAGCCGCGGAGCGGTTCGATCCGGTGACAGAGCAGTGGAGACCGGCGGGCGTGCTTTCGGTAGGTGAGGTGCTTCCGACCCTGACCGAGCTTTCCGACGGCCGGGTTGTGCTGGTTTCGCTGAACGCATGCGAGATCTACGATCCCTCCAGCAACCAGTGGTATCGCTCCTCCGGCCCGATGAATCCCCGTCTGTATCACACAGCTGCGAGGCTCCCAAACGGACGCGTCGTGGTGGTGGGAGGGCTGTACTCGTCCACCGCCGAGGTGTTCTATCCGACGAGTGGCACCTGGCTTCCAGCAGCGACACCCGAGGAGCACCGGTTTGGTGCACCAGCAGTGACCCTGCCGTCGGGCAAGATCCTGCTGGCGGGAGGTGGCGGTCAGAACCTCGAGACCACTCTGACCAGCGCGGAGCTCTACGATCCGGACAGCGGGAGCTGGCGGCGGGTTCGGAATCTCTCCGGATCGCGGGCGTTCCAGGCGATGGTGGTCTTGCCCAGCGGCGAGGTGCTCGCCATCGGCGGCGCGGTGGGGCGCAACGGGACGTTTCAGGAGGTTGTGGGCACCGCCGAGCGCTTTGCGCCACCTGAGCTGGAGTCCCGGCGCCAGCCGCGAGTGGGAGAGGGTCGCGGTACGCCGTAGCGTTGTCGTAGACCTCGAGCAACTCCAGTCGAGTCCGTTCGGCAGGAGCAACGACCCTACACACCGGACCCGGATCGGGACCCGGCCCAGGCCCCGGCCATCCGGAGGCCGGCCCGCGGCCGCGTTGGGCTCTTGAGCTGATGCGCTGTACAGTGCGAGCGGGAGGTGGAGCCATGTCGGACGAGGTGCTGTGCGGATCATGTCTGTGTGGGGCGGTGAGGTACGAGGTCAAACCACCGTTCCTCTTCTTCCATAACTGCCACTGCTCCAGGTGCCGGAAGACGTCGGGGGCGGCGCATGCATCGAACCTGTTCGTCAAGCGGGCGCAGTACAGCTGGACCGCCGGTGAGGAGCTGGTACGCCGGTGGGAGCTGCCGTCTGCGGAGTACTTCTGCAGCGGGTTCTGCACGACCTGCGGTTCGTCGCTTCCGTGGGTTACCCGTAACGGCAAGTACGTGCTGGTGCCGGCCGGTACCCTTGACGATGACCCGGGTCGGACACCGGATCGCAACATCCACTGGGCCTCTCGCGCACCCTGGTACACGGACATGTCCCAGCTTCCATGCTTCGACGAGACACCGTAAGTGGCGTGATGATGTACGACTTCGAACCGTACAGGATCCGCGTGGTCGAGCCGATCCCCAGCTCGACGCGAGAGCAGCGCGAGGTGTGGATCCGTGAGGCCGGCTACAACCCGTTTCTGCTTCGGGCCGAGCAGGTCCTGATCGATCTGGTGACCGACTCGGGCGTGTCGGCGCCATCGTTGCGGCAGTGGGCGGCGATGCAGGGGTCCGACGAGTCGTTCGCGGGATCGCGCTCGTACTTCCGGTTCATGGAGGTCGCCCAACGGCTGTTCGGTCACCGCCACGTGATCCCGTGTCATCAGGGCCGTGCTGCGGAGCAGCTCCTGTGTCGGGCGGTGATCGAGCCTGGCCAGGTCGTGCTCGGAAACACGGTCTTCTCCACCACCCGCGCCAACATCGAGGAGCGCGGGGGCGCCGTCGAGGATCTGCCGGTTGCGGCAAGCCGTGATTCCGCCGACCCCAGCCCGTTCAAGGGCAACGTCGATGTGGAGGCGCTCGAGAGCCGGCTCGAGCTGCTGGGTGGCAAGCGCGTGGGGTTTGTGGTGCTGACAGTGACCGACAACTCCGGAGGCGGTCAGCCCGTGAGCCTCGAGAACGTCCGCGCCGCTCGGGAGACCTGTCATCGTCACGGTGCTCGCCTGCTGCTCGATGCGGCGCGCGTCGCCGAGAACTGCGGCCTGATCTCGGAGCGTGAGCCGGGGCAGGAGCTGAGGTCGCCGCGCGAGATTGCCCAGGAGCTGTTCTCACTCGTCGATGGCGTGTTCATGAGCTTGAAGAAGGATGGGCTCGGCAACACCGGCGGTCTGATCACCACCAACGACGAGGACTGGGCCGACCGGATTCGTGAGGTCCTCCTGCGCACGGAGGGCATCCCGACGGCCGGTGGGCTGGCCGGCCGCGATCTCGAGGCGATGGCCGTGGCCCTTGACGAGATGCTCGATGCGGACCATGTGCGCCACCGGCTGCAGGTGGTTCGCCGGCTCGGCGAGCAGCTCCATGCCGCCGGCGTGCCCGTGCTGCGGCCGTTCGGAGGGCACGCTGTCTACGTCGACGGTCGGGCGTTCTGCGATCACCTGCCGGATGAGCAGCTGCCGGCGTGGTCGTTGTCCGTGGCTCTGTACGTTGTCAGCGGTGTTCGGTCGTGGGAGACCGGGAACGTCATGCGCGGAACCCGCGATCCGGACACGGGCGTCTGGTCGTGGCCACCGCTGGACCTCCTGCGGCTCGCGGTTCCGCGTCGGGTGTACACCGACAACCACCTGGCCTACGTTGTGCGGTCCTTGGTAGAGCTGCATGCCGAGCGCCACAGCATCCTCGGGCTGCGGTTCGTGTACCGGCCAGAGAAGCTGGCACAGTTCGTGGCGACGTTCGAGCCGGTAGGCTAAGGGCGCGCGCAGAAATAGCTCCAACGTCTCGCATCTCACCTGCACCACATC
>CAZEJK010000264.1:0-6996 GCA_964512045.1 uncultured Thermoanaerobaculia bacterium
GCCACAATCCAAGAGCAGTCCGTCCGATTGTAGTGGCCCGCGTCTCGCGGGCCGGGTGGGTGGGTCACGGGGCTTTCGTCGACCGAGTCGTTCGGGGAGCACTCAAGCAGGCCCAGAGGAGCCGAGCAACGCTTCACGCAGCGCCTCCACGCTCGGCTCGAGCGGGCGGACCTTCCGCTCGCGCTGCAGGCACACCGCGAGGCGCTCCGGCAGCGGGATCTCCCGCCCGATCAGCGGCTCCACCGTCTCGCGGAACTTGGCGGGATGGGCCGTGGCGAGGACGATTCCCGTTGCTTCCGTCAGCTCGTCTCCGGCGAGCGTCTCGGTCAACCCTGCGTACCCGACCGCAGTGTGCGGGTCGAGCGTGACACCGGTGCGGTCGAACACCGATGCGATGGTGGCGCGCGTGGCCGCGTCATCGGTGACCGTCGCCACGATCTGCTCGCCGATCGCCTGCATGTCATCGTCGAACATCCAGCGGATCCGCGCCAGGTTCGACGGGGCGCCGACATCCATGGCGTTGGACAGCGTGCGCACGGACGACCGCGGAGCGTAGGTGCCGGTGCGCAGGAACTCCGGTACCACATCGTTGATGTTGCACGCGGCCACGAACAGATCGACTGGTACGCCGAGCCGCTGGGCGATCAGCCCGGCTGTCAGGTTGCCGAAGTTGCCGCTGGGAACGGAGACGACGAGCGGCCGGGAGGCGGCATCGTCGTCCAGCTGCGCCCAGGCGCCCACGTGGTACACGACCTGTGGTAGCAGCCGCCCGACGTTGATCGAGTTGGCCGAGGTCAGGCGCAGCCGTTCGACGAGCTCGCGGTCCGCGAACGCCGTCTTGGCCAGGCGTTGACAGTCGTCGAACGTCCCCTGCACCGCCAGCGCGTGGACGTTGCCGCCGAGCGTCGAGAACTGCCGCTCCTGCAGCGGGCTCACCTGGCCGTCGGGGAACAGCACGACGATGCGGGTGCCTGGTAGCCCCGCAAACGCGCTCGCGACGGCCGATCCGGTGTCGCCCGAGGTAGCGACGAGCACCGTCAGCACAGTGGTGTCGCTGTCGTCCTGGAGCACCGTCATCAGCCGCGCCATCGTGCGAGCGCCGACGTCCTTGAACGCCAGGGTCGGACCGTGGAACAGCTCGAGCTGCCAGATGCGGGCGTCGACCCGCGTCAGCGGAATGGGGAAGTCGATGGCGCTGCGAGCGATCTCGTCGATCGTCGCCGCCGGCAGGCTGCCGGCCAGCAGGTGACCGAGCACCGCAGAGGCGATCGCCTGCGTGTGGGCACCGCGCAGCCCCTCGAGCTGCGCCCGGTCCATCGGCCGGATCTCCTCGGGCACATAGAGACCTCCGTCCGGAGCGAGCGACCGGAACAGGGCCTCGGACAGCGGTGTCGGAGGCGTGGCGCCTTCGGTGCTGACGAACCTCACGGTGCCTCCACGATGCGCGCGCCCCGTGCGGGTAGGCGCGAGCAGAGCGCGGTCGCCCCGATGGAGACCGCCCGGAACGCTTCGAGCATCCCGGTGCGGACGTCTCCTGCTGCCCGACCGGAGCAGAGAGCGAACATGGACGGCCCGGAGCCGGAGAGGCCGCACGCCAGCGCACCGGCGTCGAGCGCCGCTGCGCGTACGGCCGCAAACCCCGGAACGAGTCTGGCACGGTGCGGCTCGGCGATCCGGTCCTCCAGCGCTCGCCCGAGCAGCTCGTCGTCGCCGGAGTACAGCGCCGCCACCAGGGCGGCTGTGTTGGCCCACTGCGCGGTCGCTGCGGCCAGCGGGACGGTGTCGCCGATGAGAGCACGGGCGGCGCCGGTGTCGATCTCCAGCTGTGGATGGACCACCACCGCGACCAGGTGGGTCGGCGCGGGCAGCTCGATCAGGTCGATCGGATCGGTGGAGCGGACCATCGCGAGCCCGCCCACCAGCGAGGCTGCGGCGTTGTCCGGATGGGCGGCGCCGCACGCCGCCCGTTCACCGGCGAGTGCGCAGGCGAGCAGCTCGGGCGCCGTCAGCGAGGCGCCGAGGGCGTGCATCGTGGCCACGGCGCCGGCCACCGCGCTCGCGGCGCTGCCGCCGAGCCCGCTGCGCAGCGGCATCCCCTTGTCGAGCTCGAGCTCGACCCCGGCATCCGGCTCGACGACGGCGAGCACCGCCGTCGCGGCCACCGACGCGGTGTTGGCGGCGGGGTCGTGTGGCAGCTGACCGCCGTCGCCGCGCACGGCCCGGAGGTGGACACCGGCGGCGCCCACCCGTCGCGCACGGACGGTGTCGCCCGGCGACTCCAGCGCCAGGCCGAGCACGTCGAAGCCGCACAGAACGTTGGCCACCGACGCGGGGGCGAAGACCGTTACCCAGCCCACGGCCATCCGTCCACCGGCGGCGCCAGGCCGCACGCGCCGCGCGCCACCGCCAGCTCGGCGGCAAGCAGCGAGCCGCCGGCCGCGCCGCGCACCGTGTTGTGCGACAGCGCCACGAACTTGAAGCCCAGGACCGGGCACTCGCGCAGCCGTCCGACGGTGACGGTCATGCCGCCGCCGCGATCGCGGTGGAGGCGCGGCTGCGGCCAGTCGGGCGCCGTCTCGACCACCACCGGACGCGCCGGAGCGCTGGGCAGCCGCATCTCCTGCGGGACCGCTCGGAAGGTGCGCCACGCCTCGGCGATCTGTGCGGGATCGGCCGGGCGCGACAGGGCGACGGAGACACACTCGGTGTGCCCGTCCACCACCGGCACCCGCGTGCAGGTGGCGCTGACCGTGATGTCGGCCTCGGTCACGGCGCCGTCGGCGTACTGGCCGAGGATCCTCCGGGTCTCGCGCTCGACCTTGGGCTCCTCGCCGGCGATGTACGGGATCAGCGTGTCGATCGCGCCGAGGCTCGGCACCCCGGGGTAGCCGGCGCCGGAGACCGCCTGCAGCGTCACCACGTGCACCGTCTCGATCCCGAACGCTGCGGCCAACGGCGCCAGCGCGAGCACCAGCCCGATCGTCGAGCAGTTGGGGTTGGTGACCAGCGCGCCGCCGCCGAACCGGTGCTGGTAGGCGAGCAGCCCCAGGTGGTCCGGGTTGACCTCGGGCACGAGCAGCGGCACGTCCGGATCCATCCGGTGGCTGGAGGCGTTCGACACCACCAGGTGGCCGGCGGTGGCGAGCCGCTCCTCGACCGGTCCGGCGACGCTCGTGTCGAGCGCGGACAGGACCACCGGCGTGACGGCGGTTCCGTCGGTCTCGTGCACGGTCATCTCGGCCGCTGCAGCCGGCATGTCGGTGGTCAGGATCCACTGGGTGGCCTCGGCGTACGAGCGACCGGCCGACCGCTCGGAGGCCGTCACTCGAGCCAGCTCGAACCACGGATGGTCGGCGAGCAGCGCCACCATCCGCTGACCCACGGCGCCGGTGGCGCCGGCAACAGTGACTGGGATCTTCGCGTTCATGGCGCCATGGTAGCCGAGCTTGCCCGCGACGTGGACGTCCGGTTGCGTAGAGCCGTCGCGCGTTTGCAGCGAGTGGTGTGCCGCGACGAGCTCGCGTGCGACACGTTCGAGCTGTACGCTCTGCGGCGTGCCGGCGACCTGGAGCCGTTCGAGCGCGCCCGCCGGGAGATGCTTCTGGGAGCTGGCGGATGAGCACGCGTATCAGCGAGAAGATCGTCGCTGCGAAGGCCGAGATGATCCGGGACATGATGGCGCGCATCCGGACTTTTCCCCGCGACGGTGTACACATCTGGCAGAGATCAGGTCGTGGCTTCGTTATCCAGTATGATAGATCGGACCCGGTGAGGGAGACGTCGGATGGAGCGAGTGATCAACATCCATGTCGAGAAGCTACCTGAGGGCGTGTACCTTGCGACCTCGGATGACATCCAGGGTCTCGTCGCGCAGGGGCGAACCGTCACCGAGACCCTCGAGCTCGCCCGCGACGTGGCGAGACGACTGCTTGAAGCGCGGAAGGAGCGTGAGGGCGCGCAGGAGACGCCACCTCGGGCTCCGGACGATTCGTTCGACTGCATGCTGTTTGTCGGGGCGTGAGTGGGCCGTCTGCCCGGCTTCTCGTACCGGGAGGGCGACACTCTTCGCCGCGTCGCCAGCCACGCTCGGAGATCGGCGAGAGCTCCACTGCAGGTACTGTTGACATGTGAAAATGATGAAACCATACTCAAGACATGTCGACCATGATCCAGATCCGCAACGTTCCGGATGAGCTCCATCGCGAGGCGAAGGCACGCGCCGCCAGAGAGGGGCTCACGCTCTCGGCGTACGTGCTCCGGGAGCTCGAGCGGGCGATGAGCCGGCCGTCCCGGCGCGAGCTGCTCGAGAGGATCTCCAAGCTGCCTCCGATCCGGCTCGAGCCGAGCCCTTCGGAGGTGATCCGCGAGGAGCGAGACGCCCGGTGATCGTGCTCGATGCCTCGGCTCTCGTCGAGCTGGTCCTCGGCTCCGACGTCGGCCGTTCGGTCGCGAGTCGGATCGCCGATCCGGAGCTCACGCTGCACGGGCCGCACCTGATCGACGTCGAGGTCTCCCAGGTCGTGCGGCGGTACGTGCTCGCTGGTTCGGTCTCGGAAGCTCGAGGCGCCGCGGCTCTCGAGCACCTCCAGGAGCTCGATCTGCTCCGTTACGAGCACCAGCCGCTTCTGCTCCGCGTCTGGGCGCTCCGGCACAATCTGACCGCCTACGACGCCGTCTACGTGGCCCTCGCCGAGGCGCTGGAGGCGCCGCTGCTCACCGGCGACCGCCGGCTCGCAGCCGCCTCGGGCCATCGGGCCGTCATCGAGCTGGTCGAGTAGCGCCACAGCTCACGATCGGGGACAGGCCAAGCCCGAGACAACCGAACGCCGCCGCAGCCGCCCCACGGTGGTGCTTGCGATGGCCGTTCCCACCGGCGTGGTATGCGCGCAGGTGCGTCGCCTCTTGTGCGGTTTCAGCAGACGGCTAGAATCGGAGGGGTGGATACACAACGTCTTCGCGCGATCTTTGAGCAGCTCGATCGGCACCTGCAGCATCGTACGGAGCTACTGATTCGGGGTGGCGCCGCGGTCCTGGCCCACGGCATCGAGCAGCGGGTGACGATCGACATCGATGTCTTGCCGAGCTCACGGTTCGTGGACGCGGATCTGCGACAAGCGTGTGAGCTCGCTGGCGTTGGCTTCAACCCGTCCAACAAGGACCTGGCGGAGGAGGACTACATCGAGGTGGTTCCCGAGGAGACCTTGATTCTCCCGGAGCCGAGCGAGGACCACGCGTACAACACAGTGTTCCGTGGCGAGCGCCTGGTCGTGCGAACGCCGCCGGCTGCGGATCTGGTGGTTGGGAAGCTGAAGCGTCTCGAGCCAGAGGACCTCGCCGACATCTGCTTTCTGATCGACCGTTTTGGTCTCCAGGCCTCAGACCTTCACGAGGCGTACGCGCGGCTTCCGCAACGGTTCCAGGTCGATCCGGTGGTCCTGGACAACCTCCGCTACATCGTCGAGGACTACCTGTGAGCGACGGCGTGTCCTGCCCGCCGCGATGGCGCCGGGTGCTGGACCGCATGTGTGCGGAGCTGGGTCGAGGCGAACCACGGGCGGAGGCGTACTGGGCCCAGCAGCTGGCGTTTGGACCGGTCCTCATCCACGCAGTCGCTCTGGCACTGCGCGAAGGCTCGCTGCGCAGCGATGAGCAGGAGCGGTTGCGCGAGCTGATGCCTTTGGCGGTCGCAGCGCTCGGAGCGCTGCCGGACGGATCCGGCGGAGATCCCGCTCGACTGCGGCTTCTGGCCCAACGGCAGGCGGCAGCTCTCGCATCGGGCCGTCGGCGGCATCTGCTCCGTCTGGCAACCCGTCTCGGCGCCGAGATCACCGAGCCGCCGCTGGCGACGGTGCCGCCACGGCTCCTGCGCGCCTACCCGCTGATCGGCTGGACGCCGCCGACCGAGCCTCCTCCACGGGCCGGCTGACGAGTCGCCACGGCGAAGGCACGCCGGCCGATCCTCGGCCGGTATGGCGTATCCGGTACCAAGCTCGAAGAGCATCGCCCCGGTGCTCGATCCACTCGGCCCCTGGCGCCGTTGCACCGCTGTGGGCAGCTTTGCGCCGCTTCTGCGAGGGTCCCGGCATCAGCCGCGGTTCGACGAGTCACGGACCTCACTCATCCGAACCAATCGGCGTTCGAGACATGGCTCCAGGGGACGATGTCGACGTGACGCCGTCGCTGGTGTTGGTCCCCGCCGTACACCAGGAGCCCGCGTGCCACCTTCTGGTCAGGTCCCACCGCGGACTCGAGCTCGTGCAGATGTGTCAGAGCGTCGGCGGCCACCGTCGCGCCGGACTTGCACTCGACTCCGCGGATATCGGCGCCTCGGTCGACGACAAGGTCCACCTCCAGACCCCGGCTCTGGCGCAGGTGGTAGAGGCTCGTTGCGAGGCCACGGTTGGCGTGGGCCTTGAGCACCTCAGCAGCGACCCAGGACTCGAAGATCGAGCCTCGCAGCGGGTGCGTCGCGAGGTCGGTGGGGCTGCGAATGCCGAGGAGATGACAGACCACGCCGGTATCCATCCAATGGACCTTCGGTGTCTTGACGAGCCGCTTCCGCTGACTCCGGGCCCATGCCGGTATCCGGAAGACGAGAAAGCTGGCCTCCAGGACCGACAACCAGGAGCGAGCGGTGTTGTGGGAGACGCCCGCATCGCCGCCGAGCCTGGAGAGGTTCAGCTCCTGGGCCGTCCGTCCGGCCAGGAGCTTCATGAAGACAGTGAGCGCCTCCAGGTCGCCCACCGACAGCAGCCGACGAACGTCCCGCTGCAGGTAGGTCGCGACATAGTCGCCGATCCAGCGGGCCGGAGGGATGCTCTGGTCGTGAATTCGTGGGAAGCCCCCCGAGAACAGCGTCGGCAACAGACCTTCCGGATGGCGCGGGAACCGGTGGAGCTCGTCGATCGCCAGCGGCAGGAGGTGGAGGGCTCCCGTTCTGCCGGCAAGGGTCTGCGCGACTGAGCCCGAGAGCCCGAAGTGCTCGGATCCGGTCAG
>CAZEJK010000265.1:0-6969 GCA_964512045.1 uncultured Thermoanaerobaculia bacterium
GTCGCCGATGGGACTGACAGCGGTCCTCGACATCGCCCAGCCGGGACAGCTCATCCTGCTCACCTCGTTCGGCTCGGGTGCTGGCTCGGACTCCTTCGTGCTGCGCGTCACGGACCGGATCCATCAGGTCCAGGACCTGACGGTGAAGACCCGGCCGCAGCTCGACGAGAACAAGATCTACATCGACTACGGCACCTACGCCAGACTGCGCGGCAAGATCCGCCTGGCCGAGTGAGGAGGTTCTGATGCGCGACGTTGCCATTATCGGCGCCGGTATGGTCAAGTTTGGCGAGCTTTGGGAAGACTCGCTCAGGACGCTCTGGGCCCGCGCGGCGTCGGCCGCAATTGCGGACGCCGGAGTGGACCGGATCGATCACATCACCATTGGCTGCATGTCCTCGGGGCTGTTCGTGGGCCAGGAGCATCTGGCCTCGCTGCTTCCGGACGAGATCGGATTGAACGGCGTCTCCGCGGCGCGGCTGGAGTCTGCGTGCGCGTCGGGCGGACAGGCTCTGCGAGCCGGGCTTGCAGAGATTGCGGCCGGGCTGTCGGAGATCGTCCTGGTCACGGGCGTCGAGAAGATGACCGATGTGGACGGCGGTGACGCCACCTACGCACTCGGTACTGCGGCCGACCAGGAGTGGGAGGGGTTCCACGGGGTCACCTTCCCGGGCCTGTACGCGATGCTCGCCCGCGCTCACATGGGGCGCTACGGCACCACGATCGAGCAGCTTGCGGCGGTGGCCGTGAAGAACCACGCCAACGGGCTGCTCAACCCGAACGCCCAGTACCATCTCAAGGTCGACATCAACGACGTCCTGTCCTCCACCATGGTGGCCGAGCCGTTGCACCTGCTCGACTGCTCGCCGATCACCGACGGCGCAGCAGCCGTCGTGCTCGCGCCTGTTGAGCTGGCGCAGCAGATGGGGGTGGACCCGATCGTACGGATCTCTGGCTCCGGGGTTGCCACGGACGCCATCGCCCTCGCCCGTCGGGCCGACCTGGCCGCACTCGAGGCCGTCCGGCTGTCCGCAGAGCGCGCCTACGCCATGGCCGGTGTCACGGCGAAGGATATCGACGTGTTCGAGGTCCACGACTGCTTCACGATCGCCGAGATCATGGCCACGGAGGCCCTCGGTCTGTTTCCGCCGGGCGGCGGCGGGCCGGCGGCGGCGGAAGGTGTCACCGCCCGCGACGGACGACACCCTGTGAACCCCTCCGGCGGCTTGAAGTCCAAGGGACATCCGGTGGGCGCCACCGGTGTGGCCCAGGTCGTGGAGATCGCGACCCATCTGCGTGGTGCTGCCGGCGAACGACAGATCGCGAACGCCCGCCGTGGCCTGGCGCAAAATATGGGGGGCTCCGGCGGGAGCTCCACCGTCCACATTCTGGAGGTGCTGTGATGAAGTCACCAGGACGCGCCTGGAGAGAGCAGCCCCAGCGGTACCGGCTCGAGGCGGCACAGAGCCCCACAACCGGGGAGATCTTCTACCCGCCGAAGCCGGCCCATCCCGCTTTCACGGACGTGCAGCCAGAGACCGTCACGCTGCCTCGCGAAGGAAAGGTCGTGACCTTCACGGTGATCCATGTGCCCCCCTCCGGCTTCGAGGCGCCGCTCGTCGTCGCCCTGGTGGAGCTCACCAACGGCGTGCGCATGATGGTGCAGGTCGCTGACGTCGCCGACACCGACGAGGTCGTGGTGGGCATGCCAGTCGAGCTGCAGTTCCGGAGGGTTCAGAACGACGGTGAGGCCGGAGTGATCCTCTACGGGCACAAGGCCGTTCCGAAACGTTAGCTGCCGCCGACGCTACCCCGTTCGACACGGCCCCCGACCGCAGCGCTGCGGTCGGGGGCCTTTTGCATGCCTGCAAACATTTAATCAACTGTCAAAATCATGCTATCCTGCACGCGGGCTTCCGCTGCCGCAGTGCAGCGTTACACTTGCCCCGGCCGACCAGATGGCGGTCAGACTACGGCTCGACCCGGCGACACCGGGACTGGAGAGAAGGCATGGGCGACGAGGCGATTGCTGACGAGGTCTGCCAGCTCAACGAGATCAACCCTGAGGCAGTCGAGGCCGCCCAGAGCGGATCGCTGCCCCGAGCTTCGATCGACGGACTGAGCCGGGTGTTCTCGGCCATGGCAGACCCGACCCGGCTACGGATCGTGCACGCTCTCATCGTTGTCGACGAGCTCTGCGTGTGTGACATCGCGCTGATCACAGGTCTTTCGGTCTCCGCAGTCAGTCATCAGCTGCGTCTGCTGAAGGACCGTTACCTCGTTCAGGCTCGGCGGGACGGTCGCATGGTGTACTACAGCATGGCCTGTCCCCACGTCCGCGAGTTTCTCGAGACCGGGCTGCAGCACCTCGAGGAGCTGTAAGAGAGCCGTCGTCATCGCGGCGCCTGCACCATCCCGTCACCGGCGCGCACGGTTCCGGAGACGGCTGGTCAGTCCTCCGGGCGCCGCTCCTGAAGCCACTCGGCCAACGCCGCGATAAGCTCCTCGGCGTCGTCGAAACGCCGCTCAGTCGGCCCATCGTAGCTCGACGGTGGGCGGAGCCCCCATCCGCGATACCACCACACCTCGACCCCGGCCTTGAGCGCGAGAGCCACCTCACTGAGCGTTCCAGGGCCACCGCCCACGGCCACGCAGAGCCGGGCGGAGAGCACGTTGATGGCGTTCCTGGCGCTCCCCAGACCGGTAAACAGAGGCACCTGAACCCACTCGTTCGGGTACGGCGCCTGCGGAGCCGCCGTGGGCAGCACACCAACCGTCAGCCCTCCCGCCTCCGCGGCTCCCCGGCTCGCCGCCTCCATCACACCGCTGCCGCCACCGGTGAGCACCACACCCCGGTGTGCCGCGACCGTCATGCCCAGGCGCCTGGCCACTTGCTGCTCGTCATCGGTCGCGACGCCTCCTCCGAGAACAGCCACCACGGTTGCCGAGGTACGTGACGCCATCTTTGCCTCCGCTCGGCGCAACACAAAGCGGCCCGGGACGAGCCCGGGCCGCTATTGACTTGGTATCGATTTCGTTCAGATCGACAACGTGCTACTGGAGAACCACCAGCGTCACGCGACGGTTCTTGGCGCGGGCATCCTTCGAGTCGTTCTCTACCAGCGGCTTGTACTCACCGTAGGAGATCACGTTCATCCGATGCAGCGGGAAGCCATGCTGCATGTTGAGATACCGCATCACCTGCTCGGCGCGCTTGTAGCCGAGCTCGAGGTTGTACTTCTCGGTACCGATGTTGTCCGTGTGGCCCTGAATCTCAATGTAGACGTCCTCGTTCTCCTGCTTGATCTTGGCGCCGAAGTCATCAATGGCCGCCTTGGCCTCATCCGACAGCTCATAGCGATCGAAGCCGAACTTGACATCCTCATCGGTCAGGGTGACCTCATACAGGAACTCGCCCTTGGCCAGCTTGCCAGCCTCCTCGGCGCGCGCCAGAGCATCCTGGGCAGTGGCCGAGATCTTGCTCATCTGACTCTCGAGCTCGGCATCCTTCTTGTGGAGCGAGGAGATCTCCTCCTGGTTCTTCTCCACATCGGTCTCGACCTCAGAAATCTTCTGATCGGTGAGCTTCTTGGATGCCTCGACCTGCTCGTTGACATACTCCTTGGTCGCGCACCCGGTCAGGAACAGCCCGGCAACCAGGGCGATCGCCATGCTCGCCACCAACGTCTTCCGCCTCATCTTGTACCTCCTCACGATGCTTTCCAGTCTCGGTTTCCCGTTGCATTCGGGTGCAACGCGAACAGAGTGTATCACACCCCATCGCATCGGCGAACACAGCCGCTATTGGCTCCTGCCCTCCACCCAAACCATGTTGCCAATGGATGTACCATCCCCCGCCGTGCGAGTCAACGGGGGCTGCCCCGACCCCACCACCGTCGCGCGATGCGTGATGTGTCCTCGAAGCCGATCAGAACAGCTCGAGGCACTCCGGCATGTCCGGATCCACCTCGGCCGCACACTCGATGACACCGTTGCGAACCCGGAGCATGGCAGGAGTCCTGATGAACCAGTCGCACCCGGACGGCAGCTCGAGCTCGACGCACTCTGCACATGGCATCTCCAGGGCGCCGGTCGTTGGAAAGCCGTTGCGCTCCGGCACTGCGATCACCGCGGCGTTGAACGGCAGCTCTCCTTCGAAGTACGTCTCGAGCAAGGCGTGGCAGTCGTGACAGGTCAGCCGGTAGAGCACCACGTACCACAGGCCCTCGTCGATGCCGTCGGGCCACGCATCGAGGTAGGATGTGAGCTCGATATCGCTCCATCGCTGTCCTATCCACGCGTCGTACTTCGGCTGATAGAACGCCGGCGGGATCGCCGCCTGACGCACACCGCCTTCAGCGGGCACGGCCTGGGAGGTGGCGACCTGACCGTTCGACACCGGCGGCACCAGCAACGCGATCGCGAACGCGGCGAGAACCCATGCCAGCGCCACGGTCGCCATCTTCACAGAAACCGGCTCGCCGGCACGGTACCGCTGCTCCCAACCACGTGCCAACAACAGCAGGCCCAGCAGCAATGCGGCATCGACTCCCAGCATCAGCGCTGGTGGAATGGTCACGTCTCCGAAGCAGCCACAGCTGGCCGCACCCACTGCCCACTCCCCGAGGAGAATCGCGCAGAACACCGCGAGGATGAACGCCCCGAGGACGCGCGCAAACCTCGGCAGGAGCACCATGAGGCCCACCACCGCCAGCTCAGCACCGATGAAGAACCGGAGCAGAAGCGCCAGGTCGATCCCGACCTCGCCAGCTCCGCTGACGATCAGTGTCGGGAGGAACGCCGGGCTTCGCTCCACGAGCTTGAGCGTGGCGCCGACCGCGATCCATAACGGGACGACGCCGCGAACCAGCACTACCGCGACGGTGTTCCAGAGCCGCGCGCGCGAAGCACCGTGGGCGGTACGACCCCGCTCATCGGTCATCGTCGATCCAGATCGAGCTCTCACCTCAGACATACTGTCCATGCCGGCCTAACCGTCTTCCTCGGCGCCACCATTCCGGCGGCCGAGCCGCTCCCAGATTGCTGCTTCCACCTCGGCGGACGTTCGCTCCACCGTCGTCAACGCAGCTTCCGCACGCTGCAACAGCTCGCTGGCTTCCGCGTCTTCCGTCATCTCCTGCAGGTTGATCCTCACGTTGAGCGCGGCGCCGACCGCTGCGGCACGCGCCATCGCTGCCCCCACGGCCGCGTCGGACACGGAAGCCTGCAGCCCGAGCTCGCCTGAACGTCGGCACAGCTCGACGATCTCCGGGCACGACTCGGCGACCGTGAGGGGTACTCTCGCCGCATCCAGGGTCGCCTCCCGCACCGCATGGCCGTCACCGCTGCGGTTCGCCTCCATGAGTCGTTCGAACGCCCAGGTGTCCTCATCGACTGCGTCGAGAAGCTGCTGCTTGAGCTCCTGGGCACGCATAGAGATCGTCTCGAGGTCCTCTCGTACCGACGCGAAGGCGCTCTTCGGATGGGGAAGGTTCGCCACCATGGATGCCAGCGCCGCCGCCAACGATCCCGCCACCGCGGCCACCGATCCCCCGCCGGGCGCCGCGGAGTCGCGCGAGGTCTCGTCGGCGAAGTCACTGATGGTCATGGACACGAGTGGCCGATGCGGCGCCAGGCGGTACTCGATCACCCGTTCCTGCGGCTCGAACGGAGCCACGTCGCTCAGCCCGAGGCTGAGCACCGCGGACTGCACCAGATCCCGCTCCGGAACGCCCCTCGAGCGACCCATCCGCTGCAGGTAATGCCGACCCGCAGCCAGAATCGAGCCCCTCGGGATCAAGCCGACGATCTCGGAGCCGGTCACGCGCATCCCACGCGCCTGCGCTCGCTGCTCGCAGGTGTCGAACGCGACATGGACCGGTGTGACATCCAGATCCACGAGGTTCATCGACACCTGCGCCCGGCCGTACTCTGGAATGTACCAACCGAGCCCACGGACGGCTTCGAGAAGCCCCGGCTCCTGCACGCGCGTGCCGTCGGCGGCACGAACGGTCCGGCCCTTCTCACGCACGTCGAACGCCACCCGGTTGGCCCACCTCTTGTCGGTCACGTTCAAGTCCACGTTATAGGCAACCAGGAACTTGCGTGCACCGATGGTGACCGCGCCGAAGCGCTCGTCGAACCTGGCCGGTCCGAAGTCGGGAGCCCACTCCGGCTCGGCGAACCGTCTGGACAGCGACTCGTACTCACCCACACGACACGCCGACAGAGACCGGCGCTCTGACCGTGTTGCAGCGAGCTCGTAGAGGAACACGGGCAGCTCGAGCTCCCGACCAACCCGCTCACCGAGCTGACGGGCCAGCTCGACGCACTCGTCCATCGACACACCGCTCACCGGCACGAACGGGACCACGTCCACCGCCCCCTGGCGCGGATGGGCGCCGGCGTGCTCCCGCATGTCGATCAGCTGGCGCGCCCGTACGATCAGCTCGAACGCCCCTTCCACGACTGCGTCGGGCGCACCAACGAACGTGATCACCGTCCGGTTCGTCTCCTGACCGGGATCGACATCCAGAACCGAAACGCCATCCACCGCAGCGGCGGCGGCAACAACAGCGTCGATCACGTCGCCACGTCGGCCTTCAGAGATGTTTGGGACACACTCGACGATTTGCATCGCACCTCCTCGAACTCCCGAACACCGATCCAGCTCGGCCAGCTCCCAGCTGGGTCGCTGCCAACACAGTTCGCAGCACGCACCGGCCGGCGGCGCACCAGTATACCGTCACGACCTTCGCGTGGGGACCCGCTATCACACGATACTCATACCTAAGCTGAGCGGTTCTGCGGGCGCGTTGCGGCGGCAACGTCGGCGGCCACCATCATCCGTACCAGGCCGGCGAAGTCGGTGCCCGCCGCGCCGACCTGGCCGAAGGCGGCGGACATGCCGTCGCCGATGCTGGGGGCCCCGCCCTCGGCAACGCTGGTGGCGAGGGGGACGATGCCGCT
>CAZEJK010000266.1:0-6940 GCA_964512045.1 uncultured Thermoanaerobaculia bacterium
TCTGGCCGAAGTCGTGGGACCGGATGCTCCTGCCCCACCCGAACGCCACGATCCCAATCCTGTTCGGCACCCCGATCTCAGTCCCGGCGACCCTCGATGAAGCCGCCATGGAGTCGATTCGCCGTCGCGTGGAGCAGGCGGTGCTCGATCTCCACCGGGAGGCAGATACGGAGGCCGGGTTCAAAGACAGTGAGCCGCTGCAGGACCCCACTGCGATGAAACGCTCCAAGGCTGAGTAGCCCGAAAGCTCACGAGACGTTGTCGGGCGCGATGGCTCGTGCTCGCTCTTCGAGAGCCTGGAGGATCGACTCGGTGTACAGCGCAAAGCTCAAGTCCTTGCGCGGATGCGCCTCGGTGATCACACCGCAGACTCGTGCCCGGCAATCGAACAACGGTCCGCCGCTGGAGCCAACGTCGACGGTGGCGTCGGTCTGGATCCGATCGGGACGCAACGCCGAGATCACCCCCGAGGTGAAGGTATGCCGATACCCCTCCGGTGCGCCGATGGCATACACCGGCTGGCCGACTCGAAGCTCGCCGCGCCGCGAGAGCGGAACCGGACCTGCCTGCTCGCCGAGCCGATCCACCCTGAGCAACGCCAGGTCGTGAACCGAGGAGACGAAGTCCAAACGTGCGGGGAAGATGCGGCCATCCTCCGCCTCCACGCGGTACGCCACTGCCCCTCCTGGAGGCCCGGCAGGCCGCACCACATGACGGTTCGTGACGAGGTAGCAGCTCTGCCGCCGGTCCGCACCGATGACGACGCCAGAGCCGCTGGCACGGAGACGTCCATCGGCCAGAACTCGAACCGTTACCACCGATCGACGCACGCGATCGAACACCTCCTCCGGTGGAAGCTCTTCGTCCACCGCCACAGCCGGTACCAGCAGAACGCGCTCGGAGCTCGGCTGTGCCTCCGGCCACTCCCCCGGGACCGCTACGGTCCCGGCAACGAGCGCCAACCCGATGAGCAGAACCGCTCCGAAGATGGCGAAGAGGTTGCGCCAGGGGCGAAGGCGCACCTGGTAGCGCAGAAACGTCCACCAGCCGATTCCGCACGGCCGGCGGAGCTCCTCCAGGTACCGCAGCTCACTCCGGTTGATCCGCCGATCCGCCCGGAGCACGTCGACACACCGCTCGAACAGCCATCTGCGATCGTCCTGCCCGAGGCTCGCGATCTGGCCCAGCACCAGGTTCGCGTTGGTGCCGTGGAGAGCCTGACGACGGAGCTCGGTCCGCTCCTCCGGCGTGGTCTGCATCTGATCGAGGAGATGACTCACGTAGTCCCGCTCCGCCAACGTCATCACGCCGTCGGACCACACTGCAGCGACACACGCGCCATAGACGAGACGCTCGAGACGCTGCCGCTCGGCGACGGGATCCTCTCCTCCGCGATCGATACCCGGGTCCTCCATGTTTCCCGAGAGTATGGCGAATGCGGCGTCCACTCGCAACCGATGCCACCACCGGCCGCCGGAGCCCGCGCCCGTCCCCATGACCCTCCGCCGCCATCGGAGCCGTTCCGACAACCTGCTGGAGGGGCACCTACGCCGCGTGAGCTCCGCGCGTAGGCGGTGTGACCGTCGAGCCGTACCTCCTCGAACAGAGCGAAGCCGAGGCCCCAGATCATGGCGCCGTTGGTGTTCGCGGTCAGCGTGTTGATGTTCTCCTGCACGACACGCGACCTGCACCCATCGTGCGCTGGCCCGAGTGAACTCAGTGCCGGCCCCGCGGCTGCGGTCCGGTGACGACAGATCTGCGAATCCTGCACCGTTTCCGGTGAGGCCTTGCCATCACCTCATGAACGTCACGACGAGGTAGCACGCCGGGCTGTCACCGGTGTTCTCGACCTCCTGGTCGGCAGGCTGGTGCAAATGCGCATGGCCCTCGGTCCAGCTCTTCTCCGGCGACGCTTCGTCGCCCTCGGTCCACTCGATGGAGCAGTCGGAAGGAGCGTAGACGGCGCGTTCGGACGCGTGGTGCCGCGCAGAACCCGGCCAGCCACGCGCGGACCTTCGTCGCCGACGAAGGCGCCGACCGCCTGGTACCCCAGCCCACGGGCTTCCATGTGTTTCCGGGCGCCGGAGCTTGTCATGTGTTACAATCAACACATGGATCGCACGATTCGCAACCTCGACGACGATGTCTACCGCCAGCTGAAGGCGCGCGCTGCGCTCCGCGGCGCCACCGTCGGCGAGCTGATGAACGAGGCTCTCCGCGCCTGGCTGGCAAGGCCGGAGGGCGGACCCGGCCGGCACAGCCTCGCCGACCTCGAGCCCGAACCCTACCCGGACGGCAACGAGCGCTTGAGCGAGGAGATCGATGCTGTCGCCTACGGCGCCTGAGGACCGATTCCGGTGATTGTTCTCGATTCGAGCTTTCTGGTCGCGTACCACAACAGCCGGGACGCGCACCACGAGGCAGCCGCAGAGGTCATGGTGCGCTTCCTCGACAGCGAGTGGGGAAGAGGGCTGCTGTTGGAGTACGTCTTTCTCGAGGTGGTGACCGTGCTCATGGCCCGTCGCGGACCCAAGGTTGCCTCCGAGGTCGCCGGGGTGCTGCTTGGCGCCCGGGAGCTGGAGTTCGTTCCCTGCTCCGACCGCTTCGTTGATGCCGTCGAGACGTTCTGCGGGCAGACCACGACCCGGCTGAGCCTGGTCGATGCGACCATCGTCAACGTGGCGCGCGATCGTGCCGACGGGCTGGTCGCCACCTTCGACCGCGAGCTCTCGGGTGTAAGGGGCATCCAGGCCATTCCGGCCTCTTGAGTCCGGCCTGCAATGAAGCCGGCGCGTCCGGTTGCGCCGGAGGGCACACCATGCCTCCCGGCAACCGACGCCCAACCGTTCTCATCCTGCTTCCCGCTCCCGCCGAGCTGCAGCCAGACCGGCCAGAACCCGCTGCGGTGTCAACGGGAGCTCGTAGAAGCGGACGCCGATCGCCCGGTACACAGCGTTGGCGATGGCGCCGACCGTCGGGATCACGGGAAGCTCCCCGCACCCTCGGGGGGCCTGAGCCGCGCTCTCGTTGTTCAGAAAGGCGAGCTCGATCGGCGGAACGTCAGAGAAGCGTGGGATCCGGTAGTCATCGAAGCTCCGCGCGTAGGCGGTGTGACCGTCGAGCCGTACCTCCTCGAACAGAGCGAAGCCGAGGCCCCAGATCATGGCGCCGTTGGTGTTCGCGGTCAGCGTGTTGATGTTGATGATGATGCCGATGTCGTATGCGCCCGCCAGCCGATCGACCCGCACGACGCCGGTCGCCCGGTCCACCGAGACCTCGGCGCCGACCGCGCCCAGCTGCCGTCCGCCGTGGGTGCAGATGGCGAAGCCGATTCCCCGATCCGGCTCGAGCTCTCGCGCCCCATAGCCGAGCATCTCTGCGCACGCATCGAGCAGTGGGGCGAACGACGACGTGAACAGGTTCTTCTTGCGGAACTCGATCGGGTCCAGCGCCAGCATCTCAGCGAGCATGTCCGTGTGACTCTCGACGGCGAAGCAGGTCTGCACGAAGCTCGTGCCGCGCATGGTGCCGTGCCGTGGCGGCACATCGGTATGGAACAGCCGAGTTCGCACATTCGGAATACTGTACGTCTCGGCACTCCCGTACCCCTCGTCCTGGTGCAGATCGAGCGTGCGGGCAATCAACCTGCCGTCCTCGGTGACTGCACTCGTGATATCAGCGACGACCGCTTCCTTGTACCGGGCCCGGTTCACGAACTGGAAGGCACGGCTGTAGATGTGCTTGACCTTCTTGCCGGATGCCTTGGCAAAGTGCGCCGCCTCGGCGAGTGATGGCGTGTCGATCTTCACTCCGAAGCCGCCACCCACCGGCATGCTGACGATACGGACCTGCTCCTCAGGAACACCCACAGCGCGCGCAACCCGCGGCCGCCCTTTGAACGGCGCTTGCGTGGAAGCCCAAACTGTCGTGTGCTCCGGACCCACTGCCGCCAGCGCCGACTCCGGCTCGATCGGTGTCTGGCTGGCGTACTGGGTGACGTACGTCTCCGAGAGCTTCCGGGAGCTCTCAGCCAACGCCGCGACTGCATCCCCGTGCTGCTCTCGCACCGTCCGAAGCCGAGCGCCGGCTCGGATCTCCGCCACCTTGTCGTATGCCTTGGGTCGGCTCGGCACCTTCCACCTGGCCTGCATCGCGTCGAGGCCGCGTTGCGCCGCGGTGTAGCTGTCTGCGACCACGAAGGCACCCGGACCGCTTCGCCGCGCCGTGACCACGCCGGGGACCTTGCGAGCCGCCTCCAGGTCGACGTGCTCGAGCCCGCTGAGATGGATGTGATACTCCGGCACCAGGTAGGCGCCGTAGCAGCACTCGCCCGGAAACAGATCGCCGACATACTGCAACGTCCCGGTCACGATCGCCTCTGCGTTCACCGCCGGGGTCTTGCGATCCACGTACACCGGACCGCTGCGCGTGACCTCCTTCCAGCTGATGGTCTCGAGCTGCACCGTTCCGTCGTCATCGGCCAGCTGCGAAATCGTCACCTTGCGCTCGGGCATGGCCGAGCTCGCGAATGCACCATCGGCATAGGTGAGCTGCTCTGCGGGGCACTCGAGCACCTTTGCCGCTCGTCGGAGGAGGTCCTCGCGAATCCGCGCACAGGCGTGCCAGTGACCCCAACCCACGATCCGGGTCGCGCTGCTGCCCTCTGTCGGACCGTCGTCGGGGCAGCTGTCAGTGTCGCCCATGACGATCTCGACCTTCTCCGGGGCCAGATCGAGCCCCTGCGACACGACGTTCGTGAGCACCGTCTTCAAACCCTGGCCCAGCTCGGTCCGGCCGGTGTGCGCCGTCACTGAGCCGTCCGGGTGGAGGAACATCCACTCCGTGTAGTCCACGAAGTAGCGATGGCCGTGGTTGGCGATCTGCTCCTTCGCTACCTCTTGAGCCCCTGCGTGGACAATGCGCTCGGCGCCGCACGCAATCGCGAACCCGTACACCAGGCTCCCGCTCGCCAGCTCCAGAAACTGTCGTCTATCAAGCGCCATCGTCGCCCCCCTCCGCCGGACCGCTCGCGGAGCCCGCCACGCTCTCGATCGCGGCAACGATGCTCGGGTAGGAGGCGCACCGGCACAGGTTGTCGTTCATGAAGTCGACGATCTCCCGCCGAGCTGGCGCCGGGTTCGAGCTGAGCAGCGCAGTCGCGGTCACGATCATGCCGGGCGTACAGAACCCGCAGCCAAAGGCCGTATGATCGACGAACGCCTGCTGCAACGGCGACAGGCGCCCCGGCGATCCCAGGCCCTCGATCGTCACGATCTTCTCGCCAGCAGCGACATCACCCACCGCCAGCACACACGACCGGTACACCTCACCATCCACCAGCACCGCGCACGCCCCACACGAGCCCTCTCCACATCCGAACTTGGTTCCCGTGAGCTTGAGATGATCGCGGAGCACCCAGAGCAGCGGCTCTGAGGGGTCCACCGTGACGGTGTGCACCACGCCGTTGACGTGCAGCTTGAGCTTCTCCTTCGCCATCGCCCCCTCCGCCCGCAGTGTACGGCAGCCACACCGATCGTGTCGCGTCGTGCTTCGCACATGGCCTCACGCTGCTCGCGACCTACCTCTCCGGAGAGGGAGTCGAGATTGAAGGGTCGGTCTGACGCGATCGCGGGCCACCTGCACCGCTCACGCGCTGACACCCGCCGATGAACCGGGCTGCGGCTCCGGGATCTCGATCGCCCTCGCCAGGGAGTCTGCGACGGCCAGACCTTCGAGGGTCGGGCGCCACCAGCTCCCTTCGACGATCAGCCAGCCACCGCGCACGAGCCGCTCGACAGCGCTACGGTTCGCCGTCTCCAGGTCCACGCCCCAGCGCGAGCGGATCCGAGCAACGTCAACCCCGTCTGACGTTCGCAGACCGAGCATCACCGCTTCCAGGACGAGCTCCTGGTTGCTCAGCGACTCCACCTCTTCGATCGGGCTCTGCCGGCGATTGAGCGCGTTCTGCCAGAGACGCACCTTGCGCAGGTTCCACCACCGCCGCCGCTGCCCGTCGAACGAGTGTGCCGAAGGTCCGAGACCGAGGTACGGCTGATGCGACCAGTAGGTCAGGTTGTGGCGGGAGCGGTGCTCCGGCGCCCGCGCAAAGCTCGATACCTCGTAACCATCGAAACCGGCGTCTGCCAGCTGACGGTGCGTGGTGCGGAACAGCTCGGCCTGCAGCGGCTCCTGCAGCTCCGTCAGCATCCCGCGCTCCCGCAGGCGCCCGAAGCGGGTCCCGCCATGGACCGTGAGCTGGTAGCACGAGAGATGATCTGGGACCAACGCCACGGCCTCGCCAAGCTGGCGATGCCAGTCCTCGACCGTGTGACCCGGATAACCGTAGATCAGATCCAGCGCGACGGTGGAGAACCCCGCCCCTTGGCACGCCCAGACCGCCTCTCGCGCCATCTGTGGGGTGTGTCGGCGACCGAGAAACCGGAGCACCTGTGCATCGAGCGACTGCACGCCGAGGCTGACGCAGTCCACGCCGAGCTCGCGCCAGCGTTGAGCCACCACCGGAGTCACGTCCTCCGGGTTGACCTCCATGGTCACGCGGACGGTACTGCTCCACCGGAACCCAGAGCACAACCGCTCGACGAGCTCTGTCAGCTGCTCGACTGTCAGAGCCGATGGTGTTCCGCCGCCGAGGTACAGGGTGGCGAATGGCGGCCCATCCCATGCCGCCCGGTCGATCTCGAGCCCGGCGGCGTCGACGAACGCCGCTCGACGCGCGGACCCGGCCTGCACCACTGCGTAATCACAGTAGGGACAGACTGCCGAGCAGAACGGAACGTGAACGTAGAGACCGGCCACGGGATCAGGCACGCAATCAGAGGAGCTCAGGGTTCTTAGTTCTTAGTTCTTGGTTCTTAGTTCTTAGTTCTTAGTTCTACTTTGTCACATTACCCGAAGTCCGTTGGCCCGAGTCAAGTTGTTG
>CAZEJK010000267.1:0-6875 GCA_964512045.1 uncultured Thermoanaerobaculia bacterium
TCCAGACTTCACCAGACCTCCGAGGTTTTGGAAACCCCGGAGGTCTTCATTCATTGGACTCGCTAATGGGCCAGAATCCGGGTCTTTTCCGTCACCTGGGGCGAATAGGTCGACCAACTGAACTCCAGGGGATGGCCCAGGTCCACGTAGGATTTCATGGGGAAGACGTACTTGAGCCGGATGGCCGGGACCACCGCCGCGTCCTTCAGCAGCGCTATCTGGGCTTCTTTCCAGATCGCGCTCTGCTTCTCGGCGTCCAGCTCGGCCGCCGGAGCCACCGCCGCGATGCCCACCACAGCAGCAATCAGGATCGTCTTCCACATGACCCGTAGAGTAGCACCGCCACGGCACACCAGCTGCTCGAAGAGCAGCGCCACTGACGTCGCCGGTCTCCGGCACCGTCACTGCTGCAGGTCGGACCTACCTGCACGACACAGACGTTCCTGGCGGATAGGAGCAATTGCGGAATCGAAATCGCTATCGGGATCGGGATCGGATGCGCCTGTCTCGCCGTAGGCCGCGTGATCCTCCTGAACCTGGTACCCTCTCCCGCCCAGTTGGCTGAGCATCGCCGCCATGCGATCGGCAAGAGCCCCGGCCTTCTCGTACACCCATGCGACGTAGCCGATCGATAGTCGGTAGACGTCCAGCTTCTCGTTTCCCAGTGTCATCCTGCATCGATCCCGATAGCGATCCCGATTTCGATTTCGATGGCGCCAACTCCCGTATCATGCCAACAGAACAGGAGGCGATCAGATGCATCTGACTCGAGGTGAGAAGCGGGCACTCTGGTGTGTGCTGCCGATCTGTGTGGGGTTCCTGCCGCCCGTGACTGGCTGGGCGGCCAGCGTCGAGACACGGCTCATGGGGCTCCCGTTCTTGCTGCTCTGGAACACCCTGATGGTCGCCGCCACAGCCGGCTTGATGACCCTCGCGCTCGTCATCACGGATCGGGTGGACCGACGATGACGGTCGCTCTCGGAATCATCATCGGCTGGCTGGTTCTCACGACCGTTGTCGGTGTGCTTGCTGGCATCAACCGCCGGTTCGGCCTCGAGGAGTTCATGGTCGGCGGCCGCTCATTCGGCACCCTGCTGTTCTACACGGTGGCCGCAGCCGAGATCTACAGCGCGTTCGCGTTCCTCGGGCTGGCTGGCTGGGCGTTTGGAAAGGGCCTCAGCATCACCTACTCCCTTGCGTACATGGCAATCGCCTACGCGATCCTGTTCTTCATCGGTCCGCGGATTCAACGGCTCGGCCGGCACGCCGGTTACATGACGCAGCCAGACTTCTTCGAGGACCGATACGGCTCGCGCCCGTTTGCGGTGGCCACCGCCCTGGTCGGTGTTGTCGCGATCATCCCCTACCTGCAGGTGCAGCTCATCGGCGCCGGCATCATCGTCCAGATCGCGTCCGCCGGGGCGATGGGACGTGAGACGGCGATCCTCGCCGCAGTAGCCGGCCTGGTAGTCTTCGTCAGCGTCTCCGGACTCCGAGGCATCGGTTGGACCAATCTCCTGCAGGCCCTGGTGATGCTCGTTGGAATGGTCTCCGTCGGTGTGCTCGTTCCCCACCGACTGTACGGTGGTTTGGACGCCGCATTCTCCACCCTCGAGCGCCTCCGACCGGATCACCTGACCCTCCCCGACTCCGGAGGGCTCGGGCTCGGCTGGTACGCCTCAGCTGTCCTCCTCTCGGCGCTCGGTGCCTGGGCGTGGCCACACATCTTTGCCTCGATCTACGCGGCCCGGAACGAACGCGTCATCCGCCGTAACGCCGGCATTCTGCCCCTGTACCAGCTTACCGTCGTGCCGATCATCATCGTGGGGCTGGTGTGCGCCGCCAAGGCTGCGGAGAGTGCTGCGTTTGCCGCCTCGGTCGACCATCCCGACCAGGCGATGCTGGTGGCCCTGGTGACCTACCTCCCACCCTGGCTCGCAGGAGCGATCGGTGCCGGTGGGCTCGCCGCCGCCATCTCCACGGCGTCCGCGCTGATCCTGGCCGCGGCCAACCTGATTGCTCGCAACATCCTCCAAAACGGCGTCGCACCCGGACTGAGCGACCGCGCCACCGCGTGGATCGCCCGCGGTCTCGTCGCTCCCGTGGCGGCCATCGCAACGGTGCTCGCCCTACTGGCTCCAGACATGCTCGTCGCGCTGCTCCTCATCGGCTACTCTGGCGTCGCCCAGCTTGTCCCGGCCATCGCGTTCGGGCTGTTCTGGAGGCGGGCCACGCTTGCCGGAGTCGCCGCCGGCATCGGCGCCGGCATCTGTGTGGCGGTCGCAGCTCAGCTGGGAGGCTGGCCGCTGCCATGGGGGCTCCACGCCGGGTTCGTCGGACTGGTCGTCAACGTGGTCGTCGCCATCGCACTCAGCCTCCGGACGTCGCCACCCCGGCCGGAACGGCTCCTTCGCTTCGAACGGATGCTGGCGCCAGAGACCCTCGACGAAACGACCCCCCACCAACTATCGCGGTGAGGGGCCGGTGCCTCGTCTGTCACTCTGACCGGTTGCTACTTCTCCGCAGCCAGATAGGTCGGGTCCCCGGAGATGTTGTCTACCAGCGAGGCGTACGCGAAGAACGCCCCGTTCCCACGGACCTCGACGGTCCCGTTGGAGATGCTGTTGCCGGTGACCTCAGTGAAGATCCTGTTCCGCTGGATGTGACTGAACGGCGGCACCGAGTAGGTGCGCGTTCCCAGCTTCGTGCCGGACTCCGTGTACAGGTCGGCGGTCACGGTGATCGTCTGCGCCGTCGTGTTCGTGAAGCCCACGTTCGATCGGAACTGGCTGTTCTGGTACAGGAAGATCATCCTCCCCACCTGGCCTGGCTGGATGGCCTGTCCCCGCGGATAGCCTGGAATTCCCTGGCCGAACGTTCCAGCTGCGGTGTTGTACGTCCGCGAGGCGACCTGGAGCGGCTGTGAGGAGCAGATCCACAGCCCGCCGGCAACGTTCGAGCGCGAGTAGCGGTTCAAGAACACGTCCAGCTCGCCGCGCGATCGCCGGCTTCCAATGGAGGTGTTGAACGCACTGGTCACACGGTTGTCGCGATCGCGCTCGAGCAGGAACACGGTCAGGCTTGCCGTCGAGCCTCCTTCGTTGAACATCGACAGGTCGCTGATCCACTGTGTTCCCGCTGCTCCAGGCAGGTGACCTCCCGAAGGCACGATGTACCTGTACGCGTTCGGGGTGCACGCATCGCCACCCGAGCCGCCCGGATCGTCGCCGGTTCCCCCGCCGCAGCAGTCCAGCGTCACCGAGCGGGTCGCCGTATCTGTACATCCCTGGTGATTCAGAGTGATCACCACCGTATGGGTTCCATCGCAGAACGGCGATGTGTACGTGATGGTGCACTGCGCAGAGACGATGGAACCGATCTGGTTGGCGATCTGCGCCAGCGCCGAGGCGTCGCTCCCGAAGAAGAAGAGCCCGCCGGTCTCCGAGGCGATCTGCTGCAGCACGCTCTGGTTGGCGTTACCGAACCCGACCGTGAACATTGTCACCCCGTTGTTCTGCGCAGCGGCGATACCAGTGGAAAGGGACGCACTCCCGGTCGTGTTGTCGCCGTCGGTGAACAGCACGGTGAGCCGTTGGCCGCTCAGGCTTCCGTAGTGCTGTGACGACTCCACCATCGCGTCATACAGCGCCGTGTCGCCCCCGCCCTGCCGGACTCCTGCCAGCGCCGATTGGACCGCCGACTTGTTGGTCGTCCAGTCCTGGACCAGTCGCACGTCGTTATCGAACAGGTACACCGAGATGTTGGTTCCGGACGGCAGAAGACCCACCAGGTCGCTGGCGGCCTGGATCTCCAGGTTAAAGTTCGTCGAGGTCAGGCTTCCGCTCTCGTCAATGACCAGCGTGACGTTGGACGTCCCCCCTGACGACGAGCCACACTCGACAGTAATCGGGCGGCTCGAGCCATCCTCCGTGAGCGTGAAGTTGCTCGGACCGAGCGTGGTGATCGGGTTCCCGTTGTCATCTGTCGCGGAGACCGTGAACGAGACCTCCGGGCAGTTGGTGGTATCGGCGTTCCCGGCATTCAGGTTACAGCCGCCCGCAGCGTCCTGCAGGTTCGCACGGAGCAAGAAGTTGGCTCCGTTCGGGTAGTTAGTGGTCGACCACTGGTTCGTCAGGCCTGCTGGTCCCGAGGTGGAGATGTAGCTCTCGCCTGTGCTCGGACCGGCATCACCCTCGAGGTTGAAGTTCTCGCCGACGTGGTCCGCGTGCCCACGCAGCACGATCCAGAAGTCCGAGTCGAGCTGGACCGGCGGCAAGATCTGGATGTTGCGCGAACCAGATCCGTCGCCCAGAGTCACGGAGACCTGGCTCAGTACCTTCGATGTGTCCGGAAGGCCGCCGCTGTCCGGGTACACGTAGACCTTGTTGGTCCACGGCCCACCGGTGATCGACAGGGTGTTGGGCACGCAGTAACCCAGCAGCTCGGCCTGTCCAGCGGCATAGCCGAAGTCGCTCAGATCGAACCGGGTTCCCAGAAGGTAGTTCGGGTCCCCTGCGGTACCGCTGCCGGCACGCCATGCCGTCTGGGCCGGGTAGCTCCCGTAGCCGGAGCCGCTGCACTCGCCTCCGCCGCCTCCACCGCAGCAGTCGAGTGTGACGGTCCTGTTGGCGGTCGCGATGCACCCTCCCGTGTCGAGCTCCACCTGGACGTTGTGGTTGCCATCGCAGTGGGGCGACGTATAGGTGATCGTGCACTGACTGGCAATGGTCGAACCGATCTGGTTGGCGATCTGATCGAGCGCCGAGGCGTCGCTGCCGAAGAAGAACAGTCCGCCGGTGTCGTTGGCGATCTGTTGCAGCACGGTCTGATCAGCGTTCCCGAAGCCCACCGTGAAGATCGTCACCTGGTTGTTCTGGGCTGCGGCGATCCCGCTCGATAGCGTGTTGCTCCCCGTGGTGTTCTCGCCGTCGGTGAACAGCACGGTGAGCCGCTGGCCGTTCAGCCCCTGATAGTGCTCGGACGACACGACCATGGCGTCATAGAGCGCCGTGTCACCCCCGCCCTGACTCACGCTGTCCAGCGCCGCCAGAACCGTCGACCGGCTCGTCGTCCAGTCCTGGACGAGACGCACGTCGTTGTCGAACAGGTACACCGACATGTTGGTCCCGGAAGGCAGCAGATTGACGAGGTTCCGAGCCGCCTGAATCTCGAGGTTGAAGTCGTTCGATGTCAGGCTTCCACTCTCATCGATCACCAGCGTCACGTTCGACTGTGCGGTCGTGCTGCCGCCGCAGCTCACCGAGATCGTGCGGCTGGACCCATCCTCGGTCAACGAGAAGTTCGACGGCCCGAGGTTCGGAATCCCGTTGCCCTGGTCGTCAGTGGGCGCAACGGTGAGCGTCACGGTCGGACACGCGCTGGTATCCACGCCGGTGACCGCCAGGTTGCAGCCCGTGGAGCCGCCCCCTTGCTGGAGATTGGCCCGCAAGATGTAGTTCACGCCTGACGGGAAGCTGCCACCGGGATTGTTGTTGGTGGTCAGTCCCGAGATCCCCGCGGTCGAGACGTAGCTATTGCCGCTGTTCGGGCCATTGTCGAACTCCATGTTGAAGTCCTCGCCCGTCCATCGGGAGTCGCCACGGTTCATCAGCCAGAAATCGCCGTTCAACAGCACCGGCTGGGACAAGGTGACCGTGTACTGGCCACTGCCATCTCCGGTGTAAATCGTTCCTTGCCCGAGAACCGAGCTCGCGTTTGGCGTTCCGTTGCTGTCCGGGTAGATGAAGACCTCGTTCGGCCAGGGTCCACCGAAGTCGATATCGTTGCCGGCACAAAACCCCGTAATCTCCGTCTGCCCGGCAATGAACCCGAAGTCGTCCAGCTCGAACCGAACACCGTACATGTAGCTCGAGTTTCCCGCCTGACCACCTCCGAAGTACGTCGCGCTCTCACTCGTTCCGTCATCGTAGTAGGCGTTACCGCAGGTGGTAGCGAGGAGCTTCGCCGTAGGAGCTTCACCTGCCGTTCGCATGACAGGCAGACTCTCTGTCGGCTCGGGGCCCAGCTCGGCGGTCACAGAGGGTGCCAGCGTCAGCCGAAAGCGCTCGTCGCCTCTGGGATCCGCCCCGAGCTCTGGCCTGGTCGCATCCAGAAATGCACCGTCCGTGTCTGGAACAGGTGGGAGCACCCGGATCTGATCTGCCTCGAGCTGACGCGCCAGCGCCGTGACGCCAACGACCGTCCCCTGAGCCACCAGGCGCTCATGCTCGATGTCGACCGCCATGCGGTGAATGCCCCAGTATGCAGGTCCCACCTGGTCCGGGTTCACGCCGTCCAGGACGATCACTGGCAAACGCTCGCCAACGTCCCCTTCCAGCGATGGTGTGGACTCACCGACGACGCGCACCTGCGCCAGCCCGAGCGAACACACCAACGCAACCACGACGACACAACATGTGACACGCGACATCCGATCTCCTCCTTGGTTTTCGGGATCACTCTTCGCCGTTCCCAGGAACCGCTCTCAACGTACTCTGGTCAAATGGGCCTGTCAACGCGGCATGGAGGAAGCAGCTGCAGCTGAGCCTCAATCCCAAGTCTTTCTCCAACGTCGTCGTCTCACTCGGTCGGACCAGACAGCCCAGAGCCACCCACAGCAGTCCGCACAGCCGGTTCCCACGGTGGCGACTCGGCCCGAGGGTGCGTCAGCCTCCGGCCGGCTGCACGGCGGCACTCCAGCGCGCAGGGCCACGGCCGCGTAGCAGTACGGTTCTCAGCGTTGGCGTTGAGCTGCCCCGCCCGCCCGGTCTCACCCGCAGGAGCCACGACGCCGCAGCCCGGCTCCGGTCCTGGCCCCGGTCCCGACAGCCGGATCCCGGCCATCCGGCCCCCGGCGGATGCTTCGAATTTTCGAA
>CAZEJK010000268.1:0-6874 GCA_964512045.1 uncultured Thermoanaerobaculia bacterium
CGCGGGACCGGCAGCTTCGAAGCATCACTTTGGTTGCGGCCCGCGGCCGCGTTGGCATGTCGGAACCGACACATCCTCGAGAGCTCGAAGCATGATCGCCGGGGGCCGGATGGCCGGGATCCGGCCGTCGGGCCGTGGCGATCTGCCATGAGCCCTGCGTGTCCGGTTTCAGAGAAGAACAGCGCGATCCCGGGTAACAGCAAAGCCTCCGACACCCTCGGAGTGCCGAAGGAGAGCGCAGAAATGTGGGGCTGTGACATGAACCGACAGAGGACCAACCATCGACTCGGCGTGCACGCTGTCGTGCTGGCATTGGTGACGTGCGGTGCGGGCGTTGGGCCGGCGGCCGGCCAGGGGATCGACATCAACCAGGGAGGCGACGCGGCGGAGGGACTGGCACCGGGCCACCTGCGCGTCATCCAGAACCGGCTCGTGTTCGCCGCTGACGACGGCCTGGAGGGACGCGAGCCGTGGGTGAGCAACGGCAGCACCTTCACCGCGCAGCTGGTCGACGTGATGCCGGGACTGGACGGATCCTCTCCCAGGGAGTTCGTCGACCTCGACGGCACCATGCTGTTCGCTGCCACCGGCAGTGTCGGTGGGTGCGAGATCTGGAGGAGCGACCTGACTCCCGGCGACGCCCACCTGGTCGCGGACTCGACTCCAGATGGCATCTGCCCGAGCTTCCTGACGGTGGTCGGGCGCTATGTCTATTACAGCCACGATCACCCCGACTTCGGCTACGAGGTGATGCGGACCGACGGCACCGCCCTCGGGACTGAACGCTTTGACATCAACCCGGGCCCGGCGGGCTCGTACCCTTCGGGGTTCACCGCAGTCGGCGATGTGGTCTACTTCGCAGCCGACAACGGCTCGGACGGGATCGAGCTCCATCGGATTCTGGCGGACGGGACACACGAGCAGGTGATCGACCTGTTTCCGGGTCCGGACAGCTCCAGGCCGTCTGACCTGGTCCACGTTGGAGGATCCACCGTGGTCTTTCGGGCCAACGACGGCGCCAGCGGCAACGAGCTGTGGCGTACGGATGGCGTGACCACCACCCTGGTGGCGGACATCAACCCGGGGAGCGCCTCGAGCACGCCGGCCGAGATGTTCCTGCTGTCCCCAGGAGTGATCGTCTTTCGGGCCTCAGGGTCAGGAACCGGCACCGAGCTCTGGCGCTCCAACGGAGCTACGGCGAGCCTGGTGAAGGACATTGTCCCCGGCACCCTGGGTTCGCGGCCGGAGCACTTCGCGGCGTGGAACGGGCTGCTCTGGTTCGCCGCCGACGACGGCAGCGCCACCGGGGAAGATCTGTGGATGAGTGACGGTACTGGCCCGGGCACCTCGCTGGTCGCGGACATCACACCCGATGGCGACTCGAGCATCTCTGGCCTGTACCCATTGTCCTCGCGGCTGTTAATCTTCAACGAACCCTTTGGCGGTGACCCCGACGAGCTCTGGACAACCGACGGCACAGAGGCCGGAACTCAGCTCGTGGCCACCTTCGACAGCATTGACCGCTACGCGGCGGTGGTGAAGGACGGGTTGCTCTACTTCGTCGCCGACGACGGCGTGAGCGGCCGGGAGCTGTGGTCCTCCGATGGCACGCCGGGCAACACCGCCCCGGTCTGGGACCACGTCGAACCGGGATCGAGACCGTCGAACCTCGTGTGGACCGGCAGCGAGCTGCACTTCGTCGCCAGCGACGGTGTCAACGGCCGCGAGCTGTGGGCGAGTGACGGGACTGTGCCGGGCACCGCCATGATCGTTGATCTCGAGCCGACCGGCAGTGCCTTCCCGTACGACACCGACCTGGTGCCCTTCGCCGGTCACACGTACTTCGGCTTCTTCGACCCTGTGCTGGGCCGTGAGCTGTTCCGGACCGACGGCACTCCGGGCGGAACCGGCATCGTGGTCGATCTCGAGCCCGGCAGCGACTGGAGCGATCCGGTCAGCTTGTTCGCAGGCTCGACCCACATGATATGGAACGCCTACAACCCACCGGACAGCGCCTACGAGGTCATGGCGACGGACGGGGTCACCGTCACCCGGCTCGATAGCAATCCAGATGGTGACGACGAGCCCAGTGAGGCCCGAGGCGCACTCGGGGATCGGATCCTGTTCTCAGCCAGAGGCCCAGGCATCGGTGAGGAGCTGTTCGTCACCGACGGCACGCCGGCGGGCACCGAGCTGATTGCCGACATCGAGCCGGGCGGATCGTCCTCGCCCGAGCACTTTGGCCACGGCCTTGGACTGGCGTTCTTCCGAGCGACGACGGTCGCCGAGGGCGGCGAGCCATGGGTCACCGATGGCGAGGCCGGCGGCACCACGATGCTCGGCGACCTGATCCCCGGTCCGGACGACTCGGACCCGTCGGGCTTCGTCGAGGCTGGAGATCAGGTGTTCTTCGTGGCTGATCATCCGGTGGCCGGCACCTCGCTGTGGGTCACGGACGGGACTCCGCTGGGCACCGAGCAGATCTTCGATCTCGACTCCGGCGGGCCCGAAAGTCCGGGTGGCATGCTCGTACCGCTTGGCGACAGGGTCATGTTCTACGCGCATGACCCGGCGTTCGGCGACGAGCCGATGGTCTCCGATGGGACCGTGGCCGGCACCTTCCGCTTGCGGGACATCAACCCGGGGCCGGCGTCATCCAATCCCGATGACGATGAAGAGGAGCTCGCGCCAGTACGGGTCGGCAACCGGGTGTACTTCATTGCCGACGACGGCATCCACGGCTACGAGCTGTGGGTCACCGACGGCACGCCCGACGGCACCCAGCTGGCGAGGGACGTGAATCCGGGCCCATCGGGCTCCAACCTCGGCAACCTGACCGCCGGCGGGCCCTGGACGCTGTTCTTCACGGCCAACGACTCGGTGATCGGTGAGGAGCTGTTCCGATACTCGCCGCCGGCAGGCGATGTGACCGACGACGGCGCCTTCGACGCCGCCGATCTCGCAGTCACGATCCGGGTGATCACCGATGCCGGCTTCATCCCTCCCGGCAACCCCGACTGCACCGGCAGCGGAGACCCAATCGACGGCGCCGACCTCACGTGCTTGCTCGATACGATCTACTGAGACCTCATCTGAGCGGTTTCCCGCGGTCGGCGCGGGCTCGCGGTTCTCTGATGGGATCTCTCCGCTCGCGGGGGTGCTGCGAAGCGGTGGTGTCGCCTGCGGGGTCGGGTGTGCTCTGACTGGCGACGGGGGCTCGGTCGAGATGACTCGGCTTCGTCCTCCACCGCCCATCCACCACGGTTCCGACGGAGCACGCGGCGGGGTTGCTGTGCGGAAGTGCTCCGTGTGTCGGAGAAGGGCGGAGCGGAACACATCAGTCGTCGTGTTCGGTAAGACGTTTGATGATGCGCTTTGCGAGGATCTCGTTGATCTCCCGATGACGCGGGACAGGCTCAGCTCGACCGGTCAGCGGGTTGTGGTAGATGTCGTGCTTTCGGCCGTGACGGAGCAGAGCACATCCTGCAGCCTCAAGGCGGGCAATCAGGTCGCGGCGCTTCACACGACCTCGATCTCTGTCTGACGACGAATCCCCGGGATATCCTCACTCGAGAAGATCTCGTGAAGGTCGCGAAGGTGCTCTTTCAGGTCGTCGAGATCCTCGCCTTGCGTCCAATGCTCCGGGTAGTCGTTGAGATAGCCGAGATAGCGTCCGTCGGGCTCCTTCCAGTATGTGATGCTCACCTTCATGGCGAGATTGTACCTCAGGACGCGCGCTCAGAACCTCTGCGTCGCCCGCATGTCCGGTTCTGCAGACGAACAGCGCCATCCCAGTCAGAAGAAGAAGAGCTTCCGAGCCCTCGGAGAGCCGAAGGAGAGCGCAGAAATGTGGGGCTGTGACATGAACCGAAAGACAACAAAGCTTCGACTGGCAGAGCACGCGGTGGCGCTGTCATTGGTGATCTGTGGCGCCGGCATCGGGCCGGCGGCCGGTCAGGGTATCGACATCAATCAGGGTGGCGACGCGGCGGTGGGATTGGTACCGAGCCAGCTGAGCGTCATCCAGAACCGGCTCGTGTTCAGCGGTGACGATGGGCTGTACGGCAAAGAGCCGTGGGTGAGCAATGGCAGCACCGCCACCGCACAGCTTGCAGACGTGTGGCCAGGGTTGGGCGGATCGGCTCCCACGTACTTCGTCGACCTCAATGGCACCATGCTGTTCGCCGCAACTGGCAGTGACGACGGATGCGCAATCTGGAGGAGCGACCTGACTCCAGGTGACGCCCACCTGGTCGCGGCCTCGACTCCAGAAAGCACCTGCCCGGCCTTTTTGACCGTGGTCGGAGACTATGTCTACTACAGCCAGAATCACCCCGACTTCGGCTTCGAGCTGATGCGGACCGACGGCACCGCCCTCGGGACTCAGCGCTTTGACATCAATCCGGGCCCGGGCGACTCCTACCCTTCGGGGTTTACCGCAGTCGGCGATGTGGTCTACTTCAAAGCCAACAACGGCGCGGACGGAGTCGAGCTCCATCGCGTTCTGGCGGACGGGACCCACGAGCAGGTGATCGATTTGTTTCCGGGTCCGGACAGCTCCAGCCCGTCCGATCTGATCCACGTTGGTGGATCAACCGTTGTCTTTCGGGCCGACGACGGCACCAGCGGCAAAGAGCTGTGGCGTACGGATGGCGTAACCACCACCCTGGTGGCGGACATCAACCCGGGCAGCGCCTCGAGCACTCCGACACTCATGTTACAGATGTCCCCAGGAGTCATCGTCTTTCGGGCTGCAGGGCCAGGAACCGGCGCCGAGCTCTGGCGCTCCAACGGATCTACGGCGAGCCTCGTGAAGGACATCGCCCCCGGAGCCCCGAGCTCAGGGCCGGTGTACTTCACCACGTGGAACGGGCTGCTCTGGTTCAGAGCCGACGACGGGAGCGCCACCGGGCAGGAGCTGTGGATGAGTGACGGCACCGAGCAGGGCACCTCGCTCGCGGTGGACATAACGCCCGACGGCGACTCGGAGATCTCCGGGCTGTACCCATTGGCCTCGCAGATGCTGATCGTCATCGTCACATCGGGCCCCGATCCTGACGAGCTCTGGACGACCGACGGCACACAGGCCGGGACCCAGCTGGTGGCCACATTCGACAGTATTGTGACCTCCTCGAGGGTGGTGAAGGACGGGGTGCTCTACTTCGTCGCCGACGATGGTCTGAGCGGACGCGAGCTGTGGTCCTCCGATGGCACGCCGGAGAACACCGCTCCAGTCTACGACCACGTCGAACCGGGATCGAAGCCTTCGGATCTCGTGTGGACCGGCAGCGCGCTGCACTTCATTGCCAGTGACGGCATCAACGGCCGTGAGCTGTGGTCGAGTGACGGGACGGCGTCCGGTACCGCCATGATCGTCGATCTCGAGCCGACCGGGAGTGCGTTTCCGTTCGGAAGCGATCTGGTGTGGTTCGATGGGTACACCTACTTCGAGCTCGACGATCCGGTGCTCGGGCACGAGCTGTTCCGGACCGATGGCACGGCCGGGGGCACGGGGATCTTCGTCGACCTCAAGCCTGGCGCGGACTCGAGCTACCCGGAAGGGCTACTGGTCGGAGCGACCCATCTGCTGTGGATCGCGGACCATCCCGACGAGCGCGACGAGATCATGGCGACCGACGGTCTGTCAGTGAGCCGACTGGACACCAACCCTGTCGGCGTTGATGGGGGCTTCTTCAGGCTCGAGGGGACGTCGTTTGGCAGCCGCATGGTTGTGGCGGCGTACGGTAACGGCATCGGTGAGGAGGTGTTCGCCACCGACGGTACCCCGGGGGGCACCGAGCTCATCGCCGATATCGAGCCGGGCCTCGATTCGTCCATTCCAGAGGAGTTCGGCGCCGGTCTGGGACTGGTGTTCTTCAGAGCCGAGACCACCGCCGAGGGCAGGGAGCCGTGGGTCACCAACGGCGAGGTCGGCGACGCGACGATGCTCGGCGACCTGATCCCAGGCCCGGACGACTCGACCCCGGGCGACTTCGTCGAGGCCGGAGGTCAGGTGTTCTTCGTAGCCGGCCATCCGGTGGCCGGCACCTCGTTGTGGGTCACGAACGGTACCCCGGAGGGCACGAAGCAGATCTTCGATCTCGATCCCGACGGGGCCAATGGTCCTGGTGGTATACAGCTCGTACCAGTCGGTGACCGGGTGATGTTCTACGCGCACGACCCGGCGTTCGGCGACGAGCCGATGGTCTCCGACGGGACCGTGCCCGGCACCTTCCGCCTGCGGGACATCAACCCCGGGCCGGCGTCCTCCTTCCTGAGACCGTTTGCCGAAGAGCCCACCACCGATCCAACACCGGTCGGCGACCAGGTCTACTTCATTGCCGACGACGGGATCCATGGCTTCGAGCTGTGGGTCACAGACGGGACGTCCGAAGGCACCCAGCTGGCGTGGGACGTCAACCCGGGCCCATCGGGCTCCAATCTGAAGAACCTGACCGCCGGCGGGCCCTGGACGCTGTTCTTCACCGCCAACGACTCGGTGATCGGCGAGGAGCTGTTCCGATACTCGGTACCGGGAGGCGATGTCACCGACGACGGCATCCTCGACGCCGCCGATCTCGCAGTCACGATCCGGGTGATCACCGATGCCGGCTTCATCCCTCCCGGCAACCCCGACTGCACCGGCAGCGGAGCCCCAATCGACAGCGCCGATCTCACGTGCCTTCTCGATGCGATCTACTGAGAAAGGAAACCGGCCGACCACTTTTTGCAGAACCCGAGGAGCGCGGACGTCCCGTCCGCAGGGTTGCGCCTGCGGCGAGGTCGGATGCGGACAAGATGTCCGCGCTCCCTGCTTGAGCGTGAGCTAGCAGGGTGAAGACGTTCGGCGTGCGACAGGAGCGCGGACGTCCCG
>CAZEJK010000269.1:0-6870 GCA_964512045.1 uncultured Thermoanaerobaculia bacterium
TCAGAGGCGTTCGCAGCGGCGATCGGGTGGCTCTGCTGCTGCCGATGTGCTGCGAAGCGGTGGAGGCGATCCTCGGTGTGGCAAGCGTCGGCGCGATCGCCGTTCCCATCAACACCCGCCTGAGTCAGAGCGAGGTGGCGTACCAGCTCCGCGATAGTGGGAGCCGCCTGCTGGTGTGCGATCCGGAGTCTTTGGGCAGGCTGTTCGAGGGGCTCCTCGGTGAGACCTTGCCGGGTCTGGACCTGCTCTGTTTGCCCGATCAGTACGAGGATCTGCTCCTCGAAGGACGCGATGCGCCGAAGCCCCCCCGTGCTTCTGTGACCGAGCACACGCCGCACCTGATCATGTACACCGCCGGGAGCACTGGAGCGCCGAAAGGGGTGATCCTGAGCCACGGCAACACCTTCTGGCAGGTGATGAACGCCGTCAACATGGGCCTGACGCCGGGTGTGGTCGGGCTGAACATCTTGCCGTTGTTCCACGTGGGCGGGCTCAATGGCTCGGTGATGCCGGTGCTGTTCATTGGTGGCACAGTCGTGCTGCAGCGCCAGTTCGATCCGGTGGAGACGCTGGCGTTGATCGCACGACATCGCGTCCAGGGGATGGTGGGCGTGCCGGCAGTGTTCCAGATGATCGCATCAGTGCCGGAGTTCAACTCCACGGACCTCGGTTCGGTGACCGCGTTCACGTCCGGGGGGGCGCCACTGCCCCGACATCTGCTGGAAACGTACCAGAAGCGCGGCGTGGGGTTCCGGCAAGGCTACGGGCTGACCGAAGCGGCGCCTGGAGTCGCAGGTATGGACCCGGAGGATGCGTTCCGCAAGCCCGGTTCGGTGGGGCGAGCCTGTCACCATACCGAGGTGCGCATCGTGGACGAGGATGGTGTCGACTGCCCCCCTGGGGCCGAGGGCGAGCTCATCGTGCAGGGTCCGAACGTGATGCTCGGCTACTGGGGACAGCCCGATGCCACCGCAAACGCCCTGCGCGACGGCTGGCTGTACACCGGCGATCTCGCGACCATGGATGCCGATGGCTTCGTCACCATCGTGGGCCGGCGGGGGGAGCTGATCATCTCCGGCGGCGAGAACATCTACCCGGCGGAGGTCGAGCACGCCTTGAGCGAGCACCCGGCGGTGGCGGAGTGCGCCGTGGTCGGCGCCGACGACGAGAGATGGGGGCAGCGGCCAGTGGCGTTCGTGGCGTGCTGGCCCGGCCAGGAGATCGGTGAACAGGAGCTGCTCGCGTTCCTGGAGGACAAGCTGGCGCGGTTCAAGCGTCCCCGCGAGATCCACCTTCTGCCGACGCTGCCGAAGAACGCCGCGGGCAAGGTGGTCAAGCCGGAGCTCAGACGGCTTCTGGAGAGCCCGCCAGAAGCTCACACCTCTCAGTAGCCTCATCCAACCAGTCGCCCACTGGAGCTTTCGAAGAGTGCAGAAGCTCGTGGATGGCCAGCGCGAGCTGATCGGAGCGTACCGGTTTCATCAGAAGCCGATCGACGCCCGCGCTCGCCAGCTGCTCGTTGCTGAGCTCTCGCGCATGGCCGGTGAGTAACAGGATCGGGAGGTCAGGTCGAAGAGCGCGGAGCCTCGTGGCGAGCTCCGGCCCCGTCATCTTCGGCATGGCGAGATCCGTTATGACGAGGTCCACGGAGCTGGGATCGGCTGCAAACTCCTCGAGCGCCTCGTGCGGCGAGAGGACGGCCCGGCACTCAAACCCCAGGCGCTGGAGGAGAGCGGACACTGCTCGAGCGACGGAAGGGTTGTCATCGACCACCATCACCTGTTCGTCGTGCGCCAGCGGCAGCACTGGCTGCGGCTGCTGGACGGTCTCCTCCGGTTTGTGAGCGCTCAGTGGAAGGTACACGCGGAAGACTGAACCCTCTCCCAGCGTGCTCTCGACCTCGATGGTACCGCCGTGCCCTTCGACGATCCCGTGGACGACGGCGAGGCCCATCCCTGTGCCTTCGCCGATCGGCTTGCTCGTGAAGAACGGCTCGAAGATGCGCTCCACGACGTCAGCGGTCATACCACAGCCCGTGTCGGAGACGCTCAGACATGCGCATGGCCCCATCCCCGTGGGCCCGTTGGTGCAGTGATCGAGGTCGACCGTCACGGTGCCGCGTCCTTTTCCGATGGCGTGGACCGCGTTGGCGCAGAGGTTCATGAGGATTTGCTGGATCTGGGTCGGATCGGTGGTGACGATCAGATCGCGTGTGTTGATCTCTGAGACCAGCTCGACGCTCGTGTCGACGGTGGAGCGGAGGAGCGTCAGCGTCTCCTTTACGATCGGCTGGAGGCGGAACGGTACCAGAGCCGCGTCGCTTCGCCGGCTAAACGTCAGGATCTGCTCGATGAGAGATCGGGCCCGTTCTCCTGCGATCAGCACCTGCTCGAGCTGCTCGTGCTGGGCACTCGACGGCGGGAGATCGAGCATGGTGAGCTCGGCATATCCCATCATCGACCCGAGCGTGTTGTTGAAGTCGTGAGCAATCCCACCCGCCAGAGTCCCGAGAGCTTCGAGCTTCTGGGCCTGGCGGAGCTGGCTGGCGAGCCGGCTCTCCTCGGTGATATCGCGCACAATGCAGAGCAGAGTGGGCTGCTCCGAGGTCTCGTCGCTGATCGGTGCGAGCGTTGTTTCGACAGTGTACTCGCGGCCGTCCATGCGCTCGGCTGTGAACCTCCCACGCCACGGTTGACCGGCACTCAGGGCGGCCCGGAACGCCTCGAACTCCACCTCCACGTACGGTGGCTGGAACAGCTCGAGCAGCGGTGCTCCGATCGCATCGGCGCGAACACGTCCGGTCAGCTGCTCGAACGCGGGGTTGACGTCGATGGTGCACCCGTCAGGGCTCGCGATGGCCACGCCCTCGACCATCTGTTCGATCACGGTCGTGAACCGGAGCAGGGCCTCCTCGGTACCGCGGCGAGTGCGGATCTCGTCAGCAAGTGCGGTGTCCATGGCTTCGAGCTGACGGGAGGTCGAGGTGACGCGTCGCCGAAGCACCATGTTCAGCGCGATCAGGCTGACGATCAGCCCGGAGGCGATGCTGCTCGCCGGGACGAGCCAGCCAGGGAGACGCCCATCGTGCTCGGGCCCGAGGTGCTCAGCCACGGACTGGTGGTATACCGAAGCGGGGTCCAGGCGCATGCGGGCGATGTGGAAGTCCAGCGTTCTGATGAGCTCCTCTCGTGTCTCGGACGCAGCGAACCGCACCTCGGTTGGAGCAAACACCACCGGAGACGGCGACAGCCCGACGGTGGACGCGCGCTCGAGACCGTAGGTGCGCTCGACAACGCCGGCATCGACGAAGCTCTCCACGACCGCCGTGAGAACCGCCTCGGAGGTGGCCGCGACGACGAAGTCGCACGTGATCCCGAATCTACGCGCGATCTCCCGGAGCTCCTCGACGTAGGGATCGCCGTCGAGACCGGCCACGGAGCGGCCGTCCAGATCGAGTACGGACCCGATCGGCGTGTCGGACCGAACGAAGAGCTGTCCCCACGTCGAGAGCACGGGCTCGTGAGAGGCGACGAGAGCGTCATCACCGGTCACTGAGACTCCCGCGAGGACGTCGATATCACCGTGCTGAACGCCAGCACGGAGGGTGCCTGGCTCGTCGTAGATCCAGCGAATCTTCCAACCTTCAAGGTCGGCAATGTGCTCCACGAGATCATGGAACACGGACCGGATCGGGGTGGCTTCGCGAGTGGTGCCCACCCGCACTTCTGTGGAGGCGCTGGAGGTCTGTGCTGCTGTCAGGGCCATGGCAGCGCCGAGGCAGCACAGGGCGACGCGCAGGCCGGCGGCGATCACGGATCGAGCGATCATGGCAGGATGACCATTCCGTTCCATGTGAGCTGACGCAGTGACCGACGAGCACACTCCTTGGCGCTCTCCGGCAAGGCGCCGTACAGCAGCTGCTCGTTCATGTGCTGTCCCTCATGGATCGCCCACCAGAGAAACGAGGCCAGCGTGCGGGCGCGGCTTTCGGAGCTGACGTGGCCGGGACGGTTGAGCTCCTGGGGGACGACGATCCAGGTGAACGCAGCGATCGGGTACGCTTGCGGATCGCTCGGCTCCATCAGCGACGTCTGACAGATCTCGGTGGTTGTCCCCGCGGCTGCCGCTGAGACCGTTCGCACGGAAGGCCGGACGAACTCGCCGGAGCTGTTCTGAACGTGAACCACCGCGAGACCTTCGCGCACCGCAAACGTGAGCTCGACGTAGCCAATGGCGCCGACGGACCGTCCGACCATCCGTGCCACGCCATCGTTTCCGTCCGTACCGTAGCCGACCGGCCAATCGAGGGTTGTGCCGTGCCCGATCGTCTTTCTCCAGCGGCGAGACGAGGCGGACAGATATCGGCTGAAGAGATCAGTTGTTCCTGAGGCATCGTGGCGGTGGACGACTGTGATCGGGGTGTCCGGGAGACCGACCCCGGCGTTCGCCTCGAGAAGACCTATGTCGTCCCAATGGGTGATCTCACCCGAGAAAATGTCTGCAATCAGCTGCGGAGTGAGCCGGATCTCAGGGACATCGGGGAGGTGGTAGGTGAGGACGACTGCGCCGAGACAGGTTGGAATGTGCAGCAGCGGCTCGTTGCCGGGTACGGCCTCCGGATCGACCTGGGTGTCTGAGGCGCCGAACTCCACCTCACCCGCGAGCAGCTGCCGGACTCCTTCGCCGGAGCCGACGGCGGAGTATCGGATTCGCGTGTCCATGACGTCGTGATATCGCTCGGTCCAGGCCACGTAGAGAGGAGCTGGAAACGTTGCGCCGGACCCCCTGATGGTGGTTGGACTCTGGGCGAGGGCAGGTGTGAACCCCGGGCCGAGGAGCAGAGCCGCTGTGAGGGGGAGCACTGCACGTCTCATCACTGCAGAACGTACAGGGGCGACATTGAGGATGTGTGAAGCGACCGACTCCGCTACCCTGGAGCATGAAGAGAGCTGTGAGAGCTGCACTGGGAGGAACAATGGACAGGTCTTCAACTGTGTGGAGTGTGATCCTGATTGCTGTGCTTGCGATGGCGACGGGTGGAGAAGCAGCCGATCGGCCGGAAGGCGCTTCGTTCGCGACCCGTTCAGTGACCGTTGCGCCGCACGGAATGGTTGCGGCGGCACAGCCGCTGGCGGTGCAGATCGGTCTGGACGTGCTGCAGAAGGGTGGGACGGCGGTGGATGCGGCGATCGCTGTCAATGCGGCGCTGGCGCTGATGGAGCCGACGTCGTGCGGGCTGGGCGGCGACCTGTTTGCGATGGTCTGGGACCCGGAGACCGAGACCCTGTACGGCCTGAACGGCTCCGGACGCGCGCCGTCTGGCCTGACGATCGACGCGGTACCGGTGACAGACGATGGGACGATCCCTCTTTTCTCGCCGTATGCGTGGACGGTGCCGGGATGTGCCGGCGGCTGGATCGATCTTCACGAGCGGTTCGGGAAGCTGAAGCTCTCCGAGCTGCTCGAGCCCACGGTGGCCTATGCCCGAGAGGGATTTCCGGTGAGCCAGGTGATTGCGGGCGCGTGGCAGCGGTCGGTGCGGCGGTTTGCAGAGATGCCAGGGTTCGCCGATGTCTTCATGCCGGCACCCGAGGAGGGCGAGATCTTCACGAACCCGGCGCTGGCGGACACCCTGGAGCGGATCGCCAAGGACGGGCGTGCTGGTTTCTATGAAGGCTACACCGCCGAGGCGTTGGTGCGGTTTTCGGAGGCCAACGGTGGGTTCTTCTCACGCGAGGACCTGGCCAACCACCGATCGGAGTGGGTGGATCCGGTGTCGGTTGACTACCGCGGGATGACCGTGTGGGAGCTGCCGCCGAACGGCCAGGGAATCGCAGCGCTGCAGATGCTGCAGATCCTCGAGCAGTTCGACCTCCCCGCCATGGGCCGCCACTCGGTGGACTTTTGGCATCTGCTGATCGAGGCGAAGAAGCTGGCGTACGAGGACCGTGCACGCTACTACGCCGACCCCGCGATGGCAGACGTCCCGGTGGAGGGGCTGATCTCGGAGGCGTACGGCGCCGAGCGTGCCAAGCTGCTCGACATGGAGCGCGCCGCGAGATCGGTCGATCCCGGCAACCCGAACCTGTCGCACGGCGACACGACGTTCCTGGTCACTGCGGACGCCAACGGAATGATGGTCTCGCTCATCCAGTCGAACTACACTGGCTTCGGATCCGGCTATGTGGTGCCGGAGCTCGGCTTCGGGATCCAAAACCGGGGCGGCCTGTTCAGCCTCGACCCCGACCATCCCAATGCCCTCGAGCCCGGCAAGCGGCCGTTCCACACGATCATTCCGGCGTTCATGGGGCGCAACGGGACCCCGGACACGGCGTTCGGTGTCATGGGCGGTGACATGCAGCCCCAGGGTCACGTGCAGATCGTGCTCAATATTGTGGACTTCGGCATGAACCTCCAGGAGGCCGGCGATGCTCCGCGCATGCACCACGGTGGCTCGACGAACCCCCGCGGGGGCGACCCGATGACCCGCGGTGGCGAGGTGAACCTGGAGTCCGGGGTGCCATTCCTGATCCGCCGAGAGCTGCTGCGGCGAGGGCACAACGTGGTCGAGACAACGCCTCCGGTGTACGGCGGCTACCAGGCGATCTACCGCGACCCGGAGACCGGGGTGTACTTCGGCGCCACCGAGTCGCGCAAGGACGGTATGGCTGCAGGGTACTGACCGGAACGGCGGAGAGTCGAGAGGGCCACACGGAACGCGGGCTTCCAGTCCGCATCGGGCTTTGCTGCGAGCCTGATGCTGCGGACGAGACGTCCGCGGTCCGTACGGGGGTGGCAGGTGCTGGCGCACAAGCACGGAACGCGGACTTCCAGTCCGCATCGGACTTCGCTGCGAGCCCAATGCTGCGG
>CAZEJK010000270.1:0-6849 GCA_964512045.1 uncultured Thermoanaerobaculia bacterium
GGCGGGTCCGCTGACGGTTGCGGCGCTGTCCGGCGCCGCACTCCGCCCGGATCCGTGGTCGTTTACTGGCCTGCGGTGGGCTCAGACGTCGTCGCCGCGAACTCCAGCACGAGATGCTGCCCTTTCGCGACTCCCCGTACGACGTCGTAGACGGGGTCTGCCAGCTGGATCACGACCCGGGTGGAGCGTTGCGGGAACATCGGGTCCGGGACGACCTCGAGGGAGCGGATGATCTCTCCGCACACGGGAACCGTGCGCGGCGCCATCGGGTCGGGGTAGCCCTCGAGCAGCAGCACGTGCCGGGTGGCGTCCTCGATCGCTTGCAGGTACTCCATGGCGCTGTCGTCAATCGATGTGTCTGTGCTGACCCGGAGCAGCGTCGTGCCGTCGGCCCGACAGCTGACCTTCACCTGGAGCAGGGTGCCCAGGACCTCGGCGTTGGGCTGCTCCGCAGGCGACGTAACGGCAGGCGGAGCTGCGTCGATCGAAGACGGGGTCGGCAGGGGCGTGTTATGGGGCGTGACACTGATGGGTGGTTGACGGATCAAGGGATTGGTCGTGAGATCAGTGGTCGGCGGTGCGGTTTGCTCGGTCTCCGTTGCAGTCGGGGTTGCATGCCCGGTTGGCGTCGCCGTGGGGGTTGCTGGAACGACTCGGCTCGCCTGTGGCGGGGCGGTTACTGTCGCGGTCGCAGCGGGTGACGGCGGCGCTGGTGCGATCGGCGGTGAAGGGGACGGAGCGGGGATGCGCGTGATTGGAGTGGGAGCAACGGGGCGAGGGGTCGTCGTGGAGGGTGGTGATGGCCTCGGTGCCGGTGGAGTCTCGGTAGTCTGCACCGGCCGAGTCCGCATCAGCGTCAGCCAGACGGTTGCAGGGCCTCTGCTCGTGCGGACGACCTCGATCCCGTCGTCGGCCAGATCGATCACCACGTGGAGCTCGGGAGGGTCGTGCTCGGGGTGGTGGCCAACTCGCACTCGAATCACCCGATCGTCCCCGACCTCAACCAGATGGGGCGCGATGTCCTGCGGGATGCCGATGAACCGCAAGACATGACGGGACGGGCCCGAAAGCCTGTATGAGCGGAGCGGAATCCGGGCGCTGACATCGATTGCGATGACCGTGGCCTCTGCGTCCGAGCGCTCTACGCGGATGTCTTCGACGGCTCCCGCTCCGCGCGCGAAGAGGAGGGTGAAGAGCACCGCAGCCCCGAGGACCCGGCAGAGCAGGCGGGACGCTGGCGCCGGCAGGCGGGAGCGGAAGACTGAGCGCTCCATTGCGATCACATTGTACAGGGGCACGGAGCGCAACGGCGCCGTTGATGGCTCAACCACCCCACATCTTCGAAAGAGCGATGCATCATCGCCGGGGACCGGATTGCCGGGACCCGGCTGCCGGGGCCGGGGCCAACGCCGGGCTGGGGCGTTGTCGCTCCTGCGATTGAGACTGGGTGGATTGGGCAGCTCACGGCCAAGACCGCTACGCGGTTGCTGAACCGTCGCCGTCGGCGCCTCACTTTGGTTGCGGCCCACCATCGTTGTGGCGGGGACCTGACGGTTCAGCGGTCGGTGCCGGTGGGGTGGCTCCACCTGCGGGTGCGGCGGACGAGTCGCCGGGTTGCGATGTCGCGTGCTGCTCTTCGAGCTGTCGGCGCACGGTCTCGAAGCGCTGCACGCGTTCCGTGAGCGCCGTGACGACCTCGTCCCAATGTCGTTCGAGGATCCCGGTCTCACGGCGCACGGCGTCCGATGGCTGGCCACGACGCGCCTGGAGAAGGGCGCGCAGCAGATGGTGGCTGCCACGGATCGCCCTGCGAGCTAGCTGGCGGAGCGGGCTGGTGTCGGTCTCCGACATGACCTGCTCGAGGGCAGTCCACGTCGGTTGCGGGTCATGCGGGTCGTCGAGATGACCTGCGCGTACGACGTGATCGATCAGGTGTGCGCGCAGCCAGTACGCGCTGAGCTTGTCGGTCGCCTCCTTGATCGTCAAGAAGTACAGGAGCTTCTTCGACAGCCGCTTGAGAAAGAACACGACGACGGACAGCGGGAGCGTCAGGCAGCTTGAAGCGGACAGGAGCGGTTGGGTGGGGACCAGGCCTGCCAGTCGTTCACGCGGGATGTCGGCGCCGTGGGCGGTCGCGATCGCGGGAGGCATCCTGCGGCGGAAGTACCGTTCCAGGAGGAGATCAGCCAGCGGCAGGGGTATGAGCACAGCCAGACCGGCACAGGTGGCATCCGAGAAGACGCGCCATCGGAACGTGGTACCAGTCGGCTGCGATGGCGGTGGCGGTGTACCATTCGGAGAGGATTCCCTCGTCACCGAGCGAGACGGTGTATCGTCAGAGCTCGTCGAATCCTCGGTGGTGGTGTCGGGTCGCGGATATGGTGGCGTTGTCTGCACGCTTCAGTCCTCGGAGCCTGTCTCGTGCTGGCTGATCGCCTGACTGACCTGCTCGGCCATGGTCGCGAACAGCTCGTCTCTGCGGGCGCCCTCCTGGGTGATACCGTTGACGGCTTTCACGTCGCTCTGTACGGATCGGACCATCTCGGCAACCTCGTGTGTGAAAGCGTCGGTGCGAGCTGTGATCGAGGCGAACAGTCCGACGGGCACGATACGGCAGATCAGGATGGCATACATCAGCTTGCGTTGAACGCTCATGCGTTGGAGCATCGGCTGCCCCCATCCGGCGATTATGGCATCTTCGGCGGCGAGGCGGCAGCGACCCTTGGCTGACAGATGGCCGGGTTCCGGACTACACTGGGCGGACGAGAATCCGAGGTATCGCACGCGCGAGTGGAGGCGATGATGCGGCAGATGCGAGACGGCGGGCTGCTGAAGAATCTGATGGCGACGGTTGCACTGATGGCAGCGGTCGCGCTGCTGGCGCCACTGGTGGCGCTGGCCCAGGAGGGGGAGAGTGGTTCCGAGGACGAGGAGGTGACCGTCGTCGGCGTCGTGGTCGAGACGGGCTGGGACGACGAGACCGGCGAGGTCGATGCCGTCGGCATCCAAAGCGACGAGGGCCCCGTGTACAACGTCGAGCCTGGCGGGTACGGGAAGTGGCTCCTCGATCTCGTCGGACGACGCGTGTCGGCGCAGGGTTACGTGACCATCGAGGATGACGGCGACCTCAGCCTCTACGTCAGCGGGTACTCGGTACTGTGAATCCGGTCGCAACGCGCGGCCAGGATCCGTCGGTCTCAACGAGCGCACGGCGCTGTGAGGCCCATCCTGGTAGCGCGTCGCTGCCTCAGAAGCCGCGCCCCGGCGTGCCGATGGCCGATGGCCGGGCGCTGGATCGCTTGCGCTCGTCTGCGGCGAGGTGGCACCGCTTGTACTTCTGACCGCTGCCGCACCAGCACGGCTCGTTGCGACCGAGCTGTGGACCAGGCTGGTTGTTGAGCGAGCTGGTGATCTTGCGGAACATGGAGGCGAGTCCCATGGTGGCTCCTTTACGGTGAGTTGAGATCTCACTGGGGGCTGTGCTGGCGGCCGATTGTGGGAGTTCTCCGCCAAAACGGCAGGATTCTACCATATCCGCCGGCCGTGCCAACCCTCGCCGCCGCGGACGCCGTGCGATCACGCCCGCATACGTTCACGGGCGACGCCGCCGAATGGCTGTGAGCATGAGCCCGGCCCGCGATCCGCGAAGAACCGGGTATGCAGACGGCGGATGACGGCTGGCAGGTCCGCGTCCCCAACCACGAACGCCAGGGCCAGCTCGGAGCCTCCCTCCGAAACCATCGAGATCGGGATCTCGCTGAGATCGTCGAACACGCGTGCGACCATCCCGCGCTGGCTGCGAAGCCCGTCGCCGACGATGCATACCAGCGATTGCCTCGAGACGGTGGAGACCGATCCGAGTGTGGCGAGGGCATCGAGCAGATGATCGAGCGGTGGCGGCTGGCAGACGGCGATGGCCGCGGAGACCTCGGTGGTGGCGATCGCATCGGCGGTGACCCCCGCCCGCTCGAAGCGGTCGAACACGGCGGCCAGGAAGCTTGTGGAGCGGAACATCCGTGCCGACGAGAGTCGGATCAAGGTGATGTTCTCCTTGTAGGCGATGCTCTTGATGGCGCCTGGGGTTGTGGCATCGTTCGAGATCAAAGTGCCGGCCTCGTGGGGCCGTCGCGTGTTGCGCACCCGTATGGGGACGCCGGCTCGGACCGCCGGCTCCAGGGTTTTCGGATGGAGCACGCGTGCTCCGAAGAAGGCCAGCTCGGCAGCCTCGGCGAACGTCATCTCGGCGACCAGCGTGGCCTCTGGAACGAGTGTGGGATCGGCGGTCAGAATGCCGTCCACATCGGTCCAGATGTCGATCCGATCGGCCGCCAGCGCCGCGCCGACGACCGATGCGGTGCAGTCCGAGCCTCCACGGCCGAGCAGCACGGCACGACCGTCCGGCGATCGGCCGATGAACCCCTGGATCACCGGAACGACGCCTCGAGCGAGCGCAGGGATCAACGTCTGGAGGCACGCGTCCCTGGTGCCCGGCTCGTCCGGTTCGGAGTCCAGCGGGTCGCCTGGAGTGGTGACGATCAGCTCGCGGCTGTCGAACCATCGGCCCGGGACGCCAGCGGCCGCGAGCGCAGCGGTGACGATGCGCGTGGACATGAGCTCACCACACGCCAGAAGCCGCGCCCGCACCGGCCCAGACAGGTCGGAGAGCATCACAATCCCGCTCAGTAGCCGGTCGACAGTGCGTGCGATCGACTCCAGATGAATATGGACCTCATCGTCGAGCTGTGCGGGCAGCTCGAGCGCAGCGACAGTCGTGCGATGGATGGCGGTGACGGTACGCAGCAGCTGGTGGCTGTCGTGCTCGCGGCCCTCGGCGGCGGCGGCGCCGGCCTCCTCGAGACGGTCGGTTGTATCGCCCATGGCGGACAGCACCACAACCGTGGCCTCTGGTTGATCGCGGATGATCTGCACGACCCGCTGGATCGCTCCGGCGGTGGCGATCGATGAGCCTCCGAACTTCAGCACGCGCATGATACGGCTCCGTGTCGGAATCGGCGGACGATCCGGTCGAGCTGCTCGATCTCGATCAGGAAGGCATCGTGGCCACAGTCCGAACGAAGCCACGCGCTCGACACGGTCCGTTGCAACGCCTTCAGGTGCCGGACCGTAGCGGCCATCTCTCGGGGGAAGAACAGCCGGTCGCTGGGGATCCCGACGACGAGCACGGGGGCCTTGATCCGGCCGATGGCGGCGTCCAGACTCGGGTAACCGCGGGCCACATCGTGGCGGTCCATCGCGTCGATCAGCGTGCGGTAGCTGGCCGCATCGAACCGCCGGACCAGTGAGCGGCCGTGATGACGGAGGTAGCTGGACACCTGAAACGTGCCGGAGACCCCCGCGAGACTGTCCGGTTCCTGAGCCTTGCGCCCGAACCGTTCGGTGAAGTGCCGCTCGCTGCGGTACGAGATCATGCCGATCATCCGCGCCACGGCCAGGCCGGCGCGACGATCGGCCGAGCTGTCGAGCTCGAGGGCTGCGCGGGCCGCTTCGTTCAGGCTGACGACCCACGGCGAGGCCTGTGGGGTGCCCGCGATCGCCACGCCCGTCTCGACCAGCTCCGGAAAGTCGACGAGCCACTGCCAAACATGCATCGCTCCCAGCGAGCCGCCGATCACCAGCCGCAGCCGGCGGACGCCGAGCAGCTCCAACAGCCTTCTCTGGGCCATGACCTGATCTCGGGGAGTCAGCGGCGGAAAATCGGGTGCAGCGTTGGTGGGTCCGGTGGTCCCTGCGCAACCACCGAGGACGTTGGAGCAGATCACGAAGTCGCTGGCGGGATCGAGTGCGCGACCTGGGCCCACGAGACCGTCCCACCAGCCTGGACGGTCGCCCTCGCGGTGGGCGGCCGCATGGCTGTCCCCGGTCAGGGCATGACAGATCAGGACGGCGTTGTCTCCGGAGGGGGCGAGCGTGCCCCAGGTCTCGTAAGCGATGACAGGACGTGTGATGGAGTCGCCGAGCTCGAGCGGGAGGTCAGCTCCGACCTCGGTACGCCGCGGTTGGAGCGGCGGATCGGGACACGACGCCGCGGCGCTCATGCGGCCTCCAGCGCGCGGTCCAGATCGAACCGAAGTGCCGCCTCCTCGGTGTCCGTGAAGACGTACGACGTTGTCTGGTGGATCGGCACCGCGCGCGAGCGGGTCGAGCGGTCTGGTTGGTGGCCACAGTGGACACAGAAGGTCTTCACGGCGTGCCGTGGTGTGCTGGATGGTGTGGATCGTGACATCAGGGTCTCCCGTACTGATCAGCCGTCACTGGGACGAACGCACCGTGATGCTCACGGTCCCAGACGACGGGTCGAGCTGTTGCGATGTGAGGGTAACGAAAAACCGCATCCGAGGAGGCGGATGCGGGTGGGAGTCAGTGGGGAGGCTCAGATCAGCTCAGGGTCATCCCCGTCCACACCCGCATCCGCCGCGGCATGACCATGCACATGACCATGGCCTCGAAGCGGGTGTGGGTGGAGCAGATCATGGGGAGAGGTTCTACCAGCCAGCCTCTGTCCTGTCAAGATGCTGGGGGTGGTTCAGCGACATGGTCGGTTCCTCGCTTCGCACACACCGCGGCGCCCGAAAGCTCGAGGCTCCCGCTCTTCGTGCTCGGATTCATGGCGTGACTCGTGGGTGGAACCAACATGCGAAACCCGGCCCGCGGCCGCGTTGGCTGTCAGGTATTGGGTATGACCTAATCTGAGCGGTTCTTGCCGGCGATCTGCACCAATCTCCTGCGCTCCAGACACTTCGGAAAATGCTCGACATACCTCAGGGTATGCCTGTGCTTTTCCGAAGCACTGGAGCATCAGGATCTTGGCACATCTCATCCGGCAGAACC
>CAZEJK010000271.1:0-6825 GCA_964512045.1 uncultured Thermoanaerobaculia bacterium
CCCTCGAGCGGCCGCCCCTCGAAGAACAGCCGTCGCGCAACCCGGTTGGCGAGAACGATCCGGTCGTCACTCCCGACGAGCACAATCGCGGCCGGCGAGCCCTCCACGACCGTCTCCAGCAGCAGCTCGCGCTGGCGGATCGAGGCCCGCTCGGAGCGCAGGACCTCCCCCACCCGGTTGTACATCGTCACAAGATCGCCGAGCTCATCGTTACGGACCACACCTAACCGAACACTGAAGTCTCCGGAACGAAACCCGTCCACACCATCCCGCAACGCTGTCAGGACGCGCTGCGCCGGGGCGGTGACGGCTTTGGCGACCACGACCGCCGCGACCACTGCCACGACCACCGACACCAGCCACGCCTGCCAGACGCTGAGCCCCATCGCGACGGCAGCAACCGTCGCCGAAGCAACCACCAGGCCCTCAGCCGCCACCACAACCGCCAGCTTCCCTGACAGGCTCCACGAGTGCCGTCGAGGCTGCGGATCAGGGGACGGCTCGCTCACCTGCCGGTCACTCCGTGACCCGCCGCTCGACGGTGATGCCGAGCCGTTCCATCTTCCGGTAGAGCGCCTGCCGGCTGATGCCCAGGCCCTCTGCTGCGTGCGCCACCACGCCACCAGCGCGGCGCAGCGCCGCCTCGACCTCGGCCTGCTCCGAGCTCACTCCGGCATATCCGGAGGGGACGGCCTTCGAGACCAGGCCAAGGTCGTCGGCCTCGATCCGTGGCCCGTTCGCCACCAGCGTCGCTCGCTGGATCACGTTGCGGAGCTCGCGCACGTTCCCGGGCCAGCTGTGGGTCCGCAGCGCCTTCTGGGCCTCCTCGGTCAGAGGACGGACGATGCCGTCCCGCGCCGGGGCAAGCTCGCGAAGGAACGCCTCGGCCAGCGGCAGGATATCCTCGCGGCGATCGGCGAGCGCCGGCAGCTCGATCGTGATCACGTTCAGCCTGAAGAGCAGGTCCTCGCGGAAGCTCCCCTCATCGATCGCCTGCCGCAGATCGGTGTTGGTCGCCGCCAGCACGCGAACATCCGTCCGCACCGACTCGCTCGAGCCGAGTCGCTGGAGCTCGCCGGTCTCCAACACGCGCAGGAGCTTCGCCTGACCCGCTTGGGACAGGTTGCCGATCTCATCGAGCAGCAGCGTGCCGCGATCGGCCGCCTCGAACCGGCCGATCCGACGGTCCGTGGCGCCCGTGTACGCACCGGCCTCCGCACCGAACAGCTCGGCCTCCAGGAGGGCATCCGGCAGCGCTCCCACGTTGACCGAGACCATCGGTTGACCGCGGCGGGGAGAGTTGGCGTGGATCACCTGCGCGATCCGCTCCTTGCCTGTGCCGTTCGCGCCGGTGATCAGCACCGGAACATCCGCACTCGCCACCCGCACGGCCAACGACACCACCTCGTGCATGGCGGCACTCGCGTACACCAACCCACACAGGTCATACCGTCTGGCCAGCTCGTCGCGCTGCCGTCGGTGTTGATCGTGCAGCTCGCGGTTCTCGCGTTCGAGGTCTCCGATCCTGAGCAGGTTGCGCACGCTGGTGAGCAGGCGTTCGTCATCCCACGGCTTGGTCACGTAATCGCCGGCGCCCTCCTTCATCAGCTGGACAGCGGTATCCACCGACGCCCAGGCAGTCATCAGCAGCACGGGCAGCTGCGGGTACCGCTCGCGAACGGTGCGAAACAGCTCGATCCCTTCGGCGCCGGAGGTCGCTCCGGGGGTGAAGTTCATGTCCTGGATCACCAGGTCGATGCCGCCTCGCTCGAGGATCGCCAACGCCTCGGACGGACTGCTCACAGTCACCGGCTCCAAGCCGCCCAGCTCGAGGGCGAGCGCGATCGCAGTGGCGACCGGCGGCTGGTCTTCGACGATCAGAACTCGCGGCATGCGGCTTCCCTCAGACCATCATACGCAGCGCGCCCACAGATGGCTCACACACTCCGAGTGGCCAGAGCGGGCGGCGTCCGGGCGGCGCGTAGCGCTGGAGCGATCGTCGCCGCAATGCCGAGTCCCCAGAGCACCAGCACACCGATGAGCACCAGACCGATCGGCAGCGGCGTCCCACCCGCCTGCTGCATCAGTAGCATGTTGAGAGCGTAGGCACCGATCAGACCGAGTGCGATGCCGGTCACGGTAATGATGGTGTTCTCCACCAGAAAGTACCGCAGCACCTCCCAGCGGCTCGCCCCGAGGGCACGCCGGGTGCCCACCTGCTTGGTACGTTGGGTGACCGCGAACGCCGTCATACCGAGCACGCCGATACCGGTCACAAACAGCAGGAGTGCAATGATCACTGTCAGAATCGTAGCCACCAGCCGCTTGTCGAACGCGCCCCACGACTTGACCTCGAGCATCGTCAGGGTCTCGATCAACCGCTCATCGTCCACCTCCAGCAGCACGGACTCCGCATCCTTCATGATGGCGGCCAGCTCGATGGAGGAGCTGCGAAGGAGGTAGTTGAACGGTGTTGCGTACGCCGGGGGCGTTGGGTAGAACAGGATCCTCGTCTCCATCGGCCCGCCGCCGTACGGGGTGTACATGTGGTCCACGATGCCGACGATCACGTCGGGGTACTGCTCACTGCCACCGCCGCTGATCTGCTTGCCGAGGGCGTCACCGTCGGGGAAAAGCGCGTCGGCCAGGTCCTGAGTGACGATCACGTTCAGGATCTGTGCGCCGAAGTCAGTCGGCATGTCGGCCTCGGTGAACGCCCGTCCAGCCACCAGCTCGAGGCCGAGCGTGTCGATAAAGTGCCCGTCGGTCCGGTACACCGGCGCCCGCACCTGCGCAGTCGGCGGCGCCCCGAGCGGCCGGAACTGCGAGGAGCTCCCGCCACCTTGAAGTGGCAACGGGACGATCGGCGCCACCGCCTCGACGCCGGGCATCGCACGCAACGCACTCAGGTCCTGACGCATGACGGCGAGCCGCCCCTCGAGCTCCTCGTACTGGCTGCCGTACGGTCGCGCCCGAACGACGGCGATCTCCTCCTCGGCGATCCCGGTCGAACGGTTGGCGATGCGCCGCTGATCGATGATCATGTTGGCGCAGTTCAGCGCAATTGCCACAGTGAAGGCGATCTCCACCACCAACAGCAGGACGCGACCACGGTTGCGGGTCAGCGAACGAAGAATCGGTCCAAGCTCCATGGTGACCTCCACGCCGTCACTGCAGCTTCAACTGGCGGGCCGGCGCCACTCGGCACGCCCGCCAGGCCGGGTACAGACCCGAGATCAGGCCGGCAGCCAGCGCCAGCACGATCCCCCAGGTCAACATGTACGTGTCGAACTTCACCAGGCTCACCGAAACCACGAACGCCGGCAGCGAACGGTTGATCGCCTCGACGGCTCCCCAGGCCATAAGCACGCCGACCATGCCGCCAGCCAGGCCGATCAGCTCGCACTCGATCAGACGCTGGAGGAAGACCGCCCTGCGCGAAGCACCCAGCGCACGATGGACACCGATGGTCGTGGACGCGGCGAGAAACTTGGTGAGCAGAAGCCCCACCAGGTTGAGCGCACACACGGCGAGGAACAGGAGAGCGATGATGACGATCGCGTTCATCTCCGGCGCCACGACACCACGCACCTCGAGCCACTCCATCACCGGCGTGACCCGGTTGTTGATCGGCCGCGGGAAACGGCCCAGCTCCTTCTGTGAGCGGGCGTAGCTATCGACGAACGCGTGATACTCCGACACCTCCTCGGGCTCGAGCTCGACCCAGTACTGGATCCAGGTCAGCTCCGAGGCCGTGTACACAGCGTCCGGATCATCCCGGTCCCACGAACCCCATGCGTCGGTGTCACCGGTCTGGGTGAGCTGCAGGTCCTGCTCGCGGATCAGGTCGAACGGCACGAAGAAGTCTCGTGGCGGCGCAACCTGATTGTTGATGATGTCGTAGTAGCGCGGCGTCACGGACCAACGGTCGAGGACACCGACGACTGTCAGCTCGCCGCCGCCAAGGCGGACCCGCTCCCCCACGGAGTTCCGGCCGGCGAACAGCTTCTGGTTCGTTGCGTAGCTGAGCACGACCACCCGCCGGCGGGCCGCGTCGGCGTGCCGGTCCCAACCCCTCCCGTACCGGAACGGCGCCTGGAACATCGCAAAGAAGTCGGCGTGACAGAGCCGAATCGTGCCCTCGTACGGCCGCAGGTGCTCCACCTCCGGGAACACCCAGGCGCGGGCGTTGGCCACCCCGGTCCGGTACCGCGGAATCTCGCTGTCCATAAGGCCAGCCATGTCCCGGTACGTGATGTGCTTCGGTGGGTCACCGGGCCGGATGTCGAAGAACTCCGAGTCGGCATCCCAGCTGTCGACGCGAACGTTGTATAGCAGATCACTCTTCTCCGGGATGGGGTTCTGGGCGAACACGTGACGGATCGACATCATGGCCGTCGGCACCGCCACGCCGAGACCGATCGCCACCATGGTCAACGCGGAGATCGCCGGAGTCCGAGCGACGCTCTTGGCAGCAAGACGGAGCATGTAGCCGAGCATGATCGCCCCCCTAGCTCGCCGCGGTCGCAGCCGCAGAAGAGTCGGGGGCGAACGACGGCAGTCGTTCCTCGCGCACGTCGATGAGACGGCCGTCGAGGATGTGGATCTGCCGGCGGGCACGCGCCGAGCACTCGGGGTTGTGGGTGACCATCACGATGGTCGTTCCTTCCCCGTTGATCTGCTCCAGCAGACCCATCACATCTCGGGCCATCTCGGAGTCGAGGTTTCCCGTGGGCTCATCCGCCAGAATGAGCCGCGGGTTACCAGCCAACGCCCTCGCAATCGCCACCCGTTGCTGCTGGCCACCGGAAAGCTGCGCCGGCACGTGGTGGAGACGACCGAACAGCCCCACCTGGCCGAGCGCTCGCTCGATCCGTTGCTTTCGCTCTTTGGCCGGCAGCCCCCGGTAGCGGAGCGGCACGTCGACGTTGTCGAACACGTCCAGGTCCGGAATCAGATTGAACGACTGGAAGATGAACCCGATCTTGCGGTTGCGGATCCGGGACATCTGCCGATCCGACAGCCCGCGGACATCGTCGCCGTCGAGGCGGTAGCGACCGCCATCAAAGGTGTCCAGCAGCCCCACCACATTGAGGAACGTGGTCTTGCCGGAGCCGGACGGACCGCTCACGGCCACGAACTCGCCGTCCTCCACCGCCACACTGATCTGCGACAGTGCCGCAGTCTCTACGAGGTCCGTACGGTAGGTCTTCGTCACATCGGACATCTCGATGATCGCCATCTCGTCCCTCCCGATGGGTGTAGGGTCTAACGGATCAAGAGCGTGTCCGCGCCCTCGAACCGGCTCATATCGCTGATGACGACCTGCTCTCCCTCGCTCAGGCCGTCGACAATCTCCACCTTGGTAACGCTGACCACGCCGAACGCCGCGGGACGGCGGACGGCCAGATCATCGGCCACGACGTACACTTCCCCGCCCGTCGACTCCACGAACGGACCGCGCGGCAGTGTCAGCACGTCATCTCGCCGGGCCAACACCAGCCGTGTGCTCAGCCGCTGGTTCTGACGCAGCCCCTCCGGAGCGCCATCAACGAACGCCACGCGGCCCGCCACCTGGCCGGAAAGGACCTCCGGCGCCACCTGCGTGACCACACCGTCGACCAGCTTGCCTCCGATCCGGACCAGCGCCTCGACGCCGGGGACCACGCGGTCCGCGTAGGTCTCTGGAATCGACACGTCCAGCTCGAGCTCGCTCAGGTCGACCACACCGACCAGTGGCTGCCCCTGGACAACGACGTCCCGATGCTCGACCTCGACCGTCGCCACCTGGCCATCGAACGGCGCGATGACCTTGAGCTCGTTCACTCGACGGGCCACCTCGGCGGTCACAAGCTGCTGCCGTTGAAGGCGAGAGCGGCTATCCCGCACCTGCAGTGCGAGCATCTCTCGCTCGAGCTGGACCGCATCCCGGGCCTGCTCGACCTCCAACGCTGCCACCGTACGCTCGTCGCGGGCCTGCTCCAGGTCGATCTCGTTCACGAGCCCGAGCTCGAACAGGCGCTCATGCCGCTCCACAGCACGTTTCGCCGCGGCCAGCCGCACCTCCGCCAGCTCGAGGGCCTGTCGGTTCCGCTGCTCCTCGTGCTCCGCCTCCAGCTCACGCCGCTCCAGCTCCGACCGCAGGACATCGAGGCTCGCCCGCTCCTGCTCCAGCCGGCTCTCCAGCTCTGGGCTCACCAGCTCTGCCAACACCTGACCCGCCACGATCCCCTGGCCTTCTCGAACCTGCAGTGTCACCGTCCCATCGGCAGGGCTGAACAGCGTCGGCCGGTTCGCGGCCACCACCCGACCGTCCACCGCCACGTCGAACACCAGATCGCCACGCGTCACGGTGGCGATCCGCAGCCTGGAGCGCTCCACCGTACGCTCGGAAACGGCCCAACGTCGTATCGCCGGCCACGAGAGAACGAGGACCAGCACGAGCAGTACCGCCACGCTCCCGCCCACGACCCACCGCCGCCGGATTACGGGCGTCCGGTCGACCGGCCGGTCCATCGAAGAGGTGTCGCGGATCGAGCGTTCGGGTTCCACGGCCAAGTCCAGAGCAACGACTGTGCCAACCGCCCCGCCGTGCTCCTCTGTCCGTCGGAACCAACTACCGCGGGGTCGTTGGAGGCAGAGCTCGCATCGGGCGACCGGACAGCTGTCCGACTGTGACCGGACAAGTGTCCGGGTGTCGACCCGCACCGCTGCACTGTGCACCACCGTACAATGGTTGGAGGAAGCAACAGTGTTGGCGACTCACGGAGCCGTATCTTCGAAAATTCGAAGCAAAGCGCCTGGGTTGAGTTCTAAGTTCTCAGT
>CAZEJK010000272.1:0-6823 GCA_964512045.1 uncultured Thermoanaerobaculia bacterium
GGGACTACAGACCTCCGGGGATATCCACCAATTGAGAATTCAGAACTTAGAACTCTACTCAGGAGCTTTGCTTTCTATTTTCGAAGATACGGCTCCGTGAGTTGCCAACGCTCTCGGGCTTCTGGGCGCCGGAGCACGAACCGGAGCGCGGTACCGCCGATCACGATCTCGTCGCCATCGTGGAGCAGATGGCGCTCGACCCGCTCGCCGTTGACCCACGTTCCGTTGCGGCTGCTCTGATCCTGAATCTCATACCCGTTTGGTGTACGCTGGATGCAGGCGTGGAACGACGAGACCGCTGGATCGTCGGGAATGGGAACGGAGTTGGCCAGCCCGCGGCCAACGGTGGTCTCCCGATGGCGAAGACCGTGGGTGCGCACGACGGCCCCGTCGTCCCCGAGCGCAAGCAGCATGGCCATGACGCCATAGTGCCATGATCTGCTGCGGCCTGGGAGCTGCCCGAGGCCAGCAGCGTTGCGACAGGAGGTATCCATGAGCTCGCTCACGTTCTCCAGCCTGGCCCTCGGGCCAATCACTGTTCCCAACCGGCTTGCCCTGGCGCCGGTGAAAACGGCGCTCGGTCCTCCTGGCGGTCAGGCGACCGAAGCGCACGTGGCGTACTACCGCCGTCGCGCCCGCGGAGGAGCTGGCCTGTTGATACTCGAGCCACTCTTCGTGCTCGAGGAGGGTCGTGAGCATCCCAAGCAGCTCGGCGCTCACGACGATGTGGTGATCCCCGGTCTCGCGGCGATTGTCGAGGCAGTCCACGCCGAGGGCGCGAAGGTGGTCGCCCATATCAACCATGCGGGGCGCGCTGCGAACCCGAAGCTGCTGCAGGGTCCGCCGGAAGCCCCTTCGGCAGTGGTCTGCCCGTCCACCGGGGCCGAGCCGGCGCCAATGTCGACCAAACGAGTCGATGCAGTTATCGAGGCGTTCGCGGATGCAGCCGGGCGCGCGGCCGAGGCCGGCTGTGACGGCATCGAGGTCCAGTGCGGGCTCGGTTACCTCGTGGCACAGTTCGCGTCGGCACGAACGAACCTCCGCGACGACGAGTGGGGCTGGTCGGAGGAGGGCCGGTGGCGGTTCGCCGAGGCGGTCGTGCGCGCGGTGCGAGAACGGATCGGCGACGATCGGGCGCTCCTCGTTCGGCTGTCGGCAGACGAGAAGGTGGAGGGCGGTCTCGGACCCGAGGATGCGCTCGAGCTGGCCTCGCACCTGCGTGGTTGGGGCGTCAACGCAGTGCACGTGGTGACGGGCTCGGCGTGCGACTCGCCGCCGTGGTACTACCAGCACATGGCGCTTCCTGAGGGAGTGAATGAGTCGTTGTCGGAGCAGATCCGCGCCGCCGTCGAGATCCCGGTGCTGGTGGCGGGACGGCTCGGAGACCCGGAGCGCATCCGGCGGGTGCTGGCTGACGAGATGGCCGATATGGTCGCGCTCGGTCGTCCGCTCATCGCCGATCCTGACCTGCCGGCGAAGATGCGCGACGGTCGAGACGACGAGGTTCTGCTGTGTGGAGCCTGTCTCCAGGGCTGCTTGTTCAAGGTCAAGCAGGGCGGGCCGATCGGATGCATCGTCAACCCGGAGACCGCGACTGCGCCGCCGCCTCCGGTCGCCGTGGGCGAGCGACTGGTGGTTGTCGGTGGTGGTCCGGCCGGCCTCGAGGCCGCGCTGGCAGGCCATCAGGCCGGGTACGAGGTGGTGCTCCTCGAAAAGGACCAACGGCTCGGAGGCCAGTTCCACTTGGCGCCAGCCACTCGCGGCAAGGAGGCGATGCAGCGGCCGCTGGACTCCCTGATCCGCGTGGTCGAGGCGACCGGCGTCCAGATCCGAACGGGCGTCACGGCGGATCTGACGACCGTACGGGAGCTGAAGCCCGACCGCGTCGTGGTGGCCACGGGCTCGGAGCCGATCGTGCCTCGGATTCCAGGTCTCGAGGCGCCGTTGACGGCGGCGGATGTGCTCGCGGAAGGGCGCGAGCCCGGTCACCGCGTGCTCATTCTGGGTGGAGGGCTGGTCGGGATCGAGATGGCAGATCACCTGGCAGAGCGTGGCCACGAGGTGGTCGTGGTCGAGCTGCTCGATGACATCGCTCGCGACATGGAGCCGGTAACCCGAAAGATCACGCTGCGAAGGCTCTCCCAGCTTCCGGTCGAGGTCCACACCGGACTCAGGCTCACGCGCCTCGATGCCGATGGCGCCCACGTCGAGCCGCGGGAGGGCGGAGAGGAGCGCTGCCTGGACATCTTCGACAGTGTCCTGGTGGCGGTCGGTCATCGGTCCCGCGCAGACCTCGTCGACGCGCTGCGCGAGGAAGGCTACGCCGTGGACGTGGTGGGAGACGCCGAAGCGCCGGGGCAGATCTTCGATGCGACCACGTCCGCGTGGAAAGCGGTCCATCAGCTGGCGGGCTCGGCACACAGCGGCTTCAGGGGCTGACCCCGGGGTGGATTCGGGGCAACGCCCCTGGTGACGAACCTCTGAGGCGGAGATGATCGCTCCGAGGTGGGATGGCCCACCGTACCGATCGGATCGCCTGGAGGAAGCCGTGGAGAACGCCCAGATTGCGCGCATCCTGAGCGAGATTGCCGACCTGATCGAGCTTGAAGGTGGCAACGAGTTTCGGATTCGTTCATACCGTGCGGCAGCGCGAACGGTCAAGGACTACTCGCACCGCCTGGAGGACCTGGCCGCCGCCGACACGGATCTGTCGAAGATCCCGAACATCGGCGAGAGCACGGCGGAGAAGATCCGCGAGATCGTCGAGACCGGGACGTGCGAGCGGTTGGAGCAGCTGCGCGAGCGGGTGCCTGAGGGCTTGACGCAGGTGATGCGCGTCCCCCAGGTCGGACCGCGTACGGCGATGCGGCTGTATCAGAAGCTCGGTGTGAGCAGTCTGCACGAGCTGCGGGAGGCGGCGGAGGACGGGACGATCCGCGAGCTGGACGGGATGGGGGAGAAGTCCGAGCAGACGATCCTGAAGGGGATCGAGACGCTGGAGGCCTCGGCGGGACGCGTGCTGCTTGCCGATGCTGCCGATCATGTGGAGAGCATCGGGCGCCACCTGGACCGGATCGATGCGATCGCGACCTGGGAGGTCGCCGGGAGCTTCCGACGACGCAAGGAGACCGTCGGCGACCTCGACATCTTGATCCGAGCCGACGACCGGGACGCGGCCGGCGAGAGGATCCTCGAGCTCGATGGGATGGAGGAGGTGATCGGCCACGGCGCCGAGAAGATCTCGGTGCGGATGTCGGACGGGCTGCAGATCGACTTCCGGTTCTTTGAAGAGGCCAGCTTCGGCGCTGCCGTACTGTACTTCACGGGCTCGAAGGCCCACAACATCGCTGTCCGAAGGCTGGCTGTGGAGCGGGATTGGAAGCTCAACGAGTATGGGCTGTTCAAGGACGACAACCGGCTCGCCGGTCATGACGAGGCCTCGGTCTACCATCGTCTCAACCTCGACTGGGTCCCACCGGAGCTGCGCGAGGACCGGGGCGAGGTGGCCGCGGCCCAGGACGGCGATCTGCCGGATCTGCTCGAGCTGGACCAGATCCGTGGCGATCTCCAGTCCCACAGCACAGCATCGGACGGCACCGCCAGCGTGCGCGAGATGGCCGAGGCGGCGGCTGAGCGTGGCTACCGGTTCTTCGCGATCACCGACCACTCGAAGCGGGTCACCATGGCGAACGGGCTCGATGACGACGCCGCGCTGTCCCATGCCGAGACGATCCGCGAGGTGGATGCGAGCTTCGACGACCTCTGGCTGATGGCCGGTATCGAGGTGGACGTCCTCAAGGACGGCTCCCTCGATCTGAAGGAGTCCACCCTCGAGCAGCTGGACTGGGTAGTGGCGAGCATCCACTATGACCTCGGTCTCGGTGAGAAGGAGATGACCGAGAGGTGGCTCGCTGCGATCCGTAGTGGGGTGGTGCACTGCCTCGGGCATCCCACAGGCCGGATCATCGGCAAGCGGGAGCCGATCGCTTTCGATCTGGACGCAGTGCTCGAAGCGTGCGTGGAGAACGGAGTGTGTGTCGAGATCAACGCCCAGCCGGATCGTCTCGATCTGGCCGACCTCCACTGCCAGCGAGCGCTCGAGGCCGGGGTGACGTTCACCATCGGGACGGATGCGCACAAGCCTGCCGATCTCGACTTCATGCGCTACGGCGTCAACGTGGCTCGACGGGGTTGGCTGGGCCGCGAGAACGTCCTCAACACGCGCACCGCGCGCCAGCTTCGGCGCCACCTCGAGAGGGGTTGAGTCATGCCGGTCCGCGATCGCGCCGAGCAGGTGGAGCGGATGACCAAGGGTGAGGCTCGCGAGAGAGCGGGGGAGCTTCGCGAGTCGATCGAGCATCACAACTACCGATACTACGTCCTCGATGACCCCGAGATCTCCGACGCAGCCTACGACGAGCTCATGGAGGAGCTGGCAGCGATCGAGGAGCGGTTTCCGGATCTCGTCACCTCCGATAGCCCGACGTTGAAGGTCGGAGCGCCGCCGCGGGAGGAGCTCGGCACGGTGGAGCACGAGACTCCGATGCTGTCACTGCAGTCGATCCAGGAGCCTGACGAGCTGCAGCGTTTCTGGCAGACCTGCCTCGATCAGCTCGGCATCGAGCGGATGCAGGTGGTCGCCGAGCCGAAGTACGACGGCCTCAGCGTCGAGCTGGTGTACGACGACGGTGTGCTGGTCACCGCTTCGACGCGCGGGGACGGCACGACGGGTGAGGATGTCACCGCCAACGTGCGGACGATCGATGAGGTGCTGTTGCGTCTGCAGCCGGCTGACGATGAGGCCCCGGTGCCGCGACATCTGGTGGCGCGGGGCGAGGTCTACATGGACAAGGACGACTTCGGCGAGCTCAACCGGCGCCAGGAGGAGCGGGGCGGCAAGACCTTCGCCAACCCGCGCAACGCAGCTGCGGGAAGCCTGCGCCAGCTCGACTCGCGGATCACAGCAGAGCGGCCGCTGCGAATCTTCTTCTGGGAGATCGCGCCGACGTCCACCGGTCGCCCGGACTCCCAGTGGGGCTGTCTCTCACGGCTCCGGTTGCTCGGACTGAAGACCAACCCGGACGCCGAGAAGGTCGGGAGCGCGGATGTGGCATTTCAGTGGTATCAGGAGATGGCCCGGCGTCGGGAGGATCTGCCGTACGAGATCGACGGCTGCGTGTTCAAGGTGGATACGCTGGCGTACCACGAGCGGCTCGGAGCCCGAGCGGCCAGCCCTCGGTGGGCCGTGGCGTTGAAGTTCGAGCCGCGGCGTGCCACAACGAAGATCCAGAGGATCGAGGCTCAGGTGGGCCGCACAGGTGCGCTGACACCGGTCGCGGTGCTCGAGCCGGTGCACATCGGTGGCGTCGAGGTGTCCCACGCCAGCCTCCACAACCAGGACGAGATCGACCGCAAGGACATCCGGGTCGGCGACACCGTCGAGGTGGAGCGGGCCGGTGATGTGATTCCCTACGTCGTCCGGGTGATCACCGACGCGAGAGACGGATCGGAGACGGCTTACGAGCTTCCGTCCACCTGCCCGGTGTGCGGGGGCGAGGTGCGACGGCCGGAAGGGGAGGCGATCGCTCGTTGTACGAACCTCTCCTGCCCGGCGCAGGTGAAGGGTGGGATCCAGCACTTCGGATCGCAGCAGGCGCTGGATATCGACGGTCTCGGCGAGAAGGTCGTCGATCAGCTCGTGGAGCGCGGTCTGGTGGAGGACCTGGCGGATCTGTTCGATCTGACGGTAAACGACCTGAAGGGTCTGGAGCGGTTCGGTGAGAAGAGCGCGCACAACCTCGTGGAGGCGATCGCGGACAGTCGCGACCGGGCGAGCCTCGCTCGGGTGATCTTCGGCCTCGGCATCCCGCACGTGGGACGGGCGGTGGCCGGCGATCTCGCCCTCGAGCTCGGTTCGCTCGACGCACTGGCTTCGGCCGATCGCGACCGGCTCGAGGCGTTGGATGGCGTTGGACCGACGATGGCATCGGCGATTGCCCAGTGGTTCGCCAACGAGCGCAACCAGAAGCTGCTCGAACGGTTGAAGGAACGAGGGCTCGATCCGCGCGAGGAGCCCCGCGGTCACCGGCTCGACGGGATGACGATCGTGGTGACGGGGACGTTGCAGTCGATGAGCCGCGACGAGGCCCACGAGGCGATCCGCCGTCAGGGCGGCAACCCCACCTCCAGCGTCTCGGCGAGCACGGACTACCTCGTCGTGGGCGCCAGCCCGGGCCAGAGCAAGACCAGCGACGCCTCCGAGCACGGAACCCCGACCCTCGACGAGGACGGTTTTCAGCACCTTCTCGAGACCGGTGAGCCACCGTAGAGTGTCACCAACGCGGCCGTGGGCCGGCCTCCGGATGGCCGGGGCATGGTCCGGCGCCGGGACCAGACCCGGGGCCGGGCGGTCGCGTCGTCGCTTCTGCCAGACGGGCTCGTCTCGAGTGCACCTGACCTGGTTGCACGGCTTCACCGCGTGCGCCGCACCTCCTCCGCGCCTCGACCGTGACCGCCGCCCGCGGTCCGAAGAAGCCCCACTCGCCAAGCGTGCACCGAGCACCGGAGCAGACCCGGCTCCGGCCCTGGCCCCGGTCCCCGCCCTGGATGCCGGCAGCCGGCCCCGGATGATGGTCACATAGCCAGCCCTGGTGGTCGCCTTGCGCGGTGGTTGGGGCTTCCAGCCCCGACCGGTGGGGCTAGAAGGGGTGCGTGTCGAGGCACGATGCCCCGACCACCGTTTGGGGGAGCTGGAGGGGCGACGATCCGGCCGTTGGACGGCTGGGAGCGACCCATACGCTTCGCACTGATCAGCTCTATCGGC
>CAZEJK010000273.1:0-6140 GCA_964512045.1 uncultured Thermoanaerobaculia bacterium
GACCGGAAGGCTGCGGGTACTCCCACGGGATCTCTCCACTCGCCTCGTGCTCCGTGGCCACAAGCTTACATGCTCGGAAATCACACGGTTGAACGCCATGAAAGCTCGGTCGAGATGACGCGGGAGTGCCTACCACGGAGGTCCCCCGAGCTTCAGTGTCGTCACCGCCCATCCAGCGAAGCCGCCCGGTACCGGTACCGGACCTGACCCCGGATGCCGGAAGCCGGACCCGGAATCGCGTACCCCCGGCCATCGGGTTGACCTGCACCGCTGCGGTTGTCGGAGGAGCCTCCCCCTTCGCCCCGCCGGACTCTGCCTCGTGCCAGTTCGACTGACTACGCTATGATCGAATCGGAGCACCCATGATGGCTCGTGTGCACGTGTCGCTGCCGCCCCAGAGCACTGCCGTGCTCGTGATGCTTTTCGGAATCGGTCTCGCGCGCACCGCATCGGCGGCGGACAGTCGCACCCTGTTGACCGGAGGAACCGTTGTTCTGGGTACTTTCGGCGTTCCCATCCTCGTCTGGTGGATCTGGACAGTGGCCGCCCAACGCAGCGCGCTGCGGACACGGGTGGCAACCGGAGAGCATCTCGTCGACGGACTCCTCGACCTCCTTACCGAGGAGCGACGGATCATGCGGATGCATCCAATCTACGGACGTAACGCCATTCTCCAGGCGGAGCGCCAGCTCGGCAGCACCTCGTTTCTTGGCTACGCCCGCGAGATCACATTCAGCCATCACGAGCGGTGGGATGGAGCTGGCTACCCGGAAGGCCTTGCCGGTGAGGAGATTCCACTCTCGGGCAGGCTGATGGCGATCGCCGACGTCTACGACGCGCTGATCAGTCGCCGGGTCTACAAGCCCGCGTACAGCCATCAGGAAGCAACGGAGACGATCCGAAACGAAGCGGGAGCGCACTTCGATCCGCTCATGGTCGAGGCGTTCTGCGCCGTGGCCGAGGAGTTCGACGTCATCGCCCACCGCTTCAAGGACACCCAGACCGATTCCCTCGGATACGTCGATCCGTAGACGCCCACGCGGCCGCGGGCCGCAGCGTTCGCAAACCCCTGACATGCGGCTCACGGCAGGTTCATCTCCAGCTCGCATCCTGTCCGAACGTTGCGATGCCGCAGGCCTGGCTCCAACGGTGCCATCCCCCCTCCCCCCGCAACGCCCCGTCCGGGGCGTTGCAACTTTTTGATTGGCGGTCGTCTTCTCCGCACCAGCAGAAGCCTTCCTGTAGAATCGGGGGTGAACGGAGCACGCGATGGAGATCGAAGCGAAGTTCCAGGTGGATCACGAGACGCTCGCGCGGCTCGCCGAGCTCGTCAGCGTTGGCGAGTGGCAGCTGGAGGGCGCCGCCGAGGCGACGGTTGAGGACAGGTACCTCGACACTCCAGCACGGGCCCTCTGGCACCGTGGCTACGCGCTGCGCATGCGCCAGAAGAAGCCAGTTCAGGAGATCACCGTCACCCTCAAGGGGCTCGGCGGCGCGGAGGGTGCAGTCCACCGCCGCGAGGAGCTCGAGACACAGCTCGAAAGCGAGCGGCGTTTCCCCGACTGGCCCGACAGCGGGCTCGCGCAACGTGTCGCCGAGCTGATCGGTGGCGAGCCGCTGGAACCGCTCCTGACGGTGCACCAGATCCGTCGTAGCCGACTGGCCACCCGAGACGGCCGCCAGTGCGCTGAGATCAGCCTCGACCACGTCACCGTGGAGGCAGAGGGTCGTCAGCACAAATGGAACGTGGTCGAGGTCGAGCTGCTTGGAGACGGCACCGAGCGCGACCTCGAGGAGATCGCCGAAGCCCTCCGCGGAGTCGCGACCCTGACGCCAGACAGCCGTTCCAAGTTTCATGCAGCACAGGATCTCCTCGGCTTGACGCCGGCCGGGCTCCTCACCACGCCACAGCGGGACATGCTCATCAGCTTGAGCGAGCGCTCGGACCTGCACGGGCGGCGCGCACGCGCGATTCTGGCATTGGACCGCGGCGCCACCCAGGTCGAAGCCGCCGAGGGTGCCAGAATGTCCGAGCGCAGGGTCCGCTACTGGCTTGCCGAGTTTCGCAAGCACGGTCTCGGCATCTTCCGCGCCCAGGTTCTCGAATCGGTACGGCCACACGACGGCGCAGACGATAGCTCGGATACTGCGGCTCCCTCTCTCAGCCCTTCCGACCTCATCACGCACCCTTCATCGGCCGAGACGGCCCACCTGGAGCTTCACGAGAGCACGCCACTTGCCGAGCGGCTGAAGATCACCGCATCCGCTCTTCTCGACCTGCTCGACGATCTCATCGTCCTCGACGAGGAGGATCGAGGCCAGCTGGAGGAGTGCGTCCGGTGGCTGGCCAGAGGGTACCGGTTGGATCCGCATCGACCACATATCGCGGCCCGCAAGGCGGTGCTCAATGATCCGCCCAGAGGCATCGGACCGGAGGGGACACTCCGTCTGGCGCTCGCACTGCACCTGAGCCACGGCCGGATCACCACCGGCAGGCTGGACAGGATCCTCGGCCGCGGCTTCGTTGCCACACTCGACCGGAACGCGGTACATCGGGCGCAGCTCATGGCGGCACTGCTGCGTCCTGCGTCCGCCGTGGCCCTCCATGCTGCTGGCAAGCTGACGATCCAGCGCAGAGATCAGGCCACGGCAGTCGAGCTGCGGTTGGAAGCTGCGTCCCCGAGCACCCCTGCGTTGACAGCGCAGAGGAGCTGCGATCTCTGGCATCTGATTGCCCCGTCGCGGCTCCGCTTCGTCGCGGACGGATCGGCGAACCGGCTCGAGTCGCTGGCGCGTCTGCTCTCGCTACCCGACGGAACACCGCGTCCGGATGACATCGGACTCCCGTCTGAACCTGGCCTGGAACGCGACGACCTCGTGCTCGAGGCAGCCTGGAAGACGTTCCTGTTCCACTTCGAGCGGATGCTTCTGCACGAGCCCGGCACCCGAGCGGGACTGGATCCCGAGGAGCTCCACGACATGCGCGTCGCCACGCGGCGGATGCGCGTGGCATCGCAGGTGTTCGGAGACCATCTGGATACCGACATGCTCCGCCCCCACGTGCGAGGCATGCGCAGAACCGGCCGCGGCCTCGGACCGGTCCGCGACCTCGATGTGTTTTGGGAGTCCGTGGAAGGCTCCCGGTCCGCTCTGTCCGAGGGTGCCGATCTGGTGCCGCTGCGCACGGCGTGGGAGCGAGCCCATGGCCGCGCGCGGACGAGCATGCTCGACTTCCTGGACGGTGCACGCTACCGCCGGTTCGTGGAACGGTTCGGCGAGCAGCTGCACGAGCCGTGGTTCCCCGCCGAGCCCGCAATCGGCCGCAAGGGCGAAGCCGCGATCCGGCGTCTGCGGCACGTGGCGCCAGCACTGGTGCTGGAGCGCCTGGCGGCCGTGCTCGCGTACGAGGAGTGGGTTCTCGATCCGCACAGCGAGGTCCCGCTGCGGCGCTACCACCGGCTGCGAATCGCCATCAAGCAGGTCCGCTACACTCTGGAGTACCTGCGCGAGCTTCTCGGCGAGGACGTACGCCCTGTGGTCAAGACCATCAAGCAGGTCCAAAATCACCTGGGAGAGCTCCAGGACGCTGTCGTGGGCTGCGCGTTCCTGCGGGACTTCCTGACGTGGGGCGAGCTCGACCCGGATCCGACCGTCATCACCGAGCCGCCGATGCAACCGATCGTGGCGCCCGGGGTCGCCGAGCTGTTCGTCCACTGGCAGCGACAGATCGGTGAGAAGATCGCGACGTTCCCCGACGTGTGGCGCGAGTGCATCACGCCCGAGCTGCAGTCCACAGTCACCCGGCTGGTGACCGAGATGACCACCTCTGAGCGCTGAGGGGCGGCCGGCCGCTAGCGCGGCGGAAGCACGAGTCGGAGATAGCGGATCAAGGCCAAAAGATCCGCAAACACGAGATCGGCATCGGCCTCGAGATGGGCGCCGTCGAGGACCGCCGCCACGCATCGGCACCCTGCTCCGCGTGCCGCTGCGATATCCAGTGACGAGTCGCCGACCGAGAGCACCGCGTCCGGTGCCACGCCGAGACGCTCGAGGGCGAGGAGGATCGGGTCCGGTGACGGTTTCCAGACACCGTCGTCCCGAGTCACCACCACGTCGAACCCCAAGCGGAACCGATCTAGCAGTTCGTGGGTGTTCGCCGCGGTGTTGTTCGTCACCAGCGCGGTCTGCAATCGGTGCGCAGCCAGCAGCTCCAGCAGCTCGGCGGCGCCCTCGTGCACGGTCGCTTTCTCGGTAGCAGAACGCTCCCTCGCCTCGAGTAGCTGCCGTCGACGACTCTTGTCCGGCTCCTCCAGCTCCTCCAACCCATCGAGGATCGAGCCGTCGATCGCCAGCTCTGCACGAATCGCCGCCCAGTCATATGTGGAGTCGACCACGGTGCCGTCCATATCGAGCACCACGGCCTCGATCCCCGCCAGCCGATCCATCTTCAAAAGCTCGTCGCGACGAAACCGCGGCGGCGGCGTTGTCTCCTCGCCAGGTGGCACAGCCGCTGCAATCCAGGTGATCGGCACCTCCAGCTCACCGAGCACGCTCTCCACACGACTGCGGTCCTCGGGTGCACACGACACCAGCACCGCACCGGAACCGATCAACCCGAGCGGATCGATCTGGATCTCCTCACACAGCGCCCGCGTCACATCCAGCAGCGGGACGGCCTCTGGAACCAGATCGATCCCCACGCCTGCGGCCGAGCGCATCTCGTGCAACGCCTCCCCGACCCCGCCTTCGGTGACGTCGTGGAGCGCGCTCACGACCCCGGATCGAGCCAGTGCCAACGCCTCACGGACCACGCTCAACCACTCCCCGGAGCGGACTCCTTCTGGAACGCCTTCCAAGGGTCGTTGATCGAGTGTCTCGAGGCGGGGTCCGAGCTCGGCCGACAGAATCCCGGTCCCTTCCAGGCCCGCCGACCGCGTCACCCCGATCACGTCGCCGGCTCGGACGCCACCCGTACGCACCGGCCGATCGACGATCCTGCCCAGCATACAGCCGGATATGACCGGCTGATCGAGACCCGGCGCCACCTCCGTATGGCCGCCGATCAGCGCCACCTGCAATCGGTCGCAGGTGGCACGGATCTGCCCGAGCACCGCGTTCACGTCCTCACTGGTCGCGGTCGGCTCCGGAAACAGCACCGTCGCCAAGAAGAACCGCGGCTCGGCCCCACGCACCGCGACATCGTTGGCGTTGATTACCACCGCCAGCCGCCCGGCATCGGCGGCCGTGAACGTCACCGGGTCGGCGGCCACCGCCCACAGCTCATCTCCGATCCGCAGGATCGATGCATCTTCTCCTTGTGCCGGACCCAGCTCCACCTCCGGAGGCAACGGGCCTTGCACCAGCGGCGCGATCACCTCCCACGGCACCTTTCCCGGTGGTAGTCGTGTCATGAGTGGAGAGTAGCAAACCGCCCTTCCACCCGCCCGTCCCAATGCATGCTCTGCGAGCATCAGACATCGGAGGGTGCTGGAGGCGCTCGCTGCAAGGGCCGATCTGTGTGGGGGAGCGAACCCGCATCTCTCACCGACCTCCTACTGCGGCCGGCGATGAACCGCGTTCAGCATCATGCCCAACGGCACCGCCGGAGGCCGCGGGCCGGTGTCCGGATGGCCGGGGCCAGAACCGATGCCCGGTACCGGAAGGCCGTGGGTGCTCCCACGGGATCTCTCCGCTCGCCTCGTGCACCGCAGCCCCGAGCAAGCATGCTCGGACATCACTCGCTGGAACACCATGGAAGCTCGGTCGAGATGACGTCGATGGCGAGAACCACCGTGCTCTGCAGCTCTCTCGTTCCACGCAACGAAGGCCCCGGACGCCGGACCCGAAACCGTGAACCCCTGACCATCGGGTTGACCCGCACCGCTGCGGTGGCCCGGCCGGCCCTCCCCTCACTCACTGTCGAGGACGATGGTAAACGGCCCCCAATGGTCGATATCGAGGCGCAAGCGAGTGGCAAACGGCGCCTGCACGACCGAGCCGACCCCGAGCTTCTCGAGCTCGTCACCCAGGTGCTCGTACAGGCGCCGCGCGAGGTCAGTCCCTGCGCCACGGGAGAAGCTGGGCTTGGATCCCCGTGAGGTATCGGCCATCAGCGTGAACTGCGAGACCGTGAGCACCTG
>CAZEJK010000273.1:6150-6813 GCA_964512045.1 uncultured Thermoanaerobaculia bacterium
CCCCTGGCCATCCAGTAGGTGTACGCCCCCTTGTGGGCGCCGATGTCGATCGCCGACTGGCCGAACAGGCTCGAGGCGGTCTCGAACACTCGCAGTCGTGCCGCCTTCCCGGCCATCCTGGCAACCACCGCTGTGTCGTCGTTGGCCGCGAAGCCGACCAGCAGAACGAGCCCCCGCTGGATCTCGGCTACGATGGACGCCCCGTGACTGGCAACGGCGTGCTCGACACGATGGAGAACGATGCGCACGCTGTGAGGGTACCGCGGCGCCGAGCAGAACCTCAACGGCGAGCAGCCGTATCATGAGAGCAGACCACGCGACGCTGAGGTACACCACCTCACGACGAAGGAGGCACTCGATGACCCGTCAGCTCTCCGTTATCCTCGCCTGCGCGCTCCTGACTCTTGCCGGCTCCACTGCGATGGCCGGCTGGAACGACTGCCAGCACTCCGAAGAACGGGAAGGATCCGCAGCGGTCGCCGCGAATGCGACGATCGTGGTGCACGCACGCGCCGGCTTTCTGAAGATTCACGGCGTCGACGGAGCCGATCGCCTGAACGCGACCGGCACCGCGTGCGCAGATGACGCCGAGGTCCTCAGCCAGATCACTCTGACCATCGATGGCTCCGGCGATCGGGTGGTGGTACGGACAGAGTTCCCCGA
>CAZEJK010000274.1:0-6781 GCA_964512045.1 uncultured Thermoanaerobaculia bacterium
CTTTGCGTTGAATATTCTGCCAAAACTGCGCAGGACTTCACGACTACCGACTAACACCTAACCGCTACGCGGGCGCGGGACCGGCAGCTCCGGAGCATCACTTTGGTTGCGGCCCGCGGCCGCGTTAGCCGCTTTCGGAGATGACGCGCTTGCGCAGCTCGATCAGCTCCGGGTGGGCCTGGGGATCCACGTGCTCGATCCGCTCCAGACGGTACAGCTCCACGACGGCGTCGAGACCCGTGTCGACTCCGTTGTGCCGTTCCCACTCGAGCTGACGTGCGAGCTCGACGACGTCGGTCAGACGGCACATGTGGTCGACCACTGTCCGGATGTGAGCGGCTGCCAGGGAAGGCTCGGCGGTCAGCAACGCCTGGATGCGCGCGTCGACGTCGCGGAAGAGCTTGCTCGTCAGGTCGACGAGGCTGCCGAGCGTGGTCGTGCTCAGCCGGTCGATCTTCGCCCGCACCTCCTCCAACCACGGACGGTGCAGGGAGCGGGTCGCGAAGTCTCGCAGGACCTGAGCACACAGCGTGTTGTGAGTGCCTTCCCAGCTCTCGACGACGATTGCATCGCGGTACAGCCGCGGTAGCGGTGAGAAGTCCTCGATCGTGCCGTTGCCCCCGAGCATCTCGATGCCGTCGCGAGCGACGGCCGTGGCCGCCACGGCGGTCGTGTACTTGTTGATCATCACGGCGATCCGTCGCGCCGCCGGTGCGGCGCCGGAGCCGGCGCCCGTGCTGATCGCGTCGCTCGTCTCGAGCACCGCGAAGGTGGACGCCAGGGCTGCGCGCCACGACACGTTCATCCGCGCCAGGATCTCCTGGACGGCAGGGTAGACGGCGATCGGCTGGCCGAACGCGTGGCGGTGGCGCGCGTACTCCTCGGCCTCCACCAGGCTGCGATGCATGATCCCGCATGCGGCGAGGGCGTTGTGCACCCTGGAGGTGTCGAGCACGACGGAGACCAGGTTCTTGAAGCCGTTCTCGAGCGGTCCGATCGGTTCGGCGAGCGCGCCGTCGAGCTCGATCTCGCCGGTGGGCATCGATCGGGTTCCCAGCTTGTACTTGAGGCGTCGGAGCGTGAACCCGTTCGGGCGGCCCTCCAGCACTCGGGGAACGAGGAACAGACCGAGCCCGCGGGTACCGTCTGGACCGTCATCGGGACGGGCGCTGACCACGAACAGATCGGCGTCGGCCACCGAGCAGAACCACTTCTCGCCATTCAGACGCCACCATCCGGGCCGATCTCGGTCTGGCGTCGCGGTGCAGCTGTTGGCGCCCACGTCGGAGCCGCCCTGGACCTCCGTGACGAACTGGGCCGCGAGCACCCGTCGTTCGTACGAGGGCTCCAACAACGAGGGCAGGTACCGCTGCTGCTGATCGGCGCTGCCGACGCTTTGGATCAGCTTGATCGCCCCTGCGGTGCATGCCACCGGGCAGGCGTGGCCGGCCTCGCCATGGTGGTCGAGCAGGTACGCAATGGCCCCGGCCAGGGTCTCGTTCCCGGGCTCGGCGAGAACGGACAGCACCTCGCTTCCCCAGAAGGCACGACCGATCTCATGGTGCGCCGGGTGGAACACGACCTCCTCGGTCGGATGACCGTGCGCGTCGTGGCGACGGACGACCGGCAGGTTCTCGTCGCGGTTGTCCTCGCGTACGAGGAGATCGAGATCGGGTCCAGCGGATGCCACCTTGTCCAGGCGCAGTGTGACTCCGGCGGTCGACAGATCCTGCCCGAGGAGTCGCTGCAGCGTGGCGACGAGGGCCGGGTCGGGGGCAAATGCGCGCGCACTGACCGCCTGACGCCAACGGTCGAGCTCGTTGCGAGCACGTTCGTCGTTCATCTTTCCTCCCTCAACCATCCTACGATCCGAGATCAGCGACATGCGAAGGCACCGCCGAGGGCGTTGCCTGGAACCCTCGCAGCTGGCCCATCAGTAGCCGCTGGGCGAGCTGCCGTCCCTGGTCTGTCAGGTGGACCCGCTCCGTGTCGCACGTGACAAGGCCCTCGTCGCACGCCCAGCGGACCACCTCGCGCAACCACTCCCGCTTCCAACCGAGGTGTGCATGCAGCGTGGCGCTGCGGGTCTCGCGTTCCTCGGCAGGGGTGGCCTCGTGGTGCACGAGGTGCACGACGAGCATCTGCGCGGCGAAGGACCGTCGTTGCACGCTGCGCTGGCGGATGCGAGCGACGACGCCACGGCGCGGTGCGAGCAGGAGAGTCACAACGAAGACGCTCCCCGACGTCACCGCCATCGCACCGGCGATGGATCCATCGAGGACGTGGGCGAGCCAGTAGCCGGCAATGGCACTGAGCGCCGCGATAACGCCGGCAGACAGCACGACGCGCTCGAACCGGTCGCAGATCAGCACGGCCGTGGCCGGGGGCGCCACCATCAGAGACAGCACCAGGATCGACCCGACCACGTTGAAGGCGCCGACAGCCGTGATCGATACCAGTCCCATCACCACGTAATGCACCATGGTTGGTGCGAAGCCGAGCACTGCAGCGAGACCGGAGTCCAGCGCGGTCATCCGGATCTCCTTGGCTGCAACGGCAAACACGATCAGGTTGAGGAGCAGGATCGCGCTCATGGTCCACAGGCCCTGCGGGCCGAGATCGCGGCCGCCGATCATCAGCCGGTCGAACGGGGCGTACGCGAGCTCTCCCAGCAGCACCACGTCGGTGTCGAGGTGGACCCCCGAGGCCCACCGCGAGATCATGATCACACCGATGCTGAACAGTGCTGGAAACACCAGCCCGATCGCCGCATCTTCATGGACCAGCCGGGTGCGCCGAAGCGCTTCGATCAGGGCCACCGTGAGCACGCCGGTCACGGCGGCGCCGACCAGCAGCAGTGGCGACGAGAGGTCGTGGACGAGGAAGAACACCACCACGATGCCCGGCAGGATCGAGTGGCTGACGGCATCGGCGATCAACGACATCCGTCGCAGGACCAGATAGCTTCCTGGAACTGCCGCCGCGATCGCGGTCACCACGGCGATCAGCTGAATCTCGACGGCGGGGCTCATCGGTGCTCCTCCAGCCGTTGGGCGGCCTCGAGGCCGGCCGGCGTGGGCGCCCACAGGCGCGGGCCGGCAGGTCGGACCATGCCGAGCTCCTGGAGCGCGTAGAGGCTGATCTCGAGCTCCCGTCGCGAGCCGGAGAACCCTCCGAGAGACGACAGCGGATGGCCGTGCGCCGGATCATCGTGGTGTCGAGCCAGCGCTGCGAGCTGCAGGAGCACCGTTCGGATCGGAAGACGTTGTCGGTGTCGCCGTAGCTGTAGCCGTTGCCAGACGAGACCGCGAGCCGGGGCGACGATCAGCGACGTCACCACGATGACAGTCAGCACGAGAACGACCGTCGGCCCTGTCGGGAGGCGGGGAACCACCGAGCTCAGGACGGCGCCGATGACGCCCGAGGCGCCACCGATGAGTCCAGCGATGACCACCAGTGGACCGAGCCGCGATGTCCACTGGCGCGCTGCGGCAGCGGGCGCCACCAGCATCGCGCTCATCAGGATCACGCCAACGGTCTGCAGCCCGATGACGATGGCGACCACCAGGAGAGCGGTGAGGATCGTGTCGAGCCGCGCCATCGGCAGGCCGAGAGAGGCGCCGTAGTCCGCATCGAACGACACCAGCTTGAGCTCTTTCCACAGCAGCAGGCACGCGCCGATCGCCGCAGCTCCGAGCACGGTCATGGTGATCACGTCGCTCCACAGCAATGCGGCGGCCTGGCCGAACAGGTACCGGTCCAGGCCCGCCTGCGCTGCACCGGCGGTGCGTTGGATGTGCGTGAGGAGCAGCAGGCCGAGCCCGAAGAACGTTGCCAGCATCAGCGCCAACGCTGCGTCGTAACGAACCCGTGAGCGGGCGACGATCGACCGGACGGCGAGCGTGGCCAACCACCCCGACGCGGCTGCGCCGACCATCAGCACCAGCGGTACTTTGCTGCCGGACAGCATGAACGCCAGCACGATGCCGGGCAGCGCCGCGTGGCTGACGGCATCGCCGATGAGGCTCTGGCGGCGCAGCACCGCGTACGACCCGAGCGCTCCGGAGACGCAGCCGAGCACTCCGGCGCCGAGCGCCACCACGCGCAAGGTCCCGTCGGCGAGCAGGGAGGCGATCATCGTCGTTCCATCCGAGCTAGGGCTCTGCCTGACGCATGCGCGCCAGTACACCGACCTTGCCGCCAAACGTCTCCCGCAGCGTCGTGTCGGTGAACGCCTCCTCGATCGGTCCCGAGGCGACCGCGCGGATGTTGAGCAGCAGCACCCGGTTGAAGTACTCGGGGACGGTCTGCAGATCGTGGTGGACGGCGACAACGGTCTTGCCGGCCTCCGCAAGCTCGTCGAGCACCGCCACGATGGCTCGTTCCGTCGGAGCGTCGACGCCCTGAAATGGCTCGTCCAGGATGTAGATGTCGGCCTCCTGGGCGAGTGCACGCGCCACCAGCACCCGTTGCTGCTGGCCACCCGAGAGCTGAGCGATTGGTCGCCGCTCCAGATCGTCGAGCCCGACCTTGGCGAGCATGGAGCGTGCCCGCTCATGCTCTGTGCGTCCGGGGCGGCGGAACCATCCCAGGGACCGGTAGGTCCCCATGGTGACAACGTCGAGGATATCGGTGGGGAAGTCCCAGTCCAGAGTGGAGCGCTGTGGCACGTAGGCGATCCGGTGGAGCTGCTGGCCCTGGGGCTGTCCGAAGACTGCGATCTCGCCGGCGACGGGCTTGACCAGACCGAGGATCGCCTTGAGGAGTGTGCTCTTGCCGGCGCCGTTGGGACCGACGATCGCGGTCCGACTGCCGGACGGTACAACCAGGTCGACGTCCCACAGGACCGGGAAGTCGGCGTAGGCAACCGTGAGATCCTCGATGGCAATGGCGGCGTCCGGCGCGGCGAGGGGGCGTTGCTGACTGCTCACGATGCTTCTGGGGTGACGTGACCGCCGAGGGCGGTGACGATCGTCGTGACGTTGTGGCGGACGGTGCCGATGTAGGTTCCCTCGTCAGTGTCCGGGTCGCCCAAGGCGTCCGAGTACAGATGACCACCGACGACAACCTCGCCGCCAGCAGCGCGAACGGATTGCTGCAGCGCCTCGATGTAGCGAGTGGGCACCGATGTTTCCAGGAACACCGCAGGGATGTCCCGTTCGACGATGAGCACGGCGAGCTGTTGAACGTCCGACGTCCCGGCCTCGGAAGCGGTGCTGACACCGAGCAGACCGAGCACCTCCATCCCGTAGGCGTTGCCGAAGTAGGCGAACGCGTCGTGAGCGGTGATCAGGACGCGTTGTGGCTCGGGGATCGTCACGATCTGCTCCTGTACCCACTCGTGGAGCGCGACAAGCTGCGTACCGTAGTCGCCCATGTTCGCGCTGTACGTGGCGGCCCCGTCCGGGTCGATCTCGACCAGCGCCTCCTGCACACAGCTCGCGGCGGCCGCCCACAGCGAGACATCGAACCAGATGTGCGGATCCTCGACGTCGTCGTACCCCTCGACCTCGAGGAGCCGGGTCTCCGGGACGCACGAGGTGAGCGCCGTTGCGGCCACACCCGAGCTCGGGAGCTGCTCCAGCACATCCACCATCTTGCCCTCGAGGTGCAGACCGTTGTAGAAGACGATGTCAGCGGTCCGCATTCGCTGGACATCGCCGGCGCTTGCCTTGTACAGATGGGGATCAACGCCGGGGCCCATCATGGTGGTCACCTCCACCCGCTCACCGCCCACCGCTCGGACAAGGTCGGCGACGATGGTCGTCGTGGCCACGGCCCGGACCGGTACAGCATCGGCCGCAGGCCCGGTCGTTGTGTCCGCGCCGCAACCAAACAGAGTAGAGATGATGCACAGCACCGCAGCGAGCCTCGCCATGATTCCTCCCGTCTCAGCAACGTCCGATCGTACCATCGAACTTCCTCGAGAGGATGGTTTCGAGACGCAGTCGCGAAGAATGGAGCAGGGCTGGACTAACCGAGGCTGGTGAGCTGTTGCGAAGGCCAGACGGCTGGAGTGAGCAGTGGGCTGGTAGCGCTGACTCGGCTGCAGGCTCCTCCGGCGGGAAGATTGCGAGGAGTTGATGATGTGTCAGAACGTGAGCGACCTGGTGAGCGAGAGCTGCCAGCCACTACCGGAGGGCAGCGATCCGTTGAGCGCGGCCGAGGTGCACGATCTCCAGCATGAGCTGCACGAGGACTGGAGCGTCGACAGTGGCGAGCTGGTTCGGACGCTGAAGCTTACGAGCTACTACGAGACCATGGCGTTCGTCAACGCGGTGGCGTGGATCGCCCACCGGGAGGATCACCATCCGGAGCTGACCGTGGGTTACAACACCTGCCGGATCGCCTACGCCACCCACTCGGTCGGGGGGTTGACCCGCAACGACTTCATCTGCGCTGCGAAGGTTGACGCGCTGGGGTAGGTCGCGAGCAGGTGCTAACGCGGCCGCGGGCCGCAACTACAGTGATGCTCCGAAGGTGCCGGTCCCGCGACCGCGTAGCTGTTGGCGATTAGGCTTTGGGCATTAGCTCCCCCGCCCACCCATCGGCTCTTGCAGCGAGCGCTCCGCACACCCGTCGATGCCTGCAGCTCCCAGAGCATGCTCCAGGGAGGGAGGGCGGCACTAAGAACTGAAAACTAAGAACTTAGAACTCAACTCAAGAGCTTTGCTTCGAGTTTTCGAAGATACGGAGTTTTGAGTTGTTGGAGCCAGCCGGATGGTTGCTGTCGCAGCGCTCCCACCCACCCGCCGGCGAGACGCCGGCGTCCACAAAAGAA
>CAZEJK010000275.1:0-6761 GCA_964512045.1 uncultured Thermoanaerobaculia bacterium
CACCAGCGCCGGCGAGGATGCGTGGTACCTCTACTTGGGGCGGTTCTTCTAGCGCCAGGGATGGCAGTGGTCGGAGCGGCGTTCCGACACGCTGGCTCCCTGGCCGGGTCGCAATGGTCGGCCGGCGGCTGACGAGGGTCGCGGGCGCGCTGGCCTGGCGGTGGAGCGAAGCGTCCCATGCAGGGGCGACAGCCGTCGGAGTCCTTGATACTCTGTGATCGTCAACAGACCTCAGGGAGGTGCTCGGATGTTCCTCGGAATGCTCGATGAGAACGAGCGGCGTGCATTTGCCGTATTGGCCCGACAGATGATCGAGGCGGACGGGATCGTGGTCAACCAGGAGCAGGAGGCGCTGGCAGCGATGGCGCAAGAGCTCGGCGTCGACCTGCAGGAGGGCCTGAGCCAGGATCCGACTGAGCTGGCAGCGGTGTTCCGGGAGCGGCCGGCGAAGGTGGCTGCGCTCCTCGAGCTGCTCGGCCTCGCGCACACGGATCAGCGGTTCACCCCGGAGGAGCAGTCGCACGTGCAGGTGGTGGCCTCTGCCATGGGCATCGACTCCGACGAGCTGGCCGAGCTGGACGGTTGGGTCCGTCAGCATGTCCGTCACGTCGAGGCCGCAATGGCGTTGATGCGTCCGTAATCGCGTGACAATGGTGCGAGTGCCTGTGCGCGGAAGGGAGACCACCGTGAGGCGAACCTGTATCGTCGTGGCAGTTCTGGTGCTATGGGCTCCGTTGGCGGGCGCCCTCGATTTGGAGCTGAACCTGACAGCCGGAGTGGATCTGGGAGGGGAGATCGATGTCTCAGACATCGATGTCGACCAGGAAACCGGGTTCCAGGTGGGCCTGGAGCTGATGGCGGATCTGCCGATGCTCGACATCGGGGTCGGGGCGGAGTACGGGTTTCAGCGGGACCTCGACAACGATGCCGGTGAGCTGGACTTCTCGCACCTGTACGCTGTGGCACGGTTGAGCGTGTTCGGCCCGGTGTACGCGACCGGTCGAGTGGGGTGGGCCGATACGGACGTCGGTGACCTGATCGACGGCTCCGTGGATGCGGGCGAGTCGTGGAGCATCGGCGGGGGAGTGAGCCTCCTCGGGAAGCTCCGCGTCGAGCTGCTCCTCAACGAGTACTCGTTCGAGGTCGAGGACCTGGGCGTGGACCTCGACTACCAGAGCTACTCGGCTCGCCTGGTGTACACCTTCTAGCGCGGCTCACGGCCGCTGCTGGGCGTGCCCCGGCGAATCCTCCAGACGAGGACTGGTCTCGCGGGGCAGGACGGATGGGTGCGGCTCCGCGTCTCTGCGCCGTTGTGCCTCTGCGTTGCTTCTTCTTGCGTCGGTCTGCAGCGGAGCCGGTCATCACTCGTCGACTCCGTGGTTCGCGGCGCCGACTCCGGCGCGGTACACGGTTCCCCGTCCCGTGACGATGAGGGTGCCCGCGTCCGCTGCGATGAACGCCGACTGGCCCTGGGTGAGCTCGAGCTCCGGGTGGCTCGGGCTGTGCAGGACGATGTCGCCCGACAGACATAGCCAGATCTCCGGACCGTGGACGCCGATCTCGCGAGCCCCATCCACCTCAGTGCGTGCGAGCTGAAACTCCGCCACCGGCGGTGACCAGAGGGTCTCGCCGACGGACGGTTGGGACGGCGTGACGGTGGTCGGCGGCTCGGGCTGGAAGCAGGCCACGCGCATCAGCTCGGCGGTGTCGATGTGCTTGGCCGTGCACCCGGCGCGGATGACATTATCCGAGCTGGCCATCAGCTCCAGCCCCACACCGCCGAGGTAGGCGTGGAGGGTGCCGGCACCGAGGAAGATCGCCTCTCCCGGAGCGAGGTCGATCCGGTGCAGCAGGAGCGACAGCACCGCGCCGGGGTCGTTCGGGTAGCTCTCGGCCAGAGCAGAGACGGTCTCATAGGCGGCTCGCGCCTTCTCGGGAGCGTTCCCCGCCGCTCGAGGTGCGGCGTGGGCGGTGTCCGCCACCAGCGTGGACGGGTCAGCCTCGGTGAGCAGCCAGCGGACAGCAGATTGCAGCGCGTCGTCAGGCGAACGGTCCTGCGCCAGGAAGGCGAGCAAAGGAGCCAACGCCGGCACGTCCAGGGCGGCGATGAGAGTCGCAGCGTCTTCGGGATCCCGTAGGCCGCAGAGAGCAGCGAACGGCGTCAGGGCGCAGAGGAGCTCGGGCTTGTGGTTGTCGTCTCGGTAGTTGCGTTGCTCAGCAGGAACGCTCCGTGCGACCTCGCTGGCGAAGCCTGCTCGGGCGGTGGCGGCGTCCGGGTGCGTCTGGATCGAAAGCGGCTCTGCGGCGGCCAGGATCTTGAACAGGAACGGGAGGCGACGGTCGAACTGCCGTGCGACAGCCGGAGAGAGAAGCGACTCGGCCTCCTGCTCGAGGAGGTCGTCGAGAGCGATCCACTGCTGGCCGACTCGTGCCTGCGATGGCCCCGCAGGGTGGGCTCCGAGCCACAGCTCTGCTTCCGGCTCCGGGCTCGGCGCCGGCCGTCGCAGGAGCTCGGCGATCGCAGTGCGCGAGCCCCAGGCGTAGGTGCGGATCGGGTTGTCGAGTCGGTACATCCTCGGGCCTCCCCCGGCGGTAGGACGGGCGCCAGCTCAGCTAGTCGGCGGGCGCCACGCCACCGCTCCGCCGAACCCATCGGCCGGTGCCTTCCTCGGCGAACCACTCGCTCCCGTCCAGCTCCCGCCTGTAGACGCACTGTCCACGCACGTAGGTGGCGCGCACGCGGCCAGTCATCGTGTGACCCGCCAACGGAGTGTACCGGTTCAACGAGTGGAGCTGATCGGGCTCCACGACCCAGGACTCTCGCTCGTCGAGCACGACGAGGTCGGCGTCGTAGCCGGGCTGGAGGCGGCCCTTGCGCCGCAAGCCAAAAAGGAGAGCGGGCTCGCGGGAGGTGAGCCCGACCACCTGCTCCAGGGTGAGCCGTCCCAGGCAGACGCCCTCGGAGTACAGGTAGGGCAGCAGCAGCTCGACGCCGGGGACCCCGCCGTAGTCGGTCCAGAACGACCCCGTGGACTTCTCCTCGGGCCACTGACCGGCGGCGTGGTCGGTTGCCACGAACGCGATGTCGCCGTTGGCGAGCCCGGTCCACAGCCGCTCGCGATCGTCGGCGGTCTTGACCACGGGGGCGGTCTTCAGCACGCTTCCGAGCCGGATCAGGTCGTCGACCGTGCACGCGAGGAAGTGGGGACAGGTCTCTGCCGACATCGGCAAGCCGTGCCGGCGGGCCGTCACGACAAGCTCCAGAGCGTCGCCGCTGGCCACGTGGACGATGTGCGTGCGGGCGCCCGTGGCCCGGCACATTTCACGGATCATCGCGACCGCCGCGACCTCGGCGGAAGACGGGCGAGAGGCGGCGTAGGCCTCCGGTCCGTCGGCGCCGGCGGCCTGCAAGCGTGCGGTGTGAGCACGCACGAGCTCGCGATCCTCGGCGTGAACGCCCACCGGAATGCCGAGCTCGGCCGAGGCCTGAAAGACCTCGTAGAGCTGCCCTGCGCTGAGATCGGTGAACGTCTCCATCCCCGAAAGGGTGTACACCTTCACCGCCGCGATGCCATGCTCGACCAATGCTGCGAGGTCGTGTCGCCACTCATGGTCCGGCCTGACATCGGCGCCGGAGACGCCGCCCCAGAGAGCGAAGTCGACCACAGCCTGAGCCTCGATCACCTCCAGCTTGGAGCGGAGTGCAGCGACTGTCGTCACTGGCGGCAGCGACGTGCACGGCATGTCGACCACGCAGGTCACGCCGCCCGCGGCGGCCGCGCGCGTACCGTGCGCGAACGTCTCCCGGTGCGTGAAGCCCGGAGTATCGAAGTGCACGTGCCCGTCGATCGCTCCTGGTAGCACGGTCGCGCCGCCGAGATCGATCCAGCTCTCGTCACCGGCCGCTGTCAGGGTGCCCTCGGGCTGGACACTCTCGATGGTTCCGTCGGACACCATGATCTCCGCTGGAACTCTGGTGTTGCCCTCCACCGGGATCCGCAGGTTCACGAACCGGGTGCGCATGTCGATATCATAGCGTGACTTCGGTTTGAGATGCGAAACCGGGCACTGCTGCCAACGGACCGCGGACGTCCCGTCCGCAGCATTGGGCTTGCAGCGAGGCCCGATGCGGACCAGAGGTCCGCGGTCCCTGCGAGTGCGTGGGCCGGCAGACTGTCCCCACTGAGCCTTCGAACCCGAAAGGACCGCGGACGTCCCGTCCGCAGCTTTGCGCGTCGAAAAACCGGGCCCGCCAGACGGCGGGCCCGGTCATCATCGCTTCATGGACAGGGTTCTCGGAAGCTACGGCGCCCCGCCCGGTATCAGCTGCCCGTCGGTCGTGATCGTCCAGCTCGTGGTGGTGAAGAGGTCGTCGAGAGCGTCCGGATCGCCGGAGTAGTCGTTGCCGATCTCGGAGTTCGGGATCTCGTGAATCGTCGCCTGGATGGCATCGGGGGTCACGTCGACGATCAGGAAGCCGTGTGTGAACGTGTTGGCGTACGCGATGTCGGACGGCGAGACGTTGGTGTCGTCGAGGGAGGAAAGCTGCAGGATCTGCGCCATCATCGCGACCAGCTGATCGATCCCGGGCACACCGGCGAACGCCGGGTTGGAGAGCACCAGACGCAGGGTGATCGCGCCCAGGGTCGAGGACGACACCGCGGGTCCGGTCAGCTCGTAGGTGCCGTTGCCGTGGTCGGTGACGAACGTGGAGTGGATGTCGCCGGACACCACCACCGTGTTCGGTACCAGGGCGAGCAGCCCGAGCAGCTCCTGGCGCTTCTGCGGGAAGCCGTTGAAGTCCTCGACGGTGACGCCGATCCGGGTGCGGAGCTCGGGTGGAAACGCATCCGGAAGCATGGGGGCGATCTGCGGGTGCGTGAAGTCGAGCACCAGCGGGGTCATCATCACCGAGTTGCCGAGGATCCGCCAGGCGGTCTCCGAGCCGGTCAGCGCACCCTGCAGCCACGCCATCTGCTGGCCGCCGAACGCTGCCTGGGCCTCGCCGCCGGTCTCCAGCCAGCGCGCTGCGGCGTAGAGCTGGAAGGAGTCGTGGATCACCAGGTTGCGGCTGCCGAGCGAGGTGTACAGCCCCGTCTTGCCCATCAGCAGGTAGGACAGGCCGTGCGGTAGCGTGGCATTGATCTGCGGAGTGAACGGTTCGGGCAGACCGGCGGCCGCGAATGCACCGTTCAGGAAGGTGACGCCGATGTTGCCGTGGAGCATGCCACGTGCGATCTGGTAGGCAGCGAGGGTGCCGACCTCGGGGTGCTCGGCCAGCACGAGCTGGGTGACCGCGAGTGTCACGGTGTTGCGGAAGATCGGGAGCGCGGCGCCGATCACGTCGAAGTTGATATACGGATCGAAGCTGGAGCGGACCGCTGCCCAGACGTCCGGTCCGAGGATCTGCTCGAGCATCGGCTCCTCGACGGCAATGGCGCCGGGGAAGGCGTCCTCTCCGATCAGGTGGTCCGGCCGGTACGTCCGGTAGTCGGTCAGGATCAGGTGGAGCAGGGCGCCGAACCGGGTGTCGCGGTAGACCTTCGAGTTCGGCCAGAGGACGCTGTCGTCGATCGCCATCTCACCGTCGGCATCGGTGCCGATGGCGGTGGGAACCCACTCGAAGAACGCCTGATCGGCGGCGCGCTTGCGCTCCGGGCTCGACTCGTCGACCCATCCGCCGAGGTAGGTCGCATTGTCCTGCCAGGAGTCGTTGGTGAACTCGTGGTCGTCCCAGATGACGATCATCGGCCAGCGCTCGTGGACCTCCTGGAGCATCGCGTCGGTACGGTAGGTGCGGTAGATGTCGCGGTAGTTGGACAGGGTGGTGGCGGCGTAGTAGGCCGCGTCGCCGGAGCCGAGCTGGATCGATCCGGTGGTGTCGGTGAACTCGATCGTGCGATCCGAGCCCGAGTCCTGGAACGACGGGTCGCCGGTGGTCTCGTAGATGTAGTCGCCGAGGAACAGGACGAAGTCGATGTCGTCATCGTGCAGCTCGAGCAGCCGCTGGTAGGCGTTGTAGTAGCGGCCGATGTAGTCCTGGCAGTAGGCAACGGCGAACCGGAGCGGCCGGGGATCGTCGGGCGCCGGGGCGGTCCGAGTCCGGCCCACGGGCGAGTACGTCTCGGTGTCCACCGTCTCGACGACGAAGCGGTAGTAGTAGGTGGTGTACGGCTCCAGGCCGTCGATCCGCACCTTGACGCAGCCGTCGTGCTCGGCGGTGGCCTCTGCCTGGCGCGTGGCGACCACGTTGGTGAACTCCATGTCCGTGGCGACCTCGGCGGTGAGGACGCCGCGGGCGTCTCCCTCGGCAACGCGGGTCCACAGGACCACGCTGGAGTCGGTCGGATCGCCGGAGGCCACAGATTGCGGGAACATCTCCGTCCCGGCAGCGAGCGTGGCTGGCGCTGCCATCATTGCGGCAAAGAGACAGACGAGCAGGACGGGAACACTACGTGACATGATCTTCTCCTCCTTCGAGTGAGCTCGAGAGCGTTCGTACCAGTGTACCGTGGCGCGCCGCTGTTGATCTGTCGTGAAGCAGTCGGGCGTCTGTCCGCGTGCGGCTCTCGACCCGAGGACCGGATGGTCGCCAGTGGCCTCCAGCCTTTTGCGTAAGAAGCAGAGCGTGGAGCCGTGATCAAGGTGGTTGGGGCTTCCAGCCCCGACCGGAGGCACAGCGAAAGGAGGGTGCCGGTGATCCGTTCCAACGCGGCCGCGGGCCGCAACCAAAGTGATGCTCCGAATGTGCCGGTCCCGCG
>CAZEJK010000276.1:0-6760 GCA_964512045.1 uncultured Thermoanaerobaculia bacterium
ATTAAGAATTCAAAATTAAGAACTTAGAACTCAACCCAGGCGCTTTGCTTCGAGTCTTCGAAGATGCGGGATGCTTGAGCCGCTACAACGGCGCTGGTCCTACAGCGGAGCGGTCAGCGGAAGGGCTTCGATCTCGACCGAGATATCCGAGGCGAGCTCGCGAAACAGACGGTTGTCACGTTCCTTGAGACGGCGGTACGCCCGGGGAATATCCAGGACCAGGATGATCCGCATGTGGTCGCAGGCCAGCTCGCCGTGGCGGTGGGTCCCGATCCGCTCGAACCCGAGGGCGCGCATGTGGAAGTGGAGCGGAGAGTGGGGATCGCCGTCGTACACATCGGTGATCAGATGGGTGTAGCCACGTTGCACCACCTCGGTTATCGCCGCCTTCATCAGGCGCAACGCTACCCGGATGTTCTTGCGGTAGCGAGGCACGATCATGAACCGAGCCACCTCGGCAAACCGCTTCCCCTTCTTCGCCTCCTCGATATCGATCACTCGCTCGAACTCCACGCCAAGCTCCGGAGGAAGGTCCAACGAGAAGTCGTAGAGGAGACGGATCAGACCTGTCGGCTCTCCATCCACGGTCACCAGGAACCACGACATCCGGTCGATGCCCTCCAACCCGTCCGGAATCTCCTGCTCGGGTGTCTGGACCCAACCCTTCTCGTCCCGGTAGACCTCCTCGACGACGGTCAGCGCCGCCTGCCGATCCGCCGCCGAAAGCACCTTACGTGTTTCAATCACTGGAGAGCCCATCCGTTCCTCCTTCGGCACCGGTCTCCCGGTGCCCCTCCACAGGGTACGGCTTCGCACATAGCCGTGACAACGTCACCATCACTCGATCCACAATTTTCTGCGCCAGCTCGCCCGCTGCCTCGCTATCGATACCTGCGGCCCGGGACAGCTGCTGACACTCCGCATCGAACCATAGGGGCTCGCCGACGCGGACCTCCATCCTACCGATCTTCGGTACATGACCATACTCCTGAGCAGCGGGAAACCGGATACCGACCGGAACCACAGGCGCTTTGGTCCTGAGCACCACGAAACCGAGCCCTCTGCGACCACGTCGCAGCGTCATCGAGTGGTTGCGGGTCCCCTCCGGAAAGATGCCAACACTCTCCCCACGCTGCAGCGCCGCGCAGCAGGCATCCACCGGTCGAAACCCGGTCTGCCGCAGGCGGTAGGACTCTCCCACCCGCATGAACGCAGGCTTGGTGTACACCGGAATCGGCTCGGTCATCCGGATGACTCTGCCGATCACAGGGATATGCATGAACATCCAGTCAGCGAGGAACCGCACCACACGTCCGCCTCGGAAGTACGTCAGCAGCGCCGGCACCGCGACGGTCTCGAAGGAGTTGTTGTGGTTGAGTGCCCACACCGCGGGCTCTGGCATGTCTGGCACTCGCTCGGCCCCTTCGATCCGAAGAAACGGACTGAACCCGATCAAGGCGGTCCGGAGCGCCCACCGACGCTCGCGATCGCCGGCGAACCCCGGCACCTCGGCCGTCAGGATCTCGGCGGCGGTCACGCGCTGGAGCCCGCCCTCGGAGCCGTTGCGGCCGGTCAGCTCGATGGCGTCAGTGGCTGGCATCAGGTTGCGGATCCGCTGGCCACACTGGCGGGTACACCGTCCCATCACATGGACGCAGCTCCGTCTTCCTCTGAATCCGGTAGCTGTTCCCGCGCCACGTCACCGTGGCGCCGACAAACGGAACGACCCAGACCACTGTCACCAGCAGCTCGCGCAACAGCTCGAGCAGTGGATAGCTCACAACAGATCGACGCACTCCAACCAACCGTTCCGTACGCCAGGCCAGTAGCGACATCACCATCCAGGACCCCGTCAGCGCCAGTATCGAGGTGGCGCCCGGCGCCACCGCCACACATAGTAGCGTCACCGGGATCGGATTGAGAACTAGCTCTGCCGCGTACGCCCACGGATGCATGTGCCGTCGGATTCTCGCCCAGCGCAGGTGCCGCCGGATGAACTGACGCAGCCCCAGACGTCCGAGCACGTTATCAACGGGAAGCGGGTCCACCACGACTCGCAACCCACCGGACGCAATCGCCTCGCCGCACACCTGGTCCTCAGCCAGGAATCGGCCCAGCTCGGCAAAGCCTCCAATCGTCTCCAGCTCACGTCGCCGCAGCAGCATCGACTTGCCCACCGAGCACACCCTGTGCGCCACACGCTCCACCGCTGCCGCTCCGCCCATCACGAACGTGTTCAGCTGCAAGGACTCGAGCGCCGCCCCCAGCCCGGTTCCGCCAACCCCCCTGATGAACGAGGTCACCATCCCAACGCCCGGCTGCTCGAGACGAGCGACCATCGCCCGCAGCAAGAGCTCGGGCACCTTCACGTTGCTGTCAGAGATCAGGAGATGCTCGTACGCAGCCCTCCGGGCCATGTTGGCGAGGTTGTTGACCTTGGGGTTGTACCCGACCCGGTGTCCGGAGATCACGAACTGGACAGCTCGCTCCGGGTGACGTGCGGCCACGCGCCGTGCCACCGCCAACGCTGGATCGTCAGCGGCATCGACTCCGAACACGATCTCGTAGCGCGGATAGCTCAGGGCGAAGCAGCTCTCGAGGTTCATCTCCAGGTCCGGATCGAGCCCCTTGAGCGGTTTGAGCACGGTCACCGGCGGCGCGGGCTGCGGCAACGGTGGCCGGGCATCGATCAGGTGACGCCTCAGGCTGCAGGCGAAGACGCCCGCAAGACCCAGCCCGATTGCGGCCATCGCCAGAAGTATGCCGGCGACCATCGTTCGCATCTTCGACCGTGGTGGTAAAGAGCGGATGAAGTGGCTGCAAAATCAGCAGGGGTATGCTGAGATACCGGTCCGTATGGAGCCAGTACGCACCTCGAATCACGAGCCCGGCACGCCGTTGGTGGTCTCGGTCGCCATGGGGTACGGTCACCTCAGGGCGGCCTTTGCGGTAGCCGATGCTCTCGATGTAACGCCGCAGCGCGCCGACGCCGAACCACTCGCCGCACCAGCCGAGCTGGCCATGTGGGCGAAGAGCCGGCGGCGGTACGAACGTTTGACGCGCGCTTCGCAGCTGCCCTGGATCGGGCCGCTGCCACGCTGGCTGCTCGACAGATTGACCGATATCGCGCCGTTCGACCCTCCCGTTGACCGCAGTCGGCCTGACGTCGCGACGCGACATCTCGATCGACTGATCCGACGAGGGTTCGGAATGACGCTCGCCGAACACGCCGACGTCGAGCGGCGACCGGTGGTCAGCACGTTCTACGCGCAGGCGCTGGCGCACGAGCAGCATGGATCCACTCCGTGCTTCTGCATCGTCACCGACTCCGACATCCACCGAATCTGGGCTCCGTGCCGGCCTCCACGGCGCATCACCTACCTGACCCCCACCCGCCGAGCCCAACGACGGCTGATCTCGTACGGTGTGCCCGAAGACCGCATCGTGCACACCGGCTTTCCGTTGCCATCGGAGCTGCTCGGCGGAGACGCTTTGAGCATTGCCCGATCGGACCTCCGCCTCCGCCTGCTGCGTTTGGACCCCACCGGGCGTTTCCATGATCGCTGGGGGCTCGAGCCTCCGCAAAGCGACGACCGCTCGCCGAAGCCTCCGCAGCTGACTGCGGTCGTAGGCGGCGCCGGAGCGCAAGAACCGCATCTCATCGAGCTGATCGAAGGGTTGCTGCCCGCCATCGCTGACCACCGACTCCGACTCACTGTCGCGACGGGTCTGCACACCGCAATCGCCAGCCGACTGCGACAGCGAACCGCATCGCACTCCTTCGCTGATCGGCTTCGGATCCTCTCTTGGAGTGACTTCCGCACCTACTACCGCGAGTTCAACCAGCTCCTGCGCACAACGGATGTGCTGTGGACCAAGCCGAGCGAGATGGTGTTCTACGGTGCACTCGGCATCCCGCTGCTGCTCGCCCCCCCGGTCGGCCAACACGAGTGGTACAACCGCCGATGGGCCAGTGAGCATGGCATCGCCCCCGCGGCGCGTTCGATCCCGAAGATCGCCGACTGGCTGCCTCGCTGGCTTTCCGACGGACGCCTGGCAGCCGCAGCCTGGAGCGGCTTCCACACTCTCCCGAAGCGGGGGGTCTACCGGATCGCCGACACCGTCACGGCAACAGGCTGATCAGCCCGAGCAGCATGCCCAGCGCAGCGCCCGCCGCGACGTCGGAGGCGAAGTGCACCCCCAGGGCGACCCGGGAGACCGCCATCAGGCACGCCAGCAGCGCAAATAGGGCGAACAGCGGAGGAACGAAGACCGACACCAGAACCATCGCCAGGACGGCGTGAAGCGTGTGTCCGGACGGGAAGCTCCCCTCGTCCGGAACCGGCGCTCGCTGTGGGGGTCCTCCCAGCAGCCGGCACGGTCGGCGCCGTCGGAACCGGCGCTTCAACGACCGCTGTACAGCCAGCCCAATGAGGCTCGCACACACCAGCCGGACGGCGCCGCTCCCCGCTCCGACCGCGGCCAGCAGCAGGATCGTCACCACCGACAGCGCCCCGTCGCCGAACCGCGAGACACCGCGCAGCATGGCAAGCGTCGCCGTGCGCTGGACCGCACCAGCAAGACGCTCCACCACCCAGCGATCCATCTCGGCGAGCCGCTGCACCCTACTCAGGCCATTCGATCCCACCAACATAGCGTCACGATCGAGCCCCGACGTAAAGGCCGCGCGTAGCGGATGCGAAGCCGCCATCACGGGTGCGTAAAAAGGACACGGCGTGTGGACGTTGCCGGCTCGAGTCGACGTCCGGATTTGAGGAGTAGTAGGATGTTCGCAGCGCGCGGCATGGCCTACCAGCAGCACCCAGGGTCCCGCGACGCAATTTTCGGCCGAGGAGCCATCATGTCCACACGATCTCGCCGCGTGCTCTCGTTTCTTGGTACTGCTTGCAAGGGGATCGGCATCGCCGCTCGCGTCGCTGTGTCGCTGATCGCGATCGCCGTGCTCATCGCTCTGCTCGCCTTTCTGCTCCACGACGACAGTCCGAAGGTCCCGAAGACGGCCGCACTGATCGTCAACCCGGCGGGCTCGATCGTCGAGCAGATCGGCGGTGATCCCGTCCAGGACGCCATCGACGCGGTCCGCGGCGCCTCTGCGCCGGAGACACTGCTCAAGGACCTGGTGGACGCCATCGATGCTGCCAGCGACGATGAGCGCATCGAGGTGCTGGTGCTCGACCTCAACAGCATGGGCGGCGCCGGAATGAGCACGCTGCAAACGCTGAAGGACGCCATCTTGAAGTTCAAAGGTTCCGGCAAGCGGGTCATCGCGACGGCCGACACCTACTCCCAGGGGAGCTACTACCTCGCCGCCCTCGCCGACGAGGTCCACCTCCACCACATGGGCATGCTGCTCATCGAAGGTTTCGGCCGGTACAAGATGTACTACCGTGACCTGCTCGATCGGCTCGAGATCGACTACCACATCTTCCGTGTCGGCACCTACAAGTCCGCCGTCGAGCCGTACCTGCGCGATGACATGTCCGAGGCGGCCCGGGAGGCGAACCTCGAGTGGCTCGGGGATCTGTGGCAGGCATACCTCGCCGACGTTGCCGAGGCTCGCAAGCTCCCAGTCGAGGCGATCACCGGGTACATCGACGAGCTCATTCCGCGTCTCAAGGCCGCAGCCGGAGACACGGCACAGATCGCCCTGGACGCGGGCCTCGTGGACCATCTCGCGTCCCGCGACACCTTCCGTGACCGTTTGATCGAGCTCGTCGGCGAAGATGAGGAGACCCACTCGTTTTACCAGATCGACTTCGACGCGTATCTCGAGAGCCGCGATGAAGACCGCTTCGGCAACGACGCTTCCGGAGACCAGGTGGCCGTGGTCGTTGCGCGCGGACAGATCCTCAACGGCAGCCAGCCAGCGGGCACGATCGGTGGCGACTCCACCGCAGCGCTGATCCGACAGGCCCGCACCGACGACGATGTCAAGGCGATCGTGCTGCGGGTGGATAGCGGTGGCGGGAGCGCGTTCGCCTCCGAGGTCATTCGGCGTGAGCTGGAGCTGGCCCGCGAGCAGGGTCTGCCGGTCGTCGCTTCCATGGGCAACGTCGCAGCGTCGGGGGGTTACTGGATCACCATGGCATCGGACGAGGTGTGGGCGCGACCCACGACGATCACTGGCTCGATCGGCATCTTCGGTATGTTCCCCACCTACCAGAAGCCGCTGGCCAAGCACCTCGGCGTGCGCGTCGACGGTGTCGGCACGACGTGGCTCTCGGGGATCCGCCCGGATCGCGCACTCCCCGAGCAGCTCGGCCAGGCGATCCAGATGATGATCGAGCAGGGGTATGCGCAGTTTATCGGCAAGGTCGCCGAGGCCCGTGGGATGACCCCCGAGGATGTGGATCGGATCGCACAGGGACGCGTCTGGAGCGGAGCCGACGCAGCCGAGCGCGGCCTGGTCGACCATCTCGGCGGCCTGGATGCCGCAATCGCCTCGGCGGCCAAGCTAGCGGAGATCGAGGGCGAAGCCGGCGACGGCTACGAGGTGCGCTACATCACCAAGGAGCTCAGCTTCAAGGATCGCATCGTGCGCGACCTGCTGGCTCGGGCCGCAACGTTCGTGGCGAGCGACACGCCACAGGTCGCCGCCGGTGCGCCCTGGCAACCGCGGGCCACAGAGGTCGTACGCGAGCTGACCGCCGAGCTGGAGCGGATCGAGGCTCTGAACGACCCGAACGGGATGTACGCCTACTGGCCGTGCGAGCACCTCCAGTAACGATCGAGGCCGGCG
>CAZEJK010000277.1:0-6756 GCA_964512045.1 uncultured Thermoanaerobaculia bacterium
ACCCGTGCTGCGGAGCTGTGGAAAGCTGGCCCCACACCCATCCCCCCACCGTTTCCCAGCCTCCGCAGTGCCTGCTACGACGACAGCTTTTCGTCAGGATTTGGCAGTGGCGTTGTCCGTGGTACCGAATCGTGGTGGGGCCTCTCCCCAAAACGATTCCCTGTGGCGCCTGATGTGCCGGTACGCCGTCGGCCGGCACCATCGACCGTGCGCACGGTGCGACGCGCGCACGGGGGAGACCATGCAGGACCACGGGAGCGACGGGGACCATCACAACGAGACGACAGAGAACGGTCACGACCACTCGGAGCACGAGGGTCACGGCGAGCACGGTCACCATGACCACAGCGAGCACCACCGACAGATGATCGCCGACTTCCGGCGCAGGTTCTGGGTGAGCCTGGCGCTGACGCTGCCGATCCTGGTGCTGTCGCCGACCCTGCAGGGTTGGCTCGGCTACGAACTCGCCTTTCCCGGCGTCATGCTGGTGTTGGCGGCGCTGGCGACCGCGATCTTCTTGTACGGCGGCTGGCCGTTCCTGACCGGTCTTGCGGACGAGATCGGCGACCGTCAGCCCGGGATGATGACGCTGATCGGCCTGGCGATCACGGTGGCGTGGGCGTACAGCGCGGCGGTGGCGCTCGGTCTCGAGGGCAAGGTGTTCTTCTGGGAGCTGGCCACCCTGGTGGACGTCATGCTGGTGGGCCACTGGATCGAGATGCGGTCGGTTCTCGGCGCCTCCAGAGCCGTCTCCGAGCTGGCCGAGCTGATGCCGTCAGAGGCCAGGCTGGTCACCTCCGACGGGGAGACGCGCGAGGTCCAGGTCAGCGAGCTGTCCGCCGGAGACCAGGTGCTGATCCGGCCGGGGGAGCGGGTGCCGGTGGACGGGACCATCGTCAAGGGGAGCTCCGAGCTGGACGAGTCGGCGCTCACCGGCGAGTCGAAGCCTGCGGAGCGCGGTCCCGAGGAAGAGGTGATCGCTGGCTCGGTCAACGGTAGCGGGGCGTTGACCGTGGAGGTGACCGGCAGTGGCGACGAGTCGTACCTGTCGCGGGTGATGGGCCTGGTCGAGGAGGCCCAGCAGAGCCGATCTCGGGCGCAGGATCTGGCGAACCGCGCGGCGTTCTGGCTGACCGTGATCGCCCTGTCTGCCGGCGCCGTGACGTTCATCGCATGGTGGTTGACCGGTCACGAGCTCGTGTTCGCACTGCAGCGGACGATCACGGTCATGGTGATCACCTGTCCACATGCGTTGGGGCTGGCGGTGCCGCTGGTGGTGGCGGTGTCCACTGCCAAAAGTGCCGCGAGCGGGCTGCTGATCCGTGATCGCACTGCGTTCGAGCGGCTGCGAGACGTCGACACTGTGGTGTTCGATAAGACCGGAACCCTCACCGAAGGCCGGTTCGAGGTGTCGGACATTATCCCGCTCTCAGGCGAAGGCGACGAGGCCATGGACCGTGTGTTGGCGATGGCGGCAGCCGTCGAGGCGAGCTCGGAGCATCCGATCGCAGCGGCGATCGTCGAGCGTGCCGAGGAGACCTCGGTCTCGGTGCCGAGCGCCAACGACTTCGAGGCGATCTCCGGACGCGGCGCGCGCGCGACAGTGGACGGCGACGAGGTCAGGGTGCTCTCTGCCAACGGCCTCGAGGCGGAAGGAGTGGCTCCCGAGCAGCCGGACGACCGCGTGCAGAGCGCCCAGGAGGACGGCAAGACGCTGGCGTTCGTCACCGTCGGCGGGGAGCTGATCGGGGCGTTGGCGCTGGATGATCGGGTGCGGGAGGTCTCCAAGGAGGCCGTTCAGCAGCTGCACGAGAAGGGTATCGAGGTGCGCATGCTCACTGGCGATGCGGCCTCGGTGGCCGAACGGGTGGCGCGCGAGCTCGGCATCGACGACGTGCAGGCCGAGGTCCTTCCTGAGGACAAGGCGGATGCTGTCCAGAAGGTCCGTGACGAGGGTGGGATCGTCGCCATGGTCGGCGACGGTGTCAACGATGCGCCCGCTCTGGCGACTGCCGACATCGGAATCGCCATCGGTGCGGGAACGGACGTGGCGATCGAGGCGGCGGACATCGTGCTGGTGCGCAACGATCCACGCGATGTGGTGACGGCGGTCGGCTTTGCCCAGACGACGCACCGCAAGACGGTTCAGAACCTGATCTGGGCGACCGGGTACAACGTGATCGCCATCCCGCTGGCCGCGGGCGTGCTCGCGCCGTGGGGCGTGCTGCTCAGCCCGGCGGTCGGAGCGCTGCTGATGTCCGTGTCGACGGTGATCGTCGCCATCAACGCCAAGCTGACCCCGAGCCCCGTCCAAGGCTCGGCGGCGTAGCAGCGCGGGAGCCGGCGTCATGGCAGAGTGGGTCGTCGAGCATCCGATCCTCGCGGCGCTGATCGCCACCCTCGGGACCTGGGCCCTGACCGCAGCGGGTGCTGCGCTCGTGGTGTTCACCCGTCAGGTCTCGCGCCGATACCTGGACGCGTCGGTGGGGTTTGCCGCCGGCGTCATGATCGCAGCCAGCTTCTGGAGCCTGTTGGCGCCGGCGATCGATCATGCCGAGCTGCTCGGCTACGGACGGCTCGCCTGGGTACCGCCGGTTGTGGGGTTCCTGCTCGGCGCCGGCTGCATGCGAGTGGTGGACCTGGTCTTGCCGCACATGCACCCGGACCTGCAGACGGTGGAGGGCGTGAAGACGCCGTGGCAGCGGTCGACGCTGCTGGTGCTGGCGGTGACCATCCACAACGTTCCCGAAGGGCTCGCTGTAGGGGTGGCGTTCGCCGCGGCGGCCATGGACGTCGACCACATGGCCGGGAGTGTGGGTGGGGCCATCGGGTTGGCTGTGGGGATCGGTCTGCAGAACTTCCCGGAGGGCTCTGCAGTCTCCTTCCCGTTGCGCCGGGAGGGGCTGAGCAGGTGGAAGGCCCTCTGGTACGGGCAGCTGTCGGGGGTGGTCGAGCCGGCTGCCGGCGTCATCGGTGCATGGCTGGTGCTGTCGATCTCGTTCGTGCTGCCGTACGCGCTGGCGTTCGCGGCGGGCGCCATGATCTTCGTGGTGGCCGAGGAGCTGATTCCCGAGTCCCAGCGCGAGGGCAACGTCCACCACGCCACCGCCGGCGTGATCATCGGATTCGCAGTGATGATGACCCTCGACGTCGCGTTGGGGTGAAGCGCGCCCGGCGCGCCGAGTCGCGCTCGGAGTGGCCGCAAGAGTAGCCAAACCGCGAAGGCAACAGGAGCGCGGACGTCCCCTCCGCAGGAGTGAGCATGCAGCGAGGTCGGATGCGGACAAGATGTCCGCGGTCCGTGTGGGGGTGGTGGTACGGCGTTCGGCGTGCGAGAGGAGCGCGGACGTCCCGTCCGCAGGAGTGAGCATGCAGCGAGGTCGGATGCGGACAAGATGTCCGCGGTCCGTGTGGGGGTGGTGGTGCGGAGTCCGGGGCGGGGACCGGGGCCATGCTCCGGGACCGTGACCGCGAGGCTTCGCTGGATGGCGGCGACGTCCAATCGTCCGGTCCACCCGCCGGCGTCGGGCGGGCCGGGGAACGCGGACACGGGGTCAACGGCGCGAACCGAGCCCCGTTACGCTCCCGTGCCGCCGCCGCCGAGGCGCTCCACGAGGTCGATCTCACCCTTGCGCAGCTCCTCGACCGATGGCTCCCGACCCAACAGCATGAGCTCGTGCAACGCGGGCAGCTCGCCGCCTCTGCTACCGGCTCCGACGGCAGCGGCCACGCGGCCGTTGGCGATGAAGTAGAGCAGGAAGTCGCCGTCGGTCACCTCGCCGTGCTCGATCTCCTCGTCCCAGCTCGGGGCGTGGCCCACGTAGCCGATCGGCATGCCGTGCTGCATGGTCCAGAAGAACGGCACCGTCCGCAACGGCTGTGCCGCACCGGCCAGGTTCCGGCCGGCGATCATCCCGTGCTGCGAGGCCGTGCGCCAGTGCTCGATTCGGGTCAGCTCGCCGGATCTCCAGTCCGGGAACGTGGCGATGTCTCCGGCGGCAAAAACGCCTGGGGCAACTCGCAGGAGCTCGTCGGTGAGCAGCGAGCCGTCGTCGCGCAGCTCGAGACCTTCAACGGCGTCGGTGTTCGGCTGGACGCCGACGCCGATCACCACCATGTCGGCTGCGAGCCGCGAGCCATCGTCCAGCTCGACCTCGGTGACGCTCTGCTGGCCGAAGATGTGCTCGGGCGTGCGGCCGAGCTGGAAGCGGACGCCGTTGCGCTCGTGCACGCTTCGCAGCCACTCGCCAACACGGTCGCCGAGGACGTTGGTGAACGGGACCTGCTCAGGCGCCACGACCGTGACGGAGGCGACGCCGCGCTGAACGAGGCTTGCCGCGACCTCCATGGCGATGAAGCTCGCGCCGATCACGACCGCACGCTCGGACCGATCCGCGCTCGCCGCGATGGCGTCGGCGTCGTCCCAGGTGCGCAGCGTATGCACGCCACTGAGATCCGCTCCTGGGATCGGCAGCTGCTTCGGGCTGCTCCCGGTGGCGATCAGGAGACCGTCGGCCTCCAGCAGCGAGCCGCCAGGCAGATGGACGGTCCGGTTGTGCACATCGATGTGCGAGACCGTCGCTGTCACCCGCTCGATGCCGGCGTCGGTGAAGAACTTCGGAGGCTTGAGCGGCATCCACTCGGCCGGCGCCTCGCCGCTGAGGTACGCCTTCGAGCAGTGGGTCCGGTCGTACGGGATGCGCTCGTCCGCGCTGATCAGAACGACCCGTCCATCGAACCCGGAGCGCCGCAGCTCCTGGGCGGCCGTGGTCCCTGCAGCACCGCCGCCGAGGATGACGATGAGGCGGTCAGAAGCGCTCCGCTCGGGCGTGGTGATCTCGGGTTGACGGATCAGCGGTGGCTCTTCCGGTAGCTCGACGAAGACGTCGCCGTCGTCGACGTGCACCGGGTAGGTTGGAAGGGCATCGAGGGCCGGAGGGTCGAGCAGATCGCCGGTGTCGATCTGAAACACCGCCTGATGCCATGGGCAGACGAGCCGGTCACCGTGGATCACGCCATCCACGAGTGGGGCGTGCTGGTGCGGGCAGTGGGCGGCGAGGGCGTGGATGCGTCCCTGCAGGTGCATCAGGAGCACCTCCGTGTCGTGCGCTTTCACCTGCATCTTCTTCTGACGTTCGAGCTCTTCAAGGCTGGCGACTCGGACTCGTGGCATCTGAGCCCTCCCTTCCCGTCGGTGTCGTGCTGGGTGTGCACGACGTGACCTGGCTCGACTCTGACCGGTCTCCCCGCTGCCGACTACGGGGCTTGCCCGGAACCTCTCGTCGGGTTGGCACCGGTGGTGCTCGGTGGTGGCAACAGTCAGCATCGTGAGTCAGGCCGGGAACGCAGGTTGAGCCAGGCTGGTTGTGCCCGTTGAGCTGTTAGGGGGACGAGGTGACGGATCGCGAGACACCGGTGTTGCTGTTTGACGGTCATTGAGGGTTCTGTACCCTGACGGCCAGTTGGGCTGTCGAGCGGTTGCGGCACCCGGTGGCGATGCTGCCGTGGCAGAAGGCCGATCTCGAGCCGTGGGGGCTCACGCGTGCGCAGGTGGTTGCTGCGGCGTGGTGGGTCGAGCCGGCTGGACGACGTCTGCGCGGTCACCGGGCGATCGGTGCGGTGCTGCTGGCGTGTGGCGGGCTCTGGCGCTGGCTTGGGCGGATGCTCTTGCTTCCACCGCCGATCGCCTGGATCAGCGCCGGGGGGTACGCGCTCGTCGCCCGGTTCCGGCGTCACCTGCCGGGAGTGACACCCGCCTGCAGCCACGCCTATGCGTGGGACGCAGCTGCAGACGTGCCATGTCGAGAGTGAGCGACCGACTGCCGATGAGGGCCGGTCAGGGCCGTGGATCGAGGTCGATGGGGAGTGCGCCGACCGAAACGATCATCGGTGGATCGAATCGAACTTGCCAGGCGATCGCCTCGACTCCGGCATCGGTTGCGCGGCGCAGTGCCGTCCCGTAGGCAGGATCGATGGCGTCGGCCGGCCGGAACCGCTGACAGTCGCTGCGTCCGACGAAGAACACGAGGATTGCCCGGTAACCCTGGGCGACCACGTGCTCGAGGTCTGCGAGGTGCCTGCGGCCGCGCTCGGTCACGGCATCTGGGAACTCGCAGTGGGCCCCATCGCGCAGGGTCGTGTTCTTGACCTCCACGTAGGCGTCCGGCTTTCCGTCGCTGGAGCCGGTCAGGAGGAGGTCGATGCGGCTTCGGTTGTCCATTCCGTAGCGGACCTCCCGGCGGATGCAGGTGTATCCAGTCAGCTGGGGAATGAGCTGACTCTCTGCCAGCTGTGCTACCGCGCGGTTCGGGGTCATGGTGTTGACTCCCACCCATGCCTCCCCGGCGTGGACGAGCTCGAGCGTGTACGCGAGCTTCCGCTTCGGGTTGTCGGACCTGCTGAGCAGGACAGGGCTGCCCGGTTCGGAGCAGGTTCTCATGGTTCCGGAGTTCGGACAGTGTGCTGTCACCGAGGTTCCGTCGTCGAGGCGGACATCAGCGAGAAAACGCTGGTAGCGACGGATGAGGGTGCCGGAATAAAGCGGTTGCGGCAGCTGAAGAGGAACCTGAGCCATGGCAGAGCCTCCCGAGTCGTACGGACCGCCCGACGGTACTGTGGCCTGACTCCGTTGTGAAGGTATGAAGCTTCTTGTGGCTGAAGACCGCTGCCTTTAGCGACTCACGGATCAGCATCTTCGAAAATTCGAAGCAAAGCGCCTGGGTTGAGTTCTAAGTTCTTAATTTTGAATTCTTAATG
>CAZEJK010000278.1:0-6738 GCA_964512045.1 uncultured Thermoanaerobaculia bacterium
TCTCACGTTCGTTCTCGCAGCCGCCGCCGGAGCCGGCGCCCCCCCCACCGAGCATTACATCCACATCCCGATCGACGATCGCGCCGAGATCCAAACACTGACCGAGGTCGTCTCGATCGACGGTTTCGAGAGCCCAAGTGTGCTCAAAGCATACGCGACGGATTCCCAGCTCCGAGTGCTGACAAGCCTCGGATACAGGTGGACCGAGCAGATCCACCCGGGGCAACGTCCCGGCCGGAACGCAGAGCTCCGTGGAGCGCGCTCCTGCCTCACAGGCTTCGACTGCTATCCCACCTACTCGGAGTACGTGCAACGGATGGAACAGTATGTTGCGGAGTACCCGGACCTTTGCCGCCTGTATGACATCGGGGACACCCAAGAGGGCCTCGACCTCCTCGTCGTCAAGATCTCGGACAACCCCGACAGCCAGGAGGACGAGCCAGAGGTCTTTTACACGTCGACGATGCACGGCGACGAGACCACCGGCTTCGTGCTCATGCTGCGGCTGATCGACTGGCTGCTGACCAACTACGGCAGCGATTCCACGGCCACCGATATGGTCGACGAGATGGAGATCTGGATTAATCCAAACGCCAACCCGGACGGCACCTATCGCTGCGCGGGTACCGTCTGTACGAGCATGGGCGCACCCGTCCGCAGCTATCTCAACGGTCAGGACCCGAACCGGAGCTTCCCTGATCCCGGCGACCCGAACTACAACTTTCCCTGGGAGATTGAAACCCAAGCGATGATCGATTTCGCAGCGTCGCATAGCATCGTGCTGTCGGCGAACTTCCACGGGGGTATCGAGCTGGTCAATTACCCCTGGGACAACATCTACTCAGGTTTCGCCGATCAGTACCACGTTGACGACCTCTGGCTCGAGCGTGCCAGCCGAGCATACGCGGACTCGGCCCAGGCCAACAGCCCGGCCGGGTACATGACGGGGCAAGACAACGGCATCACCAACGGGTATGACTGGTACTCCACACGGGGAAGCCGCCAGGACTTCATGACTTTCTATCACGGCTGCCGCGAGACCACGATCGAGCTCTCGGATACGAAGTACCTGCCTGCTTCGCAGCTCCATGACCACTGGACGTACAACGAAGAGGCTCTTCAAGGCTACCTCATGGAGGCGCTGCACGGTCTTCGCGGTGTCGTGACCGGCCCCGGCGGCGCCCCGGTGGATGCGATGATCGAGGTGCTGGGGCACGACTCCCCGGAGGATCGCTCGTGGGTGTACACCGACCCGGATGTGGGTGACTACCACCGGATGATCGAGCCCGGCACGTACGACCTCAAGGTGGCGGCTTGGGGATATGACGACGTCTACAGCTATGGCGCGGTCGTCAGCTTCGAGTCTGCAACTCGAGCCGATCTCGTCATGACGCCCACCTCAACCGCAGTTGCCATGACAGGCACGCTGATGGACATCGACAGTGCCACCCCCGTGGGAGGAGCGACGGTCAGACTCGTAGGGGTCGATGTGTCGCCAGGCGTCTCCGATGATGCAGGGCAGTACACGCTGCCGGCCGTCGAGCCCGGCACATATAGCGTACAAGTCTCCCATCCCCAGTACAACGAGACGACCCAAAGCCGTGACGTCTCGTCCGGTCAGAGTGTCCACGACTTCGAGCTGACCCAGAGTGTCACGGTATCCGGAGCAGTCACGACGCTGGCCAGCGGAGATCCGGTCTCCGGAGCTTCGGTGGTCGTCCTCTCACACGAAATGCGGTCGTGGCTGACCTCGGCCGACGGAGGCTACGTTCTGCCACACATCCCAGACGGCGTTCATACGTTCGAAATCCGGGCACCAGGCTTTGCCACTCTTCGAGAACAGCGAAGCGTCTCCGCCGCTGAAGCGACTCACGAATTCGCCATCGAACCTCTCTCAATCTGGCTCAGCACAGATCTCGAGAGCGACGATGGGTCCCTCAATGCAACGAACAAGCCTCCGACCTCCGGTTGGGAGTGGGGTACTCCTTCCGGCAACGGACCGGCCGCGCACTCGGGGAACTCTGTGTGGGCGACGACCCTCGATGGTACGTACAACAACGGAGCAACGGCGATTCTCGAGACGCCAGAGCTTTGGCTTCCGGAATCGACACTGGCCACTCTGACCTTCTGGCACTGGTACTCGCTCGAAGGTGGGTACGACGGGGGTACAGTGCAAATCTCAGTCGATGGTGACCTGTTCGCAGATTTGACGCCAGTTGGGGGCTATCCGGACGATTTTGTCTCGTCTCTTGGCCGACCCGGCTTTACCGGTAGCCACACCCAATGGAAGCAGGTCACCGTCGATCTCACGCCGTACGCAGGGCATAATGTAATAATCCGATGGCTATTTGGTAGTGATTACTCGGCCACCCAGCTCGGCTGGTACCTCGACGACATCGCCGTGACGACCGAGGTCGCAGACTTTCAAGCCTCACCCCTCACGGCCACCATCGGCCAGGACATCCAGTTCACGGATCTCTCGACAGGCTCTCCCACTGCGTGGCTCTGGGACCTCGGCGACGGCAACACCTCGACCGAGCAGCACCCGACCCACGCCTACGACACTGCGGACACCTACACTGTCAGCCTGACCGCTACTTACGGCGCAGGCGACGCCACGCGCACACGCACCAACTACATCACCGTCACCGACGCCTGCACCGTCACCTTCGCGGGCCTGGCCAGCGCCGTCCAGCCGGCGATCGACATCGCCGCGGCGGACCTGAGCTGGGCTGCGGCCTCATCCACCTGCGGCGGCCCGATGACCTACGACGTCTGGGTCAGCGCACCCGGCGGCTCCGTGTCGTTTGCCGGTCCACCGGCCCTGACCGGTCTGGAGGCACTCCAGCACCGCGTCCTCGGCCTCACCGGAGCCGCCGACTACGAGTTCGGCGTGCGCGCCCGCGATGGGCTCGGTACATCGGACGACAACACGATCACGATCACGGTCACCACCGCCGGCCACGCCTCCGGAGAGACGGACAGCGCCTGCGCCGGCGGCTCGGCCGACGTGACGACGTCCGACCTCGAGCAGATCGTCGCCGTGCTGTTCGGAGCGCCCGAGTGCTCCGACCCGGGCTTCGCCCTGAGCGACGTCAACGCCTCTGGCGCCACCGACGCCGGCGACCTCGCCAGCGAGTGCACCTACCTGGCGCAAGGGTTGTACTAGCGCGCCGGCTGGAGCGCAGCTCCCTCGCTGAACGCCACTCGGCTGCCACCCGCGGCCGAGTGGACCACTGCGCCACAGCGCTGGGCAACCCTGGCGACAAAATGCACGCGATGCACGAACCGCCTGCTCCCTGTGCATCGCCCTCGTGTCGGCAACCGCAGATTTCCGGCGCGCCAGACTGAGATTTGGTCCCGTGATCGCTTCGTCGGTTGGTGCAGCTTCCGCGAGATCGGATCATCGAGCTGAAGCCCACGGCGAAAGAGAAGCAATATGAACTCGGCATTCGAAGTAATAGCTATTAGTACTATTTATACTATATGAAGATTACTTGACACCTTCATAAGTCGATCTGTATAATCTTTTTTGTTTCTTTCGTTGTGATGTATTTCTTAGACATTTAAAATAGAGGGACACAATATGCGCATCCTTCTTCACCTGCTCTGCCTGCCGTCTATCGCACTCGCAGTACTGGCACTTGCGGTGCAGTCACACGCTGCAGCCCCCACAATCAAGATCGAGAATGGCGTGCATGTTCGCGGCCTGTCACCAGGAGGTCATGCAGTTCTCGCAGCCGCAGGGTGGACGGAAGCCGCCTGGGTTCCAACACTGGTACATCGCGCGGTGATCCAGAATGCCGACAGCAAGGGAAGACTGGTTTACGTACCACCGGAAGGCACACACGCCCGAACGATCTGGTTCGTCGTTGACTACCAGAGTGGGCTCAGCGCTGCTGCCTCGCCGCCTGGTTTTCCGCTGATCGAGATTCCGTTCGAGCCGTTGTTCTTGAAGAAGAAGAAGAAGAAAGACGAAGGCTACACGGGATTCGAGGTTCCCGCGGAGCTCATGTACGTGCTGGTGGTACGTCAGAACGTGGGAGCGTGGGCGTTGCTGGCCCACAATGAGCGCACCGGCGACTATCGATCAGGCGATCCAGAGGTTCTGGGCATTGCGGCCAGCGATCTGAAGGCGGTTGGTAGCTCGCCGCCTTTTTCCGGCTCGATGAAGTCTGGCGATATCGTCTTTCTGATCAACCCTCAACCGATGACCTTCATGCACGGCGTGCTGCAGTAGTAAGACGGCGGGAGGTACCACATGAAACGAGTCTTGACCACTGCGGCGACACTCCTGAGCCTCATCTTCACCTCCACCGGAATCGCATCTGAGCACCCAAACCTCGCCCGAGGCTATGCGCCCCAGGCTCTCATGGACATTCGCGGCCTTGACGACATCAACTTGTTCAACGGCTCCATGACCGTACCGATTCGAGTTGGCCCACGCTACCCGTTGAGCGAGTCGTTCTCGTACGGGCTCACATTGATCTACTCATCGAATATCTGGAGCTACTACCAGTACGCCGAGAACCCGGAGGACCCCCTGCCGGACTGGCAGATGTCGCAGTTTGCCTGGCCAGATCACGGGAAAGGTGGCCTTGGCAACGCCGGTGTCGGTTGGAGAGTGTCGTTCGGTGAGCTTCTCGAACCGTTGACCGCCCTGAACTGGTCGCCCAACTGGATGTATGTCAGCGCCGATGGCGCACGGCATTCGTTTCAAGGGTGCGGGATGTCGTGCACTGCTTCTGTGACAGCGGACGGCAGCTTCATCCGTTTCAGCCGGACCGGCGACAGCGTCACCCTCGAGCTTCCCGATGGTGCAGCTCATACATTCGAGCCGTTCGATGGCTTCTACGATCCATCGTTCTCGGCCCCTGGCGTCGGACAGGTCTGGCGCGTCAACCAAATGGAGGATGCTTTTGGAAACTGGGTCACGCTCGACTGGCCCGTGTTTGATGGTCAGGACTCCGAGCTCGAGATCACCGACTCCGAGGGACGCGTCCACACTGTTCTGTTTCACTGGGGCATTGACGCACGACGGCGCAACATCGACTCAGTGACATTTACGATGACCGACGGCACAACGGCGGTCTATGACTTCTTCTACAAGAACGGCTCGGCCGGCACGGCCATCCCGCGCGCATGCGATAGTCTCTCCCACTCTGACATCAGGGTACCGCTGCTCGAACGGGTTGCCCTCCCGGACGGATCCTACTATGAGATGACCTACGATGAGGCGCCCGCTGACGACAGCTGCATGAACCGCACAGACCACCACGGCCGCAAGTCTGGTACGTTGCGGACCATGCGCCTGCCGACAGGCGGCGTCCTCGAGTGGGACTACGGCTACCGCTCGTACCCGGAAGGCGCCACGATCTGTGGTGGCTCCGACCATGAGAACGTCATGGCACTCTGGGAGGGAGTCAACTTTGCGCTCGGGGTTACGCGGCGCACGCTTCACCGCGAGGGTGGCAGGCTCGCGGAGTGGAGCTACGACTACGAGGACGGTCTGATTCAGCACCCTCCCCTTACAGCGCTCGCCACAACCGTGACCGACCCTGCCGGCAACCAGACTGTCCATCACTTCAATGTCGACATCAACCGCGAGGACACCATCGACGAGCCAGGGCACGGCTGCCCGGACAATGCCTGGACAGGCTGGGACTACGGTCTCCCTTTCGACCGGGACCAGCAGCTGGCCGGCGAGAACCTCTACCTCTCCACCGAGCGCTTCGAAAACCGGTCCGGAACACTAGCGGCCGTGCAACGAACGTATGTCGCCTACACACATGACGAGCTACCGCCCGTCATGAGCAGCAGCAAGGAGCGCTGGCTGGACAGCAACCGGCGCATTATTGGACAGCGTACCTACTACATCGAAGATACCGACGATGGCAGCTATCCGGGCGGCTGGTGGCAGGAAACACGTTCATCGGAGTACGATGGCTTCGGGAATCACCGCCTGCGTGTCACCTCTTCGGCGGACGGCCAACAAATCGAGGTCTTCACAGGCTATAACCCCAGCGACACTCCACCAACGTACCCAAGCGTCGATGTCAGCCCTTACACGAACCACGCAGTCGGCTTCATCTCTGCGTGGCCATCTGATAGAGCCTGGATACTTGGCACATATGACAGCATCAGAGCAACACACGGCACTCGATCCATCACGAAGGAGCTCTGCTTCGATGATCACGGGTTCCTCACGAGGAGACGGCTTCTTCGCGACGACAGCCAGTGGCCTGTTCGAGGACCCCATGATGTGATCCAGGTCTCCGATCATCACCCAGACGGAAGCAAGGCGTACTCGAAGCTGTATGGCGGGGACGTTCAGACAGTCTCGACCGGGGAGCTTTGCACACTGTCCCTCCCGTCAAACGAGCAGTATGAGACGCGCTACTACTTCGACCATGGAGCGATGTCTTTGTCGGTACAGCGGGACGAGCTCGGGGTGTGTCTGAACCCCTCGCTCGTCGATCGCGACATCGACGCCGGTACAGGGCTCACGGTGCGCGAGTACGAGCTCTCACTCTGCAGCGATCCAGGCTCGGGGATCGTCACCGAGTACGAGTATGACGACCTCGGACGCGTCATCCGCGCCAAGCCAGCGAACGATGCCTGGACAGAGATCAACTACGTGAACGCGCTCGGTAGCACCGCCGACGGGACCTACCAGCCTGCTCGGGTGGAGGTGCACCGAGTCCCCAACGGTGGAGGCAGCCCCCTGACCTCACATGT
>CAZEJK010000279.1:0-6731 GCA_964512045.1 uncultured Thermoanaerobaculia bacterium
AGCTACCGGTGGATCGACGAACAGAGCGCTTCCAGGTCAACCCGATGGTTGGAGCTTCAGGGTTCCCAGGCCGGCCGTGCAGTATCACTCGACGTCGGGCGGGGGACCGTCGGGATCCAGGGCGAGGTCGCCGCGGGCCACCGCATCGAGCAGCTCGATCGCCTCCTCCGCCTGGTGCGAGGCCACCTGGATCTCCACCTGACCCAGCCCGTCGAGGGTCAATCCATGGGTCCGACGCAGCGCCTCGCCGCGCACCGTGGCGGCCACGCCGTGAGCCTCGAGAAACCCGACCATCTGCTGCGCCTCGAAGTCCCCCTGCACCGTCTGCACCGTCACCAGGCCCCCGCTGTCGACACCATTTTCCATTCCGACCTCCCACACGGCCCGTCACTGGATTGTCCCATAGCGCGCGACGGATCGCGCTATGATGTGCGCCACAACCGTCGAGCACGACGGATCACCGAGGAGGCATCCATGGACACCACGACCGCCCGAGTCGTCGAGCGGATCGGCGAGATCGCCGCGATCCATCTGTGGGAACGAGAGGCCGTCCGCTTCGCCACCGGCGAGCCGTTCCGGCTCGCCTCCGGCAACCGCAGCCCCATCTACATCAACTGCCGGACGATCCTGTCAGATGCCACCTTCATGCGTCTTTTCGCCGCGTTCGCCTCGAGCCTGGTGGAGCGCCATGAGATCCGGGCTGACGCGGTGGCCGGAGGCGAGACCGCCGGAATCCCCTACGCGGCGTACGTTGCCAGCGCACTCAACCGCCCGATGGTCTACATCCGCAAGAAGGCGAAGCAGCACGGCATCGCATCCCGCGTCGAGGGGGCCCTGAAGCCCTCCTCCGATGTTCTGCTCGTGGAGGATCTGATCACCGACGGCGGCAGCAAGCTGACGTTTGTGGACGCCGTGGCAGAGGTGGGCTCACGGGTCACCGACGTGCTCGTCCTGTTCGATCGCGAGCAGGGTGGCCAGCAGGTTCTCGGTGACCAGGGAATCCGCCTCCACGCCATCGCAGGGATGGCCCAGACGCTTCAGGTCGGACACGAGAGCGGCTTTCTCAGCTCAGAGCAGCTCAGCTCGGTGCACGCGTACCTCGACGATCCGCACGGCTGGCACGCCGACAGGGGGTACGAGTTCTCAGGGTGATACACCCCGACGGGCTCACAGCACCGCTCGTGGCCTCTCGCGGATCTGACCTGCCCCCCCTCCTCAGCGAAGAGGGCGGATCCGAACCTCGATGGTCTCTTCATCGGCCAACAGCTCGACCAGACGCTGGGGATCCGTGTCGCCGTAGTGGTACGGGTAGAGGATCGCCGGCCGGATCGCACGCGCAGCGTCGGCCACCATCTCCGGCGTCATCGTGTACGGCAGATTCATCGGCAGGAACGCCACATCGATGTCTTCCAGCGCTTTCATCTCCGGCGTGTTCTCGGTGTCGCCGGCCACGTACACGCGGGTCCCATGGAAGTTGAGCACATAGCCGTTGCCGTGTCCCTTGGGATGGTACGGCTCTCCCGATGGACGGAGGTGCTCGATGTTGTACGCCGGCACCGCCTCGATCTGGACTCCCACCGCTTCGAGCGTATCGCCGTTGAGCATCTGCTGACAGCCACGGAGCCGCTCGCACACAGCCTGGGTACCGATCACGATCGTCGACGAGGTCCGGACCTCGGCGATCGCATCTTCGTCAAGATGATCTCCGTGTTCGTGAGTCACCAGAATCAAATCTGCATCGGGCAGAGCGGAGTAGTCGGTAAGCCGTGACCATGGATCGATGTGAATCGTACGATCCCCATGGGCTATCATCAGCGTCCCATGACCGATGCAGGTGATCTCCAGCGGTCCCCCGGCGATCTCGATGGAGTCGGTGACCAGCTCCTCGCCAGATAGCGGAGTCCCCATCCACACACCGAAAACGAGCGCCGCACACATGGTCACCACAGCTGTTGAAGTCCGCATCCTCGCCTCCAGCACGATCATCGCACGATTCCGCTAGCGGCCCAAGGAAACCTCTCGGATGTGCTGTGCCGTCGCCTCGATCGCCGTCTCCAGGTGATCCTCCTCACTCCAGCCCGATCGTTTGCGCGGTCTCAGAGAGTGATCACCATCCGGCAACCAGTGGATGCGAATCGCGGGTGACAGCTCATAGTCTGCAACCTCGAGCCTGCATCCGAACGGATCCCTGGTCCCCTGCACGATCAAGGTTGGTGTCGCGAGCGTGCGGAGGTGCTCGGTACGGAGGCGCTCGGGCTTTCCCGGTGGATGGAACGGGTAGCCGAAGCACACCAGTCCGCGCGCCGAGACCTCATCCGCAAGAAGGCTGGCGATCCGTCCGCCCATCGACTTGCCGCCGATCACGAGTCGCGAGCCTCCACCGAGCCGGTGCACGACCTCCCTCCAGCTCTCCACCAGCACCGGCTCCCGGTCCGGCGGTCGCCGTGTCCCCTCACGGCGCCGGCGGCGCATGTACGGAAACTCGAAGCGCACCACCGTGAGCCCGCGCTGCGCGAGCCCTTCGGCTACCCGCGCCATGAACGGCGAGTCCATCCCGGCTCCTGCACCGTGGGCCAGAACAACCGTCTGGCCGCCGGTGTCCGGACCGTCCACTCGCCAGCTCTCATCCAACGAGAGTCCGCTCATAAAGTGAGCGCAACCGCGAGTGCGATGAGGATGACGACGACGCCACCCAGCACGATCCAACGCACCAACGAGGCGTTCCCTCCACCCGGCGTACTCGCACCATCAGAGCCCGACACCTGCTCGCCACTCGCCTCGGGCTGCGTCGCTTCGCGCCGAGGCTCCAATTGGGCGCGCAGCTGCTCGCTGAGAACGGCTGCATCCACTCGCGGTGGATCCGCCGTCGCATCCCGTATCACGGCCACGAGCTCGGGAGCCAGACCCTGACTGATCATGCTCGCGTCGTCAACATCGCCCTCCAGGTCACCGGTCAGGAGCTGACGGACGAGCACGGCGAGCGCCCGCACGTCAGATGCGGGCGTTACCGCGGCCGCCTCGACGTCGAGCCCCTCGACCTCAGGCATCGGCTCGGGCAGGACCCCTGCCATCGTGATCTGGTGCTCCATGACACGAGCGGTGTCGAGGATCCGGCTGTTGGCGAAGCGTGCAATCACCGGCTGTGCTGCTCCGTCTCGGCCGGTGGCGATCAGAACACATTCCGCGCTGAGCGATCCGTGCACGACCCCCCTCGAGTGGAGCGCGGCGATCAGCTCGGCGAGTCGTGCCGCCAGCCGCACCCGCGTCGGCCACGGCACGCGGGCGAGCCCTCCTCGGGCCTCGCTCCAGTCGGCCAAGGTTCCGCCGTCCGGGAGCTCCCACTCGATGAAGTACGGCAGGTCGTCAAAGCTCCAGTCGAGGATCCGGCACGCCCCACCGTGCTCGCCGAGCGCCTCTCGTAGCACGCGGGAGACAGTCACCTCCCGCTGCAGGTCCGGTACGCAGTCGACATCGTGGCCCAGCGTGAACGCCTCGACATCACCGGTCTTGATGTGCTCGGCACGCCACGTCGCGCCGCCCGCCGCCGTCCACAACCTGCGCACGAGGCGCCAGTTCGGACGAGCCGGCAGCTGTGCACCGGGACTGGCCTGCCACTGGGCGCCGCGTACAACCTTGCGCGCGCCCTCACTCCCTGATGGAGGGAGGAACACCGCGACCTGCTCCTCACCGACCTCGAAGAGCTCCAACGGCTCGTCGAGTGCCTCCAGCTCGTAGATCCCATGGCTTTCCCAACGCCACGATCCCGAACGCTCGGGCTCGCCGACGGCGGCTCGTCGCGCCAGATCAAACGCTCCCCGCGTGAGCAGCGTCTGCCCTGGTCGAGCCAGCTTCACGAGCCCTGCCAGCACAGCTTCGGGGATCTCTCCCACCCCACCAGCTCCATCGGCGTCGACGAAGATCTCAGTCAGGTGAACGGCAACCCGCGCGTTGGTCTGGCGCTCCAGAGCGCCCCGTTGCACCGCAACGGCCATGCGCACCGCATCCAGTGGCCTCTCGAACGCCAGCACGGAGCCCCAGGACGCGGAGACGGCCCACGCATCGAGCCGCCTCGCGAGGCTCGATGTCGCCTCGGACACCGCCTTCGACGCCGCACCGTCGATCTCGACGTGCAGCGCGGTTCGCACTACCGCCGTCTGCTCACGGTCCTTCGCGCCCACGCACGTCCTCGCACTGGCGAGCTCTCTAGCTCTTCGTCGTCGGTGGCGGCGCGAGCATCTTGCTCAGGCGCAGCGTCAGATCCTTCTTGTCCACCGCCTTGGCCAGCGCCTCCTCCCTGAGCACCTTGCGGTCCTTGACCAGATGCGCCAGGTACTGGTTGAGCAGAATGTTCCCTTCCTTGCCACCGGACTGCATCAGGTTCTGCAGCTGCGCTGTCTTGCCTTCTCGGATCACGTTCGCCACCGCGGTGCTGCCGACCAGGATCTCGAGCGCCGCCACACGCCCGCCCCCCCGCCGCTTGCACAGCGTCTGGGAGATCACCGCCCGCAGCACATCCGACAGGGCAGCTCGCACCTGCGCCTGGACCTCGCTCGGGAACATCTCGACGATCCGTTCGACGGTTGAGATCGCCGAGTTGGTGTGCAACGTCGTGAACACCAGGTGACCGGTGTTCGCCACCTCGAGCGCCAAGGCGGCAGTCTCCCGATCCCGCATCTCACCCACCAGAACGATATCGGGGTCTTCCCGCAACGCGGCACGGAGGCCGCGCGCGAAGCTCACCGCGTGGCCACCGATCTCTCGCTGGTTGACCATCGAGAGCTGGTCGGAGTGGACGAACTCGATCGGGTCCTCGAGGGTGACGATGTGCACCTTCTTGGTCCGGTTGATGAAGTCGATCATCGCCGCGAGCGTGGTCGACTTTCCGGAGCCGGTCGGTCCGGTCACGACCACCAGGCCCTTCGGCTGCAGGCACAGGCTTTTCAGCACGCTTGGCAAGCCGAGCTGCTCGACGCTCAGAATCTGCGACGGGATCACCCGGAACGCCGCACCGATGCCGTGGTAGCTCCGATACATGTTGATGCGGAACCGCCCCAAACCCTCCAACGTGTAGCCCAGGTCCACGTCACGCTGCTCCTCGAACTCCTCCAGATGACGTTGCTCCATCACCGGCCGGAGCAGATCGTAGACCTCACTCTCACCAACCATTGCCGCGTCCTCGATGGTCTGGATGTCGCCGTCGAGTCTCCAGGTCGGCTGCCGCCCGGGCAGCAGATGGAGATCGGACGCACCTTCCGCCACCATCCGCTCGAGCAAGCTCCTGAGACGTGCCGGCGGCTCGACAACCGAGTGTGCCACTGGCTCTCCGCCGCCCTGCCGCCACTCTTCGAGACCAGCGCGGGACGCCAAGGAACGCTCGAACATCGAGCGTGAGATCCGCACCGGCTCCAGCTCCATGCTGGGAAGTAGCTGGCGCACCGCAGTCAGCACCTTGGGCGTCGGGTCCTCCACGAAACCGACCCGCAGCACGTTGCCCGTGACGTCGATCGGCAGCACGCGGTGCCGTTCGATGACGCTCCACGGCAGCATCGCCACCACGTCGGCCTTCGGAGAGATGTCCCCCTCGTCATGCTCGGGGATCACCATCTCCGACACCTGCTCGAGTCGCTGGGCGAGGCCGCGCGCCACACTGAGCCGGAAGTTCGGAAGGTCATGGAACATCCGCTCGAACACGTCGCGTTCGAAGCCGAGCACGTAGACCTCTTCGGCAGCGATGATCGACGCCGAACGTGGCTGGCCGAGGAGCAGCCCGATCTCACCGAAGGTGAACGGAGGCCGAACACGACCCACCTCCACCGGCTCTCCGCCTCCGTGGTCCACCTCGATGAGGATGACGCCGCGCAGCAGAATGAAGAAGGCGTCTGACGGATCTCCCTGGCGAACGATGGTCTCTCCCTGGTCGTAACTGGAGAGAGTCGCCAGCTCGATCACCTGATCCAACTGCTGAGGCTCCAGGTTGCGAAACCAGATCGAGCTCTCCAGTGCCGACCGCACCTTCTCCAGCAGCTCACCCTCGATCGTCCAGGTCTTCATCGCCGACCTCCTCCTCTACTTCGACTTCGGTAGCCACGTCTCGGACAAAGATACCAGAGCCGAAGCGACGGCGAGTGACCTCCGATCGCTTGATCGTACGCTGCCGGCGGCGCTAGATTGAGCGTCTCAGGAGGTGCGGATGCTCGACTGGTTCAGGCGCCAGAACTCCGGCGGTCAGCCGACGGGACGGTACGGATCGGCACCCTGTGAGTGGTCGGTGGCATCGACGACGCGAGAGATCTCCGGAACCTCCTCCACGATGATCTTCTCGATGCCGTCGTGCATCGTCGCATGGGCGCTCGCGCAGCCCTGGCAGCCGCCACCGAGGATCACGTAGGCCGTATCGCCCTCGACACGGTTCAGCTCCGCCCAACCGCCGTGCTGCCCCAGCACCGGCACGATCCGCTCATCGATCACCGCCTGGACCTTCTGAGCCACTGGATCGTCCCACTCCGGGTTGGCAGCGGGGTTGTCGATCTGAAAACCGGTTCCCGACTCGAGCTCGAGGTAGTCGATCGTGGCGCCTTCCATCATCCGAGCGGTCTCGGGGTCGACAAACACCGTGAACGGACCCGCGTCGATCCGCGCATCGTCCTCATGCGTGTCCGTTGAGCGCACCAGGTGCAGCTGGTAGCGGAACGTGTAGTTCCCGACCTTCATCGCACGCACGCGAAGCCCCT
>CAZEJK010000280.1:0-6673 GCA_964512045.1 uncultured Thermoanaerobaculia bacterium
GCCCTCACGTGATGAGAGGATATCGAGAACTCAGTATCTTGCAGCATGGTGACCCTGCGGGGTGACCATCCGACATCGATCATCAAGCTGTGGTTGATGGGTCCCTAGCAGTCACGGTTGATCATGACTCGAAGCCCATCCGTTGGCACACCGTCGTCTGTGTATTGGATGCATGTCTCAATGATTGGGCACCCACTGGTTTCGACACACGCCCAGTACGACGCTGCCGCCTCGAACGGCTTTGCAACGGCGATTGCGATGGTACCTATGAAGAAGAGTGCCCGTAACCATGACCGTCTCATGTGATCCTCCCAGTTGGCTTCAGTTGTCTGTATATAGCAAAATGTAATAATTGTCAACGAAAGCTAAGTCTATAATTTTACCTTTTCAAATTTAAATACTGTCAAAACATATATTTAATGATATTCATTAAGCTGATGAAGAGATGAGTCGAAATCGCGATGAGGATCGGCCGAGGCCCACCGGAAGAATTAAACAAGGAAGGGGATTGCAGATGAGAATGGCTCACTTGAAGCTGTCGGCAAGCGGTTCGTTGAGTTCTGCCAGGGCTTCGAGGTTCGTTTCCTGTTGTTGACCAGAGACGTATCACCGCAGGCTGCGGGGTGCCCAACGACAATTACTCCTGTGCGGTGACGAGAACTACTTTTGTGCATCGATCGGTGGTGCTGGGTAGCTGGTACAAGAGGCCGACAGACGCTGAGAGGCGGGGATTGGCCGGTGACGACGGACGCACAGGTGAGGAAGTTGATGGAAGAGCTTTGATAGATAGGTGCCAGCCATTAGCAGCCCCGTATCAACCCCCTGATAGGAGCCACCCTGTGCATAGCGGCATTGTGGGGACGCCGGTTGGGGTCGACCTGCACCCTGCCGTCGGTGCCGGAGGTGTGGATCTCCTCCGAAGTGTCAGTCGCTGACCGGTGATTCTGTCGAGCTTGGCACGGGTGGTGAGTCCGAATTGAAAGTAGCGTGCCAGGCACGATGCTCGAGATCCGGGATGGTGCAGCGGGCTCCACCATCAGCACGGGAACAGAGCCCCTCCTCAGCCGGTACCCATGCCGGCCTCCAGCCACGCCGTCACCTTCCGGATCTCCTCCGCCGACGACTCGGCCGCCGCCTCCATTAGGACCTGTCGCTCGCGATCCTCGACAGACAGCGGCTCGGCCGGGTCGATGTAACCGTGCTCGGCCAACCAATCCTCCAGCTTCTCGGTCTTGCTCGAGCGAAAACCCTTGACCCGGCCCTCGCGCAGGCCTTCTGCCAGCGCCTCGGCGTCACCGTCCACCTCTTCGGCCAGGGCTGCCACCCGGTCCACGAAGGTGTCGCTGACCGCGTCAGCCTGCTCCAGCACCGTGCGGTCCACCGGCCGGCCCCGGCCCTGGCGCCAGGCGGCGACCCAGGCCCGGGCGGCAGCGCACCGCCCCTGCAGGCTGTGGCGGGCGGCCGTGTCCGGCACGGCGGTCGGGGCAGCGGTGCTGGCGAGGAGGGTCTCCAACAGGCCCAGACGGTCCACCCGCCACTGGGCCATCAACCGGTGCAGCAGCGGCAGGTCATCCCGCAGCAGGTGAAACAGGTGCACCCGACCGGGCGGCTGGCGGGGGTCGACGGCGGGCACGCCCAGGGCGGCGGCGTACTCGACGGCAGAGCGGTCCCCGGGTTCGGGTAGCAGCTCGGGTTCGGGAAGCGTCAGGTCCGCGGCCGGCGCCGCCTCGCCGCCGAATCGCACGGCCGCCAGGTCGATGTGATGGGGCCGCTCGCCGGTGGCGCGCTCCCACAGGGCGATCTCGTGGCGTCGGGCGCTGAGATAGAACACCTGCCGGTCTTCGTCGGCCGCCAGGCTGGCCAGGCTGCGGGCAACTGCGCCGAAGCGGTGCTCGTCGGCAGTGGTCAGAGCCTCGTCCAGGAACAGGGGCAGCGCCTTACGACCCTGCTCGATGCGCCGGGTCCAGGCCAGGCGCACGACCAGCAGCAGCTGCATGCGTGTGCCCGAGGACAGCGCCGCCAGGTCCCGACGTTCGCCCGATACCTGGTCGCGGGCCACGAAACCTCGCTCGTCGTCCAGCTCCAGGTCCCAGGCGTGGTGGGTGAATCGCCGGAAGCGTTCGCGGGCGTCGCGCAGCACGCTAGGCTCGTGCTCGCTGCGGTGCTCGCGCTCCACCGCGTCCAGCAGGAACTGGCCGGCCTCGGCGAACAAAGCCTCGTCGTGGCGGTCCTGCAGGGCGTCGCGGGCTGCGTTCCGGTCCGCCAGGGCCCGCTCCAAGCGCTGGTCGCGGCCGGCCTCGGCGAGCCGGGTCTCGATCTGTGTGTGCTCGCGCTGCAGCGCCTCCAGCTGCTCGGCGGCCGCGGCGGCCTGCTCGCGCTCGTTCTCCAGCGACGGCCGGTCGCCGGCGTCGACCTGCGCCAGCAGCGCCGGTTCGTCCGCCAGGGCGCTGCGCTGCTCGGCCGCACGCATCTCCGCGCTGCGCCGGTCGTCGCGCAGCTTCTGCCAGTCCGCCAGCCGTTCGCAACGCTCGTCCAGGGCGCGCCGCTGCCCCGGCTCCAGGCCGGCCTGGCGGTACACCGCGTCCTCGTCCTCCGCCACGGTGGTCACGTCCTTCTTCAAGCGAGCGATCTCGGTCTCGGTCTTGCGTAGCAGCTGCTGGGCCTCGTCGGCGCGGCGGCAGCGGCGTTCCAGTCCGCTGATCGCCGCTGTCAGGCCGGCAAGGGTGTCGTCGAGCACCGACTGCCAGCGGCCCAGAAAACCCCGCACGCGGCCCAGCGAAGCCTCGATATCGGCCTCCAGGCGAGCCGCGGTTTTCGCGAGCGCGGCCCGGTCCGCCGCCGCCTGCTGGTACTCGCTGACCCGGCGCACGAAGTGGTCCAGACCCACCGCGGTGAGCTGCGGGTCGAAGCCGAGGCGGGCGGCCAGCGCTGTCCTCTCCTGCTCCAGCTCGCTCAGCTCACGGTGGGCATGCTCCAGCCGGCGGCGGTCCCCCTCCGCCTCCTGCGCGCGGGCCTGGTTGCGGAGCAGCCGGGCGCGCTCGGTCTCCAGCGCTTCCAGCCGCTCGGCCACGGCGTTACCCTCCCACGCGGCCGGGGCGTCGAGGCCGGTCTCCGCGAAGCGGTGCTGGGCCTCCGCGCGGCCGCCGCGGTGGGCCACCAGGCCCGCCGCGACCACGCCTGCGACGGCCGCCGTCAGACCGATCGCGCCAACCCACAGCACGGCATCGCCGCTGAACGCCGCCGCGGCCTCCCGCCAGCGTCCGGAGAGGGCCTCGGCGATGGACGGCCAGAGGGCGGTTCCAGCGGCGACGAGGGCTCCGAGCAGGGCCATGGCGAGGCCGGCGTAGAAGGCCGCGCCAGCGGGTCGGGCCGCCGCCTGCCAGGCACGCAGGGCCTCGGCGGCCCGGCCCAGGTTGAACAGTTTCTGCTCGGTTGGCGGCGATGGTGCCTCGGCCAGTCGGGCGGCGATCTCGTCGGCCTCCGTGTACCGGGCCTTCAGCCGGCCGGCGAAGGTCTCCGCCTCGGCCACGTGCTCGGGGCTCAGCGCCGGAGCGTCGCCGCTGCCGTCGAGGGCCGCCAGGGCCTGGCGTTCGTCGGCGCGTGCCTGGTCGAGGCGTTCGCGGCGCTGAGCCAGGGTCTCGGTGTCGCGGCGGGCCTGCTCCAGATGGCCCTTCTGGGTTTCCAGCGCCTCGGTATCCGGGCGCGCCTCCGCCAAACCGCTCTCTCCCAGGCTCGCCTCGGCATCACTCCGTTGCCGCTGGGCCACCTCCAGATCGGCCCTGAGCGCGGCGCGGCGCTCGGCGAGCTTGTCCAGCTGCGCCGGCTCGTCGCCGCGTAGCCGGTCCATGCCCTCGGAGAAGGTCTCCAGGCGACCGTCCAGCTCGCGGCAGTGTGCCCGTGCCTCCAGCAGGGCCAGGGCGCGATCCAGGCGCTCGGCCCGGGCGGCCGTCCGGCGGGCGGCATCGATGCGTTGGCGCAGCTCGGGGAGCCGCTCCTCGTCCTGCCGCAGGGCGGTGTAGTCGGCCTCAACCTTGTGCAGCTCGCGTTCGGCGCCCTGCAGCCGCCGGGCCTCGCTCTGTCCGGCGCGCGGTCCAACGCGGAAGGCCGGGTCGCTGCGCAACGCGCCCAGGTTGTAGCCGCCGGCGAGCGCTGTACGCAGCTCCTCCACCAGGGCCCGGTCGGGGTTGTCGGCCTCCAGTAAATCCTCCATCGACAGCCAGTAGCAGTGCAGCTGGTCCCGTCCCGGCAGCGACGGCGGCTCCGCGTTGGCGCCGTCGCGGGTCCAGGCAATCTGACTGCCGGCACGCTGGACGCGCCAGCGGGCGTCGTCGGCATCAATCAGGGTGGCGCTCAGCGACAGGGCCTTGGGGTCGCCGGACTGGTTGCCGCCGACCAGGTAGCGCAGGGCACGGATCAGGCTGCTCTTACCCACGGCATTGGGGCCGGTGACCAGGTTGATGCCCGGGACCAGGTCGTCCACGGCGAAGCCGGGCTCGATGCCGGGCAGGGCCTGGATATCCAGCCGCTCCAGCTTCACGCCGGGTCCTCCTGTTGGGCCAGGAGGCGCTCCAGCAGCTGCGTGCCGGCCCGGCGCAGCCAGTCGGCGGCGACCGCATCATCCAGATCGTGCGGGTTCAGGGGCTGCCAGCGGCTGTCCGCCGCGGTGGGCGCCATGCGGCGGCGGGCCTCCGCCAGCAGAGTCTGGCGATCCGGGTCGTCGTCGGCGCGGTCGAGCAGTACGAGCCGCCGGGCCAGCAACCCGGGCGGATCGCTGCGCTCGGCCAGCTCGGCCAGGGGGATCTCGGGGCGGGTCCGTACCCCCACCTGCTCCAGGAAGTAGTGGCTGCCGCGGTCACCGGTGAATACGTGCTCACGGGCCGCCTCGCCGAAGTCGGCGGCGGCGTCGCCGCCGAAGCCGCTGCGGCCTACCAGGACCAGCCGCAGGCCCACGGCGTCCGGCGCCCACGCCGCGGCGGTGAGCTCGCCGTCGAGCACCCGCAGCCGCTCGAGCAGCCGGTCGTGGACCGCCTCCGGCGCGCCGATGCCGGTGACGTCCAGCTCCAGCGGCACCCAGCGCAGCGGCGCCAGCACCTGCTGCTCAACGCCGGTCAGCCGGCCGCGCTCGACGGTCAGCAGCCACGGGCCATGGGCACCCGGCTCGCCGGGGTCCATGCCGGAGAGCGAGCCCAGATACCCGGCGGGCGCGTCGGCTGTGAGCGGGTCCGGGGCGTGGATGTGACCGAGCAGCCAGCCGTCCAGCCCGGCGCCTCGTAGCTCCGCCGAGGTTACCGGTGCGTAGGGGCTGCCGGGCTGGTCCCGGTCGCAGTGGAGCAGGCCGAGGTTGGGGCCGGGTCGGCGCTGAAAGTCGGCGCCGGTCACCGGGCTGGTCGGCACCCGCCCCAGGGGGAAGGACCATCCCCATAGGGACAGCGGCTCGTCGTCGCTGCCGAGATCCACGGCCTCCCAGTGGCCGTCGGCACCCACCAGGTGAAAGTCGTCCAGCTGCCGGGCCAGACGCGGTAGCACGCGGACGTCGTGGTTGCCGGCCACGCCCAGCACGCGGATGCCGGCCTCGGCGAGCCGGATGACGCCGCCGTGGAGCTCGCGGTAGCCCTCGTAGAAGTCGTCGTCGCGCTCGATGACGTCACCGGCCAAGAGCACAGCGTCCACCTCGAGGCGGATGGCCGCGGTGACGGTGCGCTTCCAGGCACCGGCCGGGCCCAGCTCGCGGGCGCGGTCGGATAGCGTATCCGGCAGCCGGGAGGGCCGCCGGCCCAGGTGCATGTCCCCCACCGCGAGGAGTCTCAGGGCCATGTGCTCGGTGCGTCCCTCCTGGGTTGGTCGTCGTTCCCATCGGTACGAACATCGGCGCCCGTCTCGTGATGGTACCGGTTTTGGGCCGTTGTGTGCACCCGGAGATGTTCAGCGCCGCACGGCGAGGAGAGATGGCGCATCGCTTTTCGTGTTCTCCTCGAGGCTTCCTCTTTCCACCTCAAGGATGATCTGGCCACGCTCCTTGTGCATGTGGGAATCTAAATGTGCACCGAGGACGGTGGTTCCGTGTCGTTAGAGATCACCAGGACCTCAGGCATGCCACAATTGGTGGGGCGAGGGAGGGACAGCATGGGTACCGCCTATAGATTCACGTGTGCTCAATGCGGATATACAGTTCGGGCATCGGGCGGGCGTGACTATGGAATGCGAGCAGTTGTTCGCACGATGCACTGTGCCGACTGCAAGGAGATAGTGGATGTCGTGATTGGCAGTTATGGTGTTGACGGTCCGTCAGGTATCCCCGTACTGGACATGGACCTCAACCTATGCCCAAACTGTCGGAGCAAAAGTCTCACACCTTGGACCCACCCCGATCTCTGTCCACGCTGCGACTCCGAGATGAACAGGAACGAGGATGAAATCATAATGTGGGACTAACGCGGACGGCGGCACCCCGGCTCTGCCGGGGGAGGTGAGTGTCGGGACGTCGGTTGGGGTCGACCAGAAGCGTTCCGCCGGCTCGGGAGGCCTGGAGTTCCTCCGAAGTGTCAACCGCTGACCGGTGATTCTGTCTGGTTTGGCACCGGTGGGGAGTCGGCGTTCTCGTCACCCAAGCGTGAGCACGACTGCTTTGCGGTAGGTGGCACCTTTGCGTGGTGCATGGCACCTTTGTGAGTGC
>CAZEJK010000281.1:0-6647 GCA_964512045.1 uncultured Thermoanaerobaculia bacterium
CATAGGCGCCGCGCTGTTCATGCTGATGCTGGCGTGGGCTGGTATCCGCAGGCTGACATGATCCTGGCGGCAGTGGTGTCGTCCTGACACCTCATTTGTCTCTTCCGATGAGGACCTATATCAGGACGACACCAACCCGATGACCGGGGTTGACCGGAAGCCAGCCGCTACATCTCGAGGATCCGCTCGATCTCCTCCTCGAGCTTGGTCTCGTCGCCGGCCTCGAAGCCGAGATGGTAGAAGAGGATTCTCCCCTCGGCGTCGACCAGGAACGAGGTCGGGAAGCTGCGGATCTCATACAGCGACCGGACCACCTCGGCGTCGTCCTCCCCGTTCTCGAGGAGCGTGTAGGTCAGCCCGTTCTCCTCGATGAACTTCTGCGCGCGCTCGGTGTCGCGGCTGGAGTCGATGGCGACGATGTCGAAACCCTGGTCGGCGTAGCTCTCATACAACGGCTGCAGGCGTGGCAACTCCACGCGGCAGGCGCCTCAGGTGGGGAACCAGAACGCCAGCATCAGACCTCGATCGAGATGCTCGGTCAGCCGGTGCTCGTTGCCGTCATAGTCGGTGAGGGTGGCGTCGTCGAGCTGGCGAGCGGTGGCCAGCCGAGTGTCCCACAGCCACTCCTCGAACGGCTGCTCGAGCTGATAGCTCGCGGTGAGCGCCTCGGAGGCGGCCTCGTCGTCGGCCCACAGCGTCGCCCGCGCCAGCAGCTCGAGGCCGCGCTCGACCTCGCCCTGCTCGACCAGCGTCTGGCCCCAGAACCGGTAGAGCGGGCCGTCGGGGACCTCGAAGTACCCCTTTGGCGTGACTGCGGCGGCGCGCTCGTACGCACCGATCGCCTCGGCGACGCGCTCGGTGTGGGCCAATGCCCACCCCTCATACGCCTGGGCCAATCCGGCACGCCGCGCGATGCGGATCTCCAGCTCGGCGTCGCTGATCTCCAGGTCGGGATAGTCGGCCCGGTACGCCTCGGGCGTCGCCAGCTCCAACGCAGTGGAGGCGTGCCTCTCGAGCATCGTCCACTCCGCGTCCCCGGACGCCGCTTCCATCACAGACAGGTGCTCGCCGTAGGTGAGCGGCCGCTCGGCCTCCAGATCCGCCACGTACCCGGCGAGGTCGATCGGACGCTCCAGCTCGACCGCCGCTGTGTGCAGCGCGAGGGCGACCTCGAGCCGCGTTGCGGGCGACTCCACCTGCTCGAGCACGGTCTCCAGGGTGGTGTACACCTGCTCCCACTGCCCGAGCTCCTCACCACGGTGATACACGAGCGTCTCGGCGATGCTCCTGGTGTGCTCCGTCTCCGGAAAACGGGTCAGGTACTCCTCTGCGATGGCCGCCTTCTCCGCCGGATCCTCGGTAGCCCGGTACTCCTCCTTGAGCGTCTCGAACGCCGCTTCTGCCTCCTCGGTGGCGCCCGTACCGCTACCACCGCCGCAGGCCAGGCCGATCAGCAGCGACGCGAGGACGATCCACAGTGCTCCGTAACGTTGCATTCCGCCTCCCAGTTGAGCACGTTCTCTCGTGCGCTCAACTGAGGCAGTGTACCCGATCCGGTACGTCGATGCCCGGTCTGGGGAGCAGCTACGTGAACACGGTGGTGTTCAGCACGGTCATGGTGGCGATCAGCGCCGCTGCCTGCTCGGCGGCCTCGACGGCCGCGCGAGCGGCTTCGCCTACCGTCCGTCCCGCGGTGATCTCCTCGATCCGCTCGGTACGGTCCGCCAGCGTTTCGGCATCGAAGACGATCGGGAGCAGTCCACCGGCCTGGGCCAGGGCCACCAGGATCGCAGTGCGGGAGTCGATCTCGGGCTCATCGGTGAAGATGGCGCGCTCGAGGCGGGCGATCACCTCGCGCTCGGGTTTTGGATCGAGCTCCGGGTAGACGGTTTGATGGAACAGGAGGAGAACCCGCTCCTTCTCCATCCGGAGAATGCCGCGCTCCACCAGCCGTTCGGCCACCCGCCGCTGCAGCCCCGAGAGCCCGGCGAACGTTCCGAGCCAGTCGGCCATGTCGACCGGCTTCCCCTTCTTCGCGAGCCGCTCCTGCGCCTCGTCCAGAAGCGGCTCCCCGACCGGGGTCGCGTCGACGACCTCGACACGCGTCCCGCCGTCGTCCCCAGAGACGGTCCGGAGCCGTCCAGCCAGCAGTAGCTCCGCGAGCACGCCACCCACCACGGCATACGGCCAGTTCGTGGTCTCCGAGATGGTGCCGCGTTCGTCAGAGAGCGCCAGCAGCATGAGCTCTTCGTACAGCCTGAGGGTGTGCATCGATCAACCTCCTTCGCAGGGTAGAACGGGTATCGCCGCACGTGGGTTCGACCGGTGCGTCTGTGCTCGTCAAGCCTCCAGGTGTGAATGTGACGGTGATCGTTGTTGTTTGTCCAGCACAGGAGCGTGCACATGGCTGGCGACGGGCGGATCTTCTCCTACGAGAACCATCACAAGCTGGATAGCCCGGAGCGGCGGCTCACGCAGCCGCCGGGACCACTGGTGGAGCTGATGCTTGCCAGCAGACCGTCCGTGGTGGCGGATATCGGCGCGGGCACCGGCTACTTCGCGCTGCCGCTCGCCGAGCGGTTGAACGATGGAGGGATGATCCTCGGTGTGGATCCGGACCCGAGGATCCTCGAGGTGCTCAGTCAGCGTGCGGAGCGGGCCGGTGTGGCCGATCGAGTTCGCACGGTGGGGATGCCCGATCGTGACCGGCTCCCGCTCGAAGACCGTTCGGTTGACGTGGCGCTGCTGTCGAGCCTCTACCACGAGCTGGACGACCGCGTTGCGTATCTCCAGGAGGTGGCCCGGACGCTGCGAGGAGGTGGTTCCATCGTGCTGTGCGACTGGTCGCCGGAGGGAACGGCGGAGCGAGGGCCGAGGCCGCAGTATCGGATACCGGCGCCGACCGCGGCTGCCGAGCTGCGTACGGCTGGGTTCGTCGAGCCGACGGAGCACGCGCTCTACCCGGACTTCTGGGTGCTCGGCGCCCAGATGCCCACCGTCGGGTAAAATCCCAGGAGCATTGGAAACTGGAGCGCGGTGTGACCTGGGTTACGCCGTAGCGCGGGGCCGCCCTCCGCGCGGTCAACCCGGGTCTGCGGTCATCGTCGAACGCGGACGAAAGGGGGCATCATGCGACGCTGTGTTGTTTCTCTGCTTGTTGTTGGCCTGGTGGTGACGGCGGGTGCTGTCGTCGCGGAGGCGGCGGGAGCGTGGACCCGCCTCGGAAAGCGAACGGTCGAAGATCGCGTGGATCACGACCGGATTGTGGTCACCGGCGATCGCGGGCGGTACACCGCGATCAAGATCGTGGTACGCAAGCACGCCGTGGAGTTTCGTAAGGTCAAGGTCACCTTCGGTAACGGTGAGACCCAGGAGATCGAGCTGCGACGGGTGATACCAGCCGGTGGCGAGACGCGTGTGATCAACCTGAACGGCGGCAAGCGCGTCATTCGAAGCGTGGACTTCTGGTACGACGCCCAGTCTCTCGGTGGGAAGGCTGTGGTCGTGCTGCTTGGACGAAGATAGACGTCGGCAGAAGAGCGTTTCAGAATGTGCGCCCGGTCTCCCGGCAGAACCGGGCGCGAGCTGTATCGAACGTAGCCTGCACTCGGTGTTGTCTTGGCATGGGTTGTCATCGGAAGCACGCGCTCGCGACCTGAGGGCGAATCGAGACGAGCAGGCGAGGCAGGAGCGATGACGCTTCGGCCCGGACCCGAACCCGGTCCGGGGCCGGCTGCCGGCTACCGGGGCCGGTGTCGGGACCACGGCCGGCGCCGGGGGGCTTCGTTGGATGATCGTGCGCGGAGCCTGGTCCGTCATGCGGGCAACGGTGCGTGCCCGCGGTCCCCGGCGGTGCCGTTGGGCATGATGCGGAACGTCGCTCGCTACTCGGCCTCGAACGACAGCAACGTGACCGGTACGGTTGTGATCGCGTGGTCCTCCACCTCGCCGTGGTCAGCGACTCCGGTCGATGCGAGCCCGCCGAGCCTGGAAAGCCGGAACCGTGTCCAGGTGCTTCCGGGTGTCGCCGTGATCGGGATCGGGATCAGGAGCTCGTTGACGCCGGTGTCGAGGACCACATTCTGCGCGACCTGCTCGTCCGCGTCGCTCCAGTCGCCGTCGCGGTTGAAATCGATCCAGGCGTCGAGCCGTCCGATGCTGGAAGCCGTCACCTCGATTCGCGCCGTGGTGCCAGGGTCGAGGGGATCCACGAACGTCACTCCGTCGTCTGCGGTGCTGCCCATACCGAGGAAGAGTGCACCGTCGATGCCGTGCCGGGCGCCGTTGTCAACGAGGCTGGTCGGGTACGGAGCAGGCGCTGTTCCGAGGTCGAGACCGAGCACGGCGTTGGTGTCCGCGGCCGAGTTGTCGGCCGGATCGAGATCGGTCCAGCCGGTGCGGGACGCTTCGGCCTGTACGTCCAATGCTCCGGTTGCGCTCTGGGCGACGGAGCAGCTGACCTCGAAGGCGACGCTGGCGCCGAGCGGAAGATCCACCGAGTCGCTGATGTCGCCCGTGCCCGCTGCGCTGCACGCCGCTCCAGCCTCCCCGGCGCAGGCCCACGAGCAGCTGAGCTCGGTGGGAAACTGGGCGTTCACGGTGGCGCTGGTGACAGCACTGGGTCCGTAGGGGTTTGCGACCTCGAGCAGGTAACCGACCTCGCCTCCGGGAACGACAGTCTCCGTCTTGTCGACCAGCGAGACGGCGAGGTCTGTGCGCTGCAGCGGGTGGGAGGGGTGGAAGAAGCAGACAGCGTGGCCGCCTGCGGGGATGGATCCGGCTGCGTTCACCGCATAGGCGAGACCGGAGTCGCCGGAGGAGCCCTGGATGCCGACTGTCGCGGAGCCACCGGTGGAGCCGATGGCGTTGTGCTGGGCCACGACCTCGCGCGAGTCGTGGTAGAGGAGAATCTGGATGTCACCGAGGACGCCGCCGCCCCGGATGCTCCAGTCGCTCCACTGGATCACGGTACATGTCTCGCTGCCACCCGTGTCTGGTGGCCGGGGGCAGGCTGGGAAGGTATCGAACCATGCTGTGCCGGCGGCCCCCGCCTCCAGATCGTCGTGCAGCGCCAGAACCCGAGCGATCGTCGCCGTGGCCGTATCCGGTATCGCAGGAACGGTGTCGTTGGAGAAGTCCGTGCCGTCCTCCGCGTCGAGCCCGCTTGCGAACGCCAGATAGCCGTTCGTTGACACGACAGCGTTGGCGTAGCTGCTGCCGTAGAGCTCGAAGGCTGCGGAGAGGCTGACGGCAGCGCCACCATCGTCCGGATCCGTGAAGCTCAGAGCGGTTCCGGCTCCGGCGATGTCCACGAAGCTGAACGAGCACTCGGCCTGGGTGCTGTCAGCAAAAGCGTAGCCGAACGTGTCGGGGCCGCCGAGCGCTGCCCGCCCGTCTCGGGTCGGGCCGTCAGCGTGTGACCTGGGAGGAGCGCTCCAGAGCGGGGTGGACCCAGCAGTGGCGACCATGACCACCATCGCGACGTGGATCAGCGTTGTCGAGGTGTGAGGCTTCATGTGGTGACCCTCCCTCACTCGTAGTCCACGCACCACTCGGTGAGCACGCCGGTGTCGCCTCCTGCGAGGTCGCTGACGGTGATCTCCCAGGTGCCGCCAACATCTTCGCCGTTGAACACGCCCAGCGGGTTGTTCGGCGAGAACGTGCCGCAGATGGCGCAGTTATTGGCCTGACACTCGTCCTCGACGGGATCTGCTGCGGAGTCGTCCAAGGTGGCGTCGATGTTGTTCTTGCGACACCCGTAAAAGGAGTCGGGGTTGCCCGGCCGGTCGATCAGGATGGCACTCGTTCCGGTATCGAGATGGGTGAGCTGGACGACCAGATCGCCAACATAGGTGTGTGTGATGCGGACGATCACGTCCAAATCGGTGATCGAGCCCGAGTCACTGACGGTCAACGTGTCTGATACGCCTGCGGCATTGTTGTCCGGTATCGCCACGTTTGGGGTGGAGCACACCTGCCCGGGAGGCGTCACCGAGCCGCCTTCGTACAGGGTGAGCCCTCGCCAGACCTCACGGTTGCCGTCGCTGTTGAGGCCGACGAGATCGCCGGAGGACTCGAACGCCACGATCGGTGAGTCGTCGCTGACGCCGATCACGGGTAGCTGACCGTCGAACGCCAGAGTTGGCGCCGTCAAGGTGTCGGCGTCGATGTAGACCACGGAGCTTGCGGGCGATGCCAGCGGGTTGAGCCGCTCGGTGGCGATCCACCGCCCGCTCGAGTCCATGTCCGTGGAGATATGGAGCAGGAGCGACGGGTCAAGCGGCGTGGTGTCGGTCATCTGCTCGAACGTGTCACTGGTGCGGTCCCATCTGAAGACCTCGAGGTTACCGTCACTGTTACTGCCGGCGTAGTCGGCATCCGACAGGAACGCGATGTAGCGACCGTCGCCGTTGGTCGAGGGGGCGTCGTTGGCGACTGGTGATGCGGAGTCGGTGATCTGGTCGTAGCTGCCGGTCGATCGGTCCCACTGGAACACCTCGGTGTTGCCATCGCCGTTGGCGGCATCCAGGTCACAGCTGGAGACGAACGCGACGTAGCGACCGTTGGCATTGCGGGAGATGCGGGGGCTGGCCGAGGAGCAGCCGGTCGTCGTCTGATCGATCTCGAAGCTCCCGCTGTCCCAGGCC